>JALZIB010000058.1 GCA_030860505.1 Actinomycetota bacterium
AGCTCTCTCCCGGCAGCGCCTCCCCCGCTCCGGGGATGCCGTCCACCGAAGCCGAGTGGAACCCGTGAAAGTGAATGGTGTGGGGATGCTCTGAGGCGTTGACCAACTTGACCCGGAGGCGGTCGCCCTCGGTGGCCCGGATGGTCGGACCCGGCACCCGTCCGTTGTAGGTCCAGGCGGGAAAGAACACGCCCGGCGCGACCTCGATCTCTTTGTCAATGGTCACGAACTCGTACTCGCGTACGGTGCGCCCGCTACTGTCCTTGGACACCTCACCACCGTCGAAATCGGTCAGGATCTCGTGCGGGTCGAAGCCGTTGCGGGCGTTGTCGACTTCCCCCACGGTGCCACCCAGGTGCCCGTTGGTGCCGTGGCCGCCCTGAGCTCCACTGTGTTCCTGCGCCTGCGCGTGGGCGAGTAGGCCAGCGCCGTGCAGGACCTCGTGGCCACCCAGAACCGCTGCTCCCCCAAGTGCCGAGGTTGCGCCCAGACGCCGAAGGAACCTGCGCCGATCGATACCGCCAGACTTCCTGTGCCGTGCGAACGATCGCTCTATTGGACCCATATCGCCTCCGCGATCTCCTGGGACAGCGCCTTAGGTGCCGCCACCTCGCCGTCGCTGACAGCCCATAGCGATGGTTGCGACCTCGACGGCTTCAGGTAGGTCGGAACGGCTTGAGATGCCGGTTGACCCATCATGAGAAAAACTTAGGCTTGATGCCCTAATTAGTCAAGTGCAGACTAATCCTACTTTTAGACTCTCCTAAACCAGCCCTTTGGACCACTCAGGGGTCAGGGAGGGCGAGCAGCGCAATCTGGTCCGCTTACAACAGCTCCGCAATGCTTTGGGCCGCGCGCTCGACGGAGCCCTTCTCGATGTCTCTGTAGCTGACATCCCGCCCGATCTCCTCAGCGATCGTGCGGGCAATCGTTTCAGGCGTCGACTCATCGAAGTTCATGCAGCGGCCCGCTCCGTAGCGGTTGAGGCGATGACGCACATGGAAGTTCTGCTCGAAATGATGACGCAGGGGGAAGTAGAGAAAGGGCCGTTGGTTGGCGGTCAGCTCCATCGAGGTTGAGAGTCCACCCTGCACAACGGCCAGGTCACATGCAGCCAGCTGACGATACAGATCGTGCACATATGACCGGACGTCGAGGCCGTCGGCTGTGGGCAGGGACTCGGGGTCGATGCGGGGGCCGGCAACTACCACCATGCGAAGCTCCGGAACCAGTCGCTTGGCCTCGGGGAAGCTCGCTATCACTTTGCGAAGCAGATGCCCGCCCACCCCCGAGCCACCCACGGTGACGATGCACACCTTTTCGTCCGGTGCAAAACCTTCTTCGGCGCGCAGACGCTCTCGATCGGCGAAGTCATCAGGGTCGAAACCGGTGATGTATCCGCCTGAGAAATCGTAGTTCTCGTCCATCCAGTCGCGGATGAAGGGCAGATCGGGACCGAAGCGCTCGGGCACGACATCCTCGGGGGCTCCAACGAAGATGGAGCGGTCGCGCACGCGAGGAAAACGGGCGATGTGCTCGATCATCTCCGCGTTGTAGTCAGCGGTCAGAAACGCTTCACGGTCACCGCCGTCCGACATGGGAAGCCATCCCACGAAGTCCGTCAACCAAACGTAGGCTGCGCGTTTCTCTTCTGGATTCTCGTGTAGGTAGTAATCCAACTCCCAGGCCTCGTCCCCAATCCACAAGTCGTACAGCTCCTCGTCCACGAGGTCGTGGAAGACCATGAAATTGGACAAGAGGATCTCGTCCATCCGTCGCCAGGCCTGGAAACAGTGAAGGTCGTGCTCGGCCGACTCGCTCTCGATGTGACCGGACTCGTTGGCGAGGTGACGGCTGGCGGGATGGATCCTCTCTCCCTCGGCCTCGAGGACTCGCGTCACGGGATGCTGCGCCAGCCAATCGATCTCGAGATCCGGCACCACCTTCCTCAACTCTTTGGCGATGGCAACATCGCGCCGGGCGTGCCCAAGTCCAATTGGCGATGAGACAAACAGCGCGCGCTTGGGCCTGTGCTTGCCGCGCGTCCACAGCGGGCGAGGAGGTCGCGGCGCAATGAAGTCACGCAGGAGGAGATTGACTTTCACCGGATCGCGAGCAAGCGGTATGTGGCCGGCACCCTGGATCGAAACGAGAGAACCGCCCGTAGCCTCCGCGAGCTGTCGCCCGCGCTCGTGCGGACTTATAGCGTCCTCGCACCCATGAATCACCAGCACGGGGCAGCGGACCCGTGCACATGCCTCGAGAACTTCGTCTCTGTCCTGGAAGCCCTCCGCACCATGGGTTGCGACCAAGACCTCCGGGGTCGTCTCCATCCCCCAACCCACGCAATCCTCGATCTGCTTGGTCGAATGAGACTCGGTGAAGCACTGAGAAAAAAAGAACTCAAGGAAACCTCGATAGTCCTTGAGCCAGTAATGCCGGTTGAACTTGGCCCAGCCTTCATCTGTTGGAAGCACCGTTTCGAACCTGCCGACGGCGACCGCCCGTTCCTCGAAGCCGGGCGCGATCGGAAGCGAGGGCCCCACGAATACGGCACTTGTCACCCTGTCCGGGTAATCGGCCGCAAGCAGCAACGCCCGTTGAGACCCGAGTGACAGCGACACCAGCGCTGTCTTCTTTGTCCCGGTCGCATCCATCACCGCGAGGGCGTCGGCAACGAACTCACTCTCTGCGTAGGCATCCGATCCAAGCGGGCGGTCCGAGCGACCGTTGCCACGGCCATCGAAGGTCAAGACTCTGAAATGCCGCGCCAAGTAAGGGATCTGCATCTTCCAGAATCGTGAGTGAACTATCGACCAAGTCGGTAGCAAGAAGATCGTTGGTTCGCCCTCGCCGTAGACCTCGTAGAAGATCCGCACACCGTTGCGCTCGACGAAGCCTTCGGTGTCCGGATAACAGGCCCGAGTCTGCTCCTGCTTGCGCTTGGGCCCGGCTCTCACGGTCGACCTCCGAATCAAGTCCGCGTTATTCACGATACCGCCGGACCCGAACCCGCTACCAGAACGACCAGTCCTACGACGAGCAGCGCCACACCGATCGCAGAAGTCAGCGCGCGCCCCTGTCGGCCGACCTTCTCGTACACCATCACTGCCGCGAGGGCCGCCATCCACGCGACGTTCGCAACCCCGGCCGCGAACATCACCAGCATCAACGCCCAGCAGCAGCCGAGACAGAACAGACCGTGCTCACGACCGAGCCGAAAGGCCTGCCTCACTCCCCTCCTGTAGTGCCGCATCAGATAGATGCCCGGATGCCGGCATTCCGTCAGGCAACGGTCTTTGAGCTTCGAGAACTGAAACGCGCCTGCAATCACCAGCACACCGCCGGAGATGAGCTGTGGTCGTATCGCCAGCCAGTCCCACGACTCGACAAGGCGGTGCAGCAAGAGATCGGCCAATAAGGCAAGGGTGCCAAAACCGGTCCACACGAGTGCATATCCGCCGAGAAAGACCACTAGGGCCGCGATGGGACGATCTTGCGAGTGTGCAGCCGACCAGTAGAGACGGATCATCGGAAGGCTCGACGGCAGCATCATGGCCACGATCATCAGTTGCCATGCGGCGACGAAGAGTCCGAGGGCGGCCGCCGGAGGGAGGCCGCCCTCGACCAAGAAATCGTGATGCACGAGTTCCGACTGACCGGTGACCTGCGCGCTAATTGCGACGACCCACGCAAGCGCCACCGCAAGGTAGATCACGATGGGCGCACGACGAGCCGCAGCCGCCTGCATCTCAGGCGACCTCGTGCGTGATGCGGTAGTCGGACTGGATCGCGTTGCGATCTTCGAAGCTCCACACCATCCCGTATTGGGGCAGGTTTACCTCGTGCTTCGATGCCTTACCGACGTAGGCGGGCGACCCTGGAACCGTCGAAAACAGCGAGTCCCGCAGCGTCGTCGTCTTCCCAGTAGGTCCGGCGTAGGGAGCCATCTCAGCCGATAGGAAGTCGCCCACCCTGAGGCTGCCCTTCCCGTCTCTGATCTCGTGCGTAATGGGAACACGCTTGACGTCCACGACCTCGTCGACGAGGCCGGCGAGGTCGGCGAGAGGCCCTCCCAACTTGCCGCCGTAGGCCGCGACGAGCGCGTCGAGTTGTTCGTCGGTGGCTCGCTCATCGACGAAAATGACCACTCTCCAGCTCCCTGGAGTGAGAATGTTGCCGGGAATCTGGGCGACGTTGACCATCGATAGCCCGCCGATGTCCACTCCCCGGATCGTTCCCGCGTCGAAGTGGTAAGCGATGAACGCATCGCACGTGCCCTGATCGGGGTCCTCCCCTATCCAGCAGGGGCACAGCACTCCGCAGGAGCACGCTTCGAGCAGCGTGCCTGTGAGGTCGTACACGAGTCCCGACCCCGCCGCCTTCTCTTGAGTCAGTGCCATTCCTCTCCTTTCGGTTAAAGTCCAACTGCAACGTCGCGGACTCTAGGGATGGCGCGCGCCCATCGCATCCGGGTACCCCCCCTAGGATTTTTTCGGGCAACGAGATCTCCTGGTCAGGGAGACCTAGGATCGAGGAATGCTGCTTGGACGATCGCCGGAGTGTGCGCGCGTCGACCGGCTCTTGGCAGATGCCAGAACCGGGATGAGCGGCGTTCTGGTTGTGACCGGAGAGCCCGGTATCGGCAAGACGGCTCTGCTTCGATACGCCTCGGGTCGGGCGGGTGATATGTCCGTTCTGCGCGCGCGTGGTATTGAACTCGAAGCAGAGGTCCCCTTTTCGGGACTACTGGAGCTCCTTCATCCATTGCACGAAGAGCTGGATCGCATCCCCGATCCACAGGCCTCGGCTCTCCGAAGTGCACTCGCGCTGGGGCCCTCGCTCCAGACGGATCGGTTCGTCATCGGAGCCGCGACCCTGAGCATCCTGGCGGCTCACGCCGAAGCGCGACCACTTCTCGTCCTCGTCGACGATGCTCACTGGCTCGACGACGCTTCCGCCGCCGCGATCCTGTTCGCCGCCAGACGCTTCGTGGCCGACCCGATTGGGGTTCTCCTCTCTTGTCGCATGGACACGAAAGTGGCTCTCGAAGAGTCCGGGCTGCCACAGCTCGTGCTCGCCGGTCTAAATCGAGAAGCTTCCGCGGAGCTGGTCGGTCGTCACTCAGCCCACGCCGTTCCTTCGGGCATCGCCAATCGTCTGTTTCAGGCGACGGCGGGCAATCCCCTCGCGCTGGTGGAGCTGGCGACACAACTCCCGAAACTGGGCGCCGATTCTCCAACGGGGCCGCTTCCCCTACAAACAAGCGTAGAAGAAGCCTTTCTACGTCAGGCCGACGCCTTCTCCCAACCGGCACGCCGCTGTCTTGTGATTGCTGCAGCCGTCGACAACGGCGACTTGCGCATCATTCAAGGCGCGACCAGAGCGTTCGAAATCGACGTGGCCGCACTAGAGGAGGTGGAACGGGCTGGTCTGGTTTCCGTAACCGATACGCGCTTGGAGTTTCGCCACCCGCTGCTTCGGTCCGCCGTCTACCATGCCTGCCCGCCCGACGAACGGAGGGCCGTCCACCGAGCGATAGCCGACGCCTTAGTACATGACCCGGATAGGGACCATCGGGTCTGGCATCTAGCGGCGGCCTCGTTCGGAGCAGACGAGTCGACGGCCGCAGAGCTGGAGCAAGCCGGCCTGCGGGCGCGCAAGCGGAGCGCGTACGACGCGGCCGCGGCGGCGTTCGAGCGCGCTTCCCAGCTCACGCCGGACGCGGAGCCCCGTTCACGGCGTTTGCTTTCGGCGGCCGACAGCGCCTGGCTCGCGGGTCAGTCGGAACGAAGTGCAGAGTTGCTGGACAAGACTCTCGAGCTCAGCTCCGACGATCAGTTGCGCGCTGAGGCCCTGCACTTGCGTGGAGAGGTCACGATGCGCACCGGGTCGGTGATGGAAGGCTACGACATCCTCTTTGAGGGAGCTTCCCACATCGAGGCAATCGATCCCTGCAGGGCTGTCATCATGCGGGCCGAGGCGGCCGATGCGTGTGTCTATGCGGGCAGGCCGGTGACGATGCTGGAAGCCGCTCGCGCATCCTGGGGCGGATTGCCAGACAATGCGGGGGATCGAGAAAGGGCCTTTGCCGGCCTCGCCCTCGGTACCGCTCTCATCTACAACGGTGAGGGGGCCGAGGGAGCAGAGCTAATTCGAACTGCGTTGGAGATCATCGATCGCTCGGATGTTCTGGGCGAGGACCCACACCTGCTGTCGTGGGCCGCGCTTGGCCCGCTGTGGCTGAGGGAGGCGCAGACCGGGCGCGCGCTGATAGACCGCGCGATTCAAGCGGCCAGATCCCGGTCCGCCGTGGGGGCCCTGCCTTTCGCGCTGTTCGTCTCCGCGCGCGACGCGGCAACCAGCGATCGGTGGCTCGCCGCGCAGGCGCAGTACAACGAGGCCATCGCGATAGCTCGCGAGACCGGCCAGCTGGAGCAGATCTGTGCGTCGCTCTCGGGGCTTGTCTGCGTCGAGGCGCGCCGAGGTCAAGAGGAACAGTGCCGTGCCCACGCAGCGGAGGCGCTCGTACTAGGTGAGAAGCTCGGTCTCGACTTCTTCCGCGTCTGGGTGCTCGGGGCCATGGCGGACCTGGAGCTCGGAGCGGGTCGAACAGGTGAGTCGCTCGTGCTTCTCGAGGAGAAGGAGAGTCTCTTGAAGGATCTCGGCGTTGCCGACCCAGATATCTCGTCGGCTCCTGAACTCGTCGAGGTCTGCCTCAGGTCGGGTGACGATCTCAAAGCTCGGGGCGCTGCAGACGACTTCATCCGAAGAGCTGAGAAGAAAGGCCAACCCTGGTCTCTCGCGAGAGCGGCGAGGTGTCGCGGACTGCTCGCCGAAGATGGGACCCTCGAATCTCATTTCGTCGAGGCTCTCGGACACCATGAATTTACACTCGACACATACGAACAGGCGCGCACACGGCTCTGCTACGGGGAGCGGCTGCGTCGGGCGAAACGTAAGAGGCACGCTCGCGTCCAGTTGCGAGCGGCGATCTCAGGCTTTGAGGAGCTGGGTGCTGTGCCATGGGCGGAGCGCGCGCACGCAGAGCTGTCGGCAACCGGCGAGGTAGCTCGCCGTCGCGACGTCGGCACCATCTATCAACTCACTCCCCAGGAGCTTCAAGTGGCGATGGTCCTGGCGGAGGGCAAGACAACGCGCGAGGCAGCCGCGCAGCTCTTTCTGAGCCCTAAGACAATCGAATTCCATCTGAGAAACGCCTATCGAAAGCTCGGAATCAACTCGCGCGACGAACTCGCCGGCGCGCTCAAAAGCGAAAAGAAACAGAACTCTCGATCCAGCACTTGATCGCGACACCGTCCTGCCCACGCGACCACGTAAACCGGAGGAACCCGGTTGGCCGAACCGCGAGCGCGGCTATCTCGGCGCGGGAGTTCCCCTTCCAGTTCGAGAGGAGGGTTGCGGAGCGGGCGAGACAGGGACACGCCCTCGCACCAACGTCGACGTTCCCTGTTGCGAGACGATCTCAAGGGTGCCGCCCAGCGCGGCAACGCGATCAATAATGTTCTGAAGGCCGGATCCCTCTGCATGCGCGCCGGAAACGAATCCCGGCCCGCTGTCGGCGACCTCGAACCCCAGGTGTGCGTTCTGTTGCCACACCGTCACACCGATCGGGCCATAAGCGTGCTTCACGGCGTTTTGAATCGCCTCGAGGCAGCAGAAATACACGGCGTTCTCGAGCTCGCGTGAATACCGTTCAACACTTGTGCCTCGGACCTCGACGGTGACCGGACATCGCAGTGCGTAGGCCTCCAGCGCGTGCACGATTCCCCTGTCGGAAAGTATCGGTGGATAAATACCGCGCGCGAGGTCGCGCAGTGTCTGCAAGGCGTCGGAAGTGTCCCTCTGGATCTCCTCCATCAGTTGCTGAGACCGGTCGGGATCCCGACCGACAAGATCTTGCGCCACCCGAAGCTTCATTCCGAGAGCGACGAGATCCTGCTGAGCACCGTCGTGGATATCTCGCTCGATTCGGCGGCGCTCCGTATCTTGCGCGGAAACGATTCGCTTCCGAGAGGCTCCCAATTCGTCGATGCGGGCATTGAGCTCGGCCCCCAGCTGAACGTTACGCAGCATCAACCCCGCCTGCGACGCAATACCGCTCAACAGCCGCTGCTCGATCGGGGTCAGCTCCTCACCGGGTGGTTTGGTCACGCAGATAGCGCCGAGCAGGTCGCCACCGTGCGTCACGCCGATCGCTCGGCTTGAATTGCCGAACGAAGGAAGCCCATTTCCGTCGATCAGCTTGGCGGACGAATGTGTTTCCATCTCCGGCCAGGTTGCGGAGCAGACGAGCTTGTCTCCGACGAGCAACCACACCTCGACTCGTGAAGCGTTCATTCCCTCGCCAACCGTACGGGCCATGGTCGGGAGCACGTCGTCGACGGCGTATGTCTCGCTGACGCGATCGGAGAACTTGCTCAATACCTCGTAGGGGGTGGCGCGCCGGCCGTAGATCAGCCGATTGGCGAGCCTCCGGGCGCGCTCGCGCAACGGCTGAAAGATCATCGCTATAAGGGCGGTGAGCACAACCGAAAGTGCAACGTCGATCTGTGTTCCTCTTCCCACCAGTGTTCCCAGTCCGACAACCAGGGCAAGGTAGGCGAGTGTGATCACCCCGACCACAATTCCATAGACGAGTGTTCGATTGACGATGCGATCGATGTCCCACAACCGAAATCGCACCAATCCCATAATCAAAGCGATCGGAATGACGGCAAAGATCAGGCGAAAGAGCCGAAACGAGAACGCTGCCGAGTTCACGCCGGAGATCTCTGGCCCGATGAATACCGGATCGGTCGCGGCTGCATCACGGTAGATGGCTACATTGTGGAGATCCGCATCGAAGTTAGTCAACTCGATCGTTGTCCGCCTATCCGACGCAAGAACTATGCGACCGGTATCGAACCGGTTCCTGCGTGCGGTCACCCCGGCGCTGACCGGAGCCTCGGGCTCATCTGTCACGACCAGCGATCCCACCATGTCGACGGGATGAGGGTCGCAGCGAAAGAAGTAGCTCCCTGAGGCCAGAGGCTGGACCTCGTTGGTCAGCCGCTCGCCTGGGTCCTGATCCTTCGATGTCGTCAGGAACATCAGAGGTACAGCGGTGGCCAGCGCGGTGACTAGTGCCCACATCAAGACGCGCGACTGCTGGCGCGTCTCTGGATCGTTCGCCGCCCGCAGCCGGCCGAACTGCGCCACGACCGCTGCCACCGGAACGAGGATGCCAAACACAAGCACCAGCCCCAGAGTGTGGTCATTGGTAGTGAACAGCGACAACATGGTGAAGATAAGGGTGACCACGAACATTACCGGGATCCGGAAAGCGCGAACGATCGGACGCCGAGACACGAAGCGACCGTCAGGGAACAACAACAATGCAAAGAGGTAGGCCAGACCCGAGAGAACGTGGACGAGCACATGCCAGATATCGATTCCCCCGAGCCACGACACGGGAACAACCTGTAGTGCGTCATGCCCTCTGAGGTTGAAGGCGACCGCTACGCCGACCATCCCAAGTGCGAGCAGCCGGGCAGTCAAGTCACAGGGACGAAGACGCAGCACAAATACGGCGAGAACGAGATTGGCGACACTGAAACCAAAATCCAGCACCGCTTGCCCTGTCGCACCGGTGCCATGCGAAGCCTGTGCCGCGTTGCCGGCAAGCTGCGCGAGCACACCGTTCGTGGCTCCCCAGCGGTGCAGCGACCGGTGAACATCGGGGTCGGCCGCTGCGATTGTTGGAAGAAGCCCCAACAGCAGCCAGCAGACCGCACTTGAGAAAGCCAGTCCGAAGAAGATGAAAAAGAGAAGGTCTCTCCTGGAAAACCTCACTCACCGAGTCTGAAGGAGGCGGCGGAGGGACGAAAGGGGGATCGCCAACCCAGGCGTGGTGATGGCACACCCGTTGGGAAAGGTCACGGCCCTATGCTCTTAGCATGACGATTCGGTTGGTCATTGCCGAGGACAACTATCTCGTCCGCCAGGGGGTGGCGCGGCTCGTCGAGATGCATCCTGACCTCGAACTGGTGAGCGCCTGCGAGGATCTCGACTCGTTGATGAGCGCCGTGGCGGAGGTGAAACCAGACGTCGTGCTGACCGATATCCGCATGCCTCCCAGCTTCACGGACGAGGGCATCCGGGCCGCCGCGGCTTTCCGCTCCACTGCACCCGGCACGGGAGTGGTGGTGCTCAGCCAGCACGATGAGGCCGCCTACGCGCTGGCGCTGCTCGAGGATGGGTCGGAGGGACGTGCCTATTTGCTCAAGGAACGACTCTCGGACCTCACCCAGCTCGTCGGCGCCATCAATGAAGTCGCGCGCGGAGGATCGGTCATCGATCCCAAGGTTGTGGAGTCTCTCGTCGCCGCACGCTCTCGGTCCGAGCGCTCACCGCTGGATCGTTTGACACCACGCGAACGTGAAGTGCTGTCGGAGATGGCTCAAGGTAAGACGAACGCCGCAATCGCCGGGACGCTCTTTCTCAGCCAGCGCGCTGTCGAGAAACACATCAACTCAATGTTCTCGAAGTTGGAACTGTCGGGCGAAAAGGACGTGCACTCCCGAGTCAAGGCGGTGCTGTACTTCCTGTCCGAACTTGGCTGACTCCGGTTGGGGGTGCTGGGACCCCGCCGCATGTAGTGGCTCCACCATTTCGCTTCGGTTCACAGCGCGCGAGGCTGAGCAAGACCTACTTCGACGAAGGGAGCAACAATGAGTCTACGCTCGTCACGCACTCGCATCCTGCTGGTGGTCGCGGCGCTAACGGTAGGGGCGGCGATCCTTTCGGCGGCGCCCAACGCCGGCGCGCACAGAAAGCATTTGCGTGCAACCGTCAGAAACACGGGCGGCGCCACCGTCGGTCACATCAACTTTACGGATGACGATGGGGCCGTCCTCGTGAAAGCACGCTTCCGGGGCCTCGCTCCAGGGTTTCACGGCTTCCACATACATTCGATCGGCGTCTGCGACCCTTCGGCTAAAGATCCGACTGGCGCAACTGTGCCCTTCTTCTCGGCAGGCGGCCACTACAACCCAGAAGCGTCCGTCCACGGCAGTCACGCCGGAGACATGCCACCGGTTCTCGTGCTCCAGGACGGCACTGCGAAGCTCCGCTTCCGAACCGATCGCTTCGGGCTCGACGAACTGATCGACGACAACGGAAGTGCGGTCGTTCTCCACGCCGGACCCGACAACCTCGGCCACATTCCGGCGGCAACACCCACTGGCGGCGAGCGCTACCACTCGCACCTCGAGAACGTCTTCGGACCGGACTCGTTGACGCGCGCCACCGGTGACGCCGGAGCTCGTTTCGGATGCGCCCTAGTGGAGTCACACGAGAGTTGAACGTAATCGAGACGCGCGGCCTCCGCAAGGAGTACCGCCGGCTGCGAGGTCGGCCCGTCGTGGCGCTTGACGGGCTCGACCTCAGCGTCGACGAGGGCGGGGTGTTCGGCTTCCTCGGGCCCAACGGCTCGGGGAAAACCACGACGATTAGATGCCTCCTGGGCCTCTCGAAACCGACGGCGGGGACCTGTACCATCCTCGGCCAGAACCCCGCGACGGACCTTGCGAAGGTAATCGGCTCCATTGGCTCTTTGGTCGAAGGCCCCGCTCTGTTTCCCAACTTTTCTGCCCGCCATAACTTGGATCTGCTCGCCGCCATGGGCAGACTGCCGCGTATCCGTGTCGACGAGGTCTTGGAGCTGGTTGGGCTCGCCGACCGAGCTCGCGACCAGGTCCGCTCCTACTCACTCGGCATGCGCCAGCGTCTGGCGATCGCAGCCGCCGTCCTGAAGGATCCGAAGGTCTTGATTCTCGACGAGCCGGCCAACGGGCTCGATCCGGCCGGCATCAAGGAAGTCCGACATCTGCTCCGCCGTCTTGGCGGTGAAGGCAAGACGATCCTCGTTTCGAGCCACATTCTCGCCGAAGTCCAGCACACCTGCGATCGTGTGGCAATCTTGTCGGCCGGGCGATGTGTTGTCACCGGTCGTGTCGACGAGGTCTTGGCCAAGGGCGGTTCCAGACGAATCTACGTCACCGTTGACCGGGTCGGCGCCGCCCGCGAGGCTCTCGTGAGTGCCGGCATGTCTTGCTCTGTCGTTGGTGGCGCTCTTCTGGTCGATGCCGCGCCCGAAGCCGCTCCCCATGTAGCGATGCTACTAGCGCAAGAAGGCATCTATCCCTATGAACTGCGACCCGAGACCATCGATCTCGAAACCGTTTTCCTGGAGCTGACGAGTGCCCAGAAAGACGCGGCCGCATGAGCACCCTCGTCCTTGTCGAGATTAGGCGGTTACTCGGGCGAAGGCTCCTGCACTGGTTGTCTGCGCTGGTGGTGCTGGGCTCGATCATCGCCGGCACGATTGCATTCTTCGCGTCGAACCCACCTTTTCGCTACGAGGAGATGATCTGGATAGCATTCTCGCTTGCCTTCCCCCTCAGTATGCTCGCTTGGCTCGTCGGTGCGAGCGCCATCGGTGCCGAATGGCACAGCAGGGGGATCACCACGACACTCACATGGGAACCGCGCCGCAACCGGGTGCTGTCCGCCAAGATGATCTCTGCCTGCTTTGTGGCGTTCGCTTGGATCTTGATGTTGCAGTTGGTGTTTTCTGTGGCGATGCTGCCCGCCGGCGCAATCCGCGGGACGATGGAAGGGATCGATCGCGCCTGGCTTGGCGACCAGGCCTGGACCTTCCTGCGTGTCGGCGGGGGTGCCGCCCTCGCCGCGGGCCTGGGGATCTCCCTCGCTACCATCGGACGCAACACCGCCGCGGCATTCGGTGCGGGGATGGCCTACCTGATCGCGGTCGAAGGTCTGATCCGGGGATTGAAGCCATCCTGGTCGGGGTGGCTGGTCGGCGACAATCTCGCCCTCTTCTTGATCGGTCCCCAAGATGTGAACCATCTGGACCGTTCGCGGTTGACGGCGGCTGCATTGTTGCTCATCTACGGGGCGATTATGGCCTCCATCGCGCTGGTCACCTTTAGGAAGCGCGAGATTGCCTGAAGCCATCGCGACTGAACACCCTGAACGCCGTCCGAGGACCTCACCGGGCTCAACGACAGTGACTGCCGTTCCTGCCAACGGCAGTCACCATTCAAGAACATCACCCTCTATCCGCAAGACGTCGACCTGCCGGGCACCGCGCTCTCGGCAAGCTCACCCCGATCGAGTTCGAAGCCGTGCACGAGGTTGCTTATGCTGCGTGAATACTGTCAACCCCTCGAGTCAACCGAAGTGGGGGCAGTCCCCGACGAGCTAATAGCCTTCTTACCTAGATCCTGAGCAAGTCCTGGAGCCCGGCCTGTCCGTGGCGCATCATGAGCGTGTGGTTATAGCGAAACACGGGACGGGCGATGGGCGCGAGCAAGTTGAGCAGCCGTTTCGCGGTGGTGACCTCCTCCTCGAAGACGGCGACAGTGGCCCCGTTTAACTCGGTGAGAGTCCAGCGTGAGAAACCGTTGAGATGACCGCTCAGATCTGCCTCGATGACGCCCGTGTCCTCGTCGAGCACCGATTGCGACAGCACCATTCGCAGCTCGTAGGGGAGAAGCGCGCGCGCTGTAACGTCGAAGCGCCCCTCCCCGATCTTGTGAACCTCCTTGATCTCCGGCCACCACGCCACGTAGCCCTCCAGATCCCTGAGCACCTCGAAGACGGCTTTACGCGACCGGCCCAAGATCCATTCCGAGCGGAAGCGGTAGAAGGTGAGGTCACGCACCAGTCGACGCGCTCCTGCGAGCGGCGTCAACCTTCAACCAACTGTAGAGCCCGAGCACGAGCAATCCCACAAGCGCCGCGAGGTAGACCCAAGAGCGCCCTTCCCCCCACTCGAACTCGAACCTGTAGCGCATGATTGCGAACAACTGAAACGAGCCCAGAAGCACGAGGCCCCCGGCCGCCGGACGGAGACGTACCCAGTCGTTCTCGATCAGAGCATGGACGGCGAGAACGCCCATGGAGATCAGCCACGCCGCGACCGCTCGGGAGGACAGCGGCTCCAGGGTCCACGGCCACAACGCGGTGGCGGTTTCCACCGGGAGCAGGAACATGAGTATGCCGAGCACGAGCAGACCAACTCCGTAGAGACCGAGGACCGCCCTCACCCAGGTCGCCAGGGGGGCCGTTCGAGAGGGATCCTCGGAAACCGAGCGCGACTGCCGCCACCACAGCGCGCCCATGACGACGGGTACGAGCACATAGATAGCAAGCCAGATCCACGTCACCGCGCGCGTCCCAAGTCCAGGCGAATCGAAATGAAAGATCTCGAGGTGAAGCAACGTCGCCACCAGCGTCAGCGTCGTGAAGACGAACACGGCCGGCACCGCTACGCGCGCCCTGTCCCACGTCTTCTCCCCGGCGGCGAGCCACTCGACGGCGACCGCGGCCCAGTAGCCGGCCCCCAGAAACGCCGCGGTGGCCGATGGATCAATGGTCCACGAGAAGAACTCCTCGGTGCGTTCGGTGAAGACGAAGAGTTGTACGCCGGCTAGAAAGACCAGCACACCCGCTATCAACAGGAGGTGGCGCATCCCGGCCGAGAGCTCGCGCGCCGGCGACGGAGATGAACTCGCCTCGTTTGTGTGTGTTCCAGCACCCATCTCTCGCATCACGACTCCCAACGCCATCCGACTCACCCAGCATGCAGGAATCCTCACCACAGGCACAAGCAGATTCACCGAGCCGGTCCGCCGAAATAGGGACGCGTCCGGTCTTAGGCTGAGAATGCCAATCGGACAAAACGGGAGGGAGGGCTCGAAATGGCGCGTCTCCTGAGAGTGCTCGTCGTTGCGCTGTTAGTGGTGACGGGGAACGCCGTCCCGGTGGGCGCGGGTGAGACCTTCCCCGGCGACAACGGCAGAATCCTGTTCTTTCGCTACGGGAACGTCAGGGAGCGAGAGGGCCTGCGGACGATGAAGCCCGACGGGACGGGACGGAGGAAGGTTCTCAATCGCGTAAATGTGGAGCGAGCCGAGATCTCCCCCGACGGCACGCGCATTGCCTACATCCACGAGCACAGACGTAGCCAGGTCCATACGATGGACATCGACGGATCGAACCGTCGCACGCTGACCACTGGGCGCCGAGCGAAGCTCGACCCGACGTGGTCGCCCGACGGGTCACAGATCCTCTTCACCTCCCGTCGCTACCTCTACGAGGGCGGCACGGTGCTGCATGTGGTCAACGCCGACGGCAGCGGCCGGAGGCGGCTGACTACTTCCGAGGACTCGGTCGCAGAGCCAACCTGGTCGCCCGACGGCGAGCGGATCGCATACGCGTGCCCGACAAGGAAAGGGAGCGACATCTGCGAGATCGGCATCGACGGCACGGGCCAGCGCACGCTCCTTTCCCTTCCCGGCAACGAGACGCAGCCCGACTACTCACCCGACGGCGCCTCCATCCTGCTGTTGGCCGAACGAAACCCGAAACCGAAGCGGTTCTACATCTATCCAAAGCTCTACGTGGCCGACATCGATGGATCCAATGGGCGCTACCTCACCAGGGGCAAGAAGCTCGACACATTGTTCGCCCGATGGTCTCCCGACGGTGACCGCATCGCCTTCATCAACTCCGGTGGATTCGGGCCATCCAAGGTGAAGGTCATCGACGCCAACGGCGACGACAAACGAACGCTCGACGTCAAACACGTCTTCGACTTCATCTGGTCTCCCAACTCGAACAAGCTGACCTACGGCCCCGGCACCGTGCTCGCCGTCAACGTGAACTCCGGGCGAGTCAAGAAGCTGGCGGGTCGCCAACGGGCGCATGTCGGCGCCACCTCCTGGCAGGCACTCCCCTAGTGAGACCGGACGGTCTAGCCTCGTCCAGTTACCCAACGGCAACAAATACTGTCGTCGTTCGGCAACTCAGCCGGCCGAACCGCCCGTCCGCCGCCCTAGAGGACGCGCGAGATGGTCCCGAGCGCGTCGAGCACATGGTCCACCTCTTCGATGGTGTTGTAGTGACAGAAACCGATGCGCACCGCGCCGCCGGAGTCTTCGAGGTCGAGCGCCTCCATCACGGCAAGGGCGTAGTAGTTGCCCGACCACACGAAGATGCCCCGCTCCGCCAGTCTTGTCGCGCTGTCCTCGGGATGCTGGTCGCGTAGGCGCAGCGCGAAGGTCGAGGTGCGCTCGTTGTCGTCCGGTCCGTAGAGCGCGATGCCCTCGATGCCCGAAAGACCCTTCAAGAAGTGCGTGGTCAAGCGCTGCTGATGCTCGTGTGCGACCTCCATCGAGTTCACGATCCGAGCTCTGCGGTCACCTTGTCCCGGGACGAGGTTCGCGATGTAGTCGACGCACGCCCCCACTCCCGCGATACCCTCGTGATTGGCCGTGCCGGTCTCCCAGCGCCATGGCGAGATGTCGTCCGACGGACGCACCTTGTAGGGATGCCAGGAGTCGAGAAGCTCGCGTCGCGCGTACATGACCCCTGCGTGGGGACCGAAGAACTTGTACGGCGAGCAGAACAGCACGTCGGCGTCGAGCTCCGTGACATCGATCAGTCGGTGCGGAGCGAAGTGCACGGCGTCGGCGATCACGAGCGCGCCGACCCGGCGTGCGCGTTCGACGATCGCGCGGGCGTCCGTGATGGTCCCGAGAGCGTTGGACGCGAGCGTGAACGCCACGATCTTGGTCCGCTCGCTCATAGCGTTGTCCAGCAAGGCCAGATCGAGCCTGAACTCGTCGTCGAAGTCCACCCAGCGCACGGTCGCGCCCGCATCTTCTGCGGCGGCAAGCCACGGGGCGATGTTGGCATCGTGATCCAGGCGCGTGACGACGACCTCGTCACCGGGCTTCAGCTCGCGCATGAGCGAGCGCGAGAGGCCGAACGCGAGCGTGGTCATGTTGGCTCCCAGCACGACTTCCCCGGCGTCGCAATTCAGAAAGTCTGCGACCGCGGCGCGGGAGCGTTCCACGATCTCGTCGGTCTCGGCGCTGGTCGCAAAAGCCCCACCCCGGTTTGCGTTGCTCGTCTCGTAGTAGGACGTCATCGCCTCGATGACCTCGAAGGGAACCTGCGTCCCACCGGGCGCATCGGCAAAGACCGCGGGACGTCCAGATGATTGCCGCTTGAGAGCGGGAAACTTGGCGCGTACAGCGTCGACGTCGAAGGTCAGAGCCGGCCCGCTTCCTTCGCCGCGACCTCGGCGGCGGTCAACTGGGATTCGACGATGGACAGGCCCCCGTCCCAGAAGCCGGGGTCGGCAAGGTCACAACCGACTATGCGCGCGAGGTCCTCGGGCGCCATGGAACCTCCCGCCGACAGCATCTCGAGATACTTGGGGACGAAGGGATCGCCCTGCTCCCGATACTCCTTGTAGACCGCGAGCGCGAGCAGCTGGCCGTAGGAGTAGGCGTAGACGTACCCAGGCGTGGAGATGAAGTGAGGGACATAAGACCACCACGTGGTGTAGCCGTCGGTCAGCTCGACCGCATCACCGAGCATCTCCTTCTGGCTGTCCGCCCATGCTTCGTTGATGCGCTCGACCGACAGCTCGCCCTCATCGCGCCGCGCCGAATGGACGAGGTGCTCGAAGCGATTCATCGCTGTCTGGCGAAAGACGGTGGCGATCACATCCTCGAGGTTCTCGGCCAGCAGGGCCAGGCGGCCCGCCGGATCTTGCTCCATCCCGAGCAGACGTTCGAAGACGACCGTCTCGCCGAACACCGACGCGGTCTCGGCCACCGTCAGCGGAGTCGACTGATGGAAGACGCCCTGCTTGCGAGCCAGCGCGGCGTGGACACCGTGTCCCAGTTCGTGTGCGAGCGTGAGCACGTCCCGGCGCCGTTCCGTGTAGTTCAGCAAGACGTAGGGGTTTCGTGATGGAACCGTGTAGCTGCAGAAGGCGCCGGGACGCTTGCCCGGGCTGGCCGGCGCGTCGATCCAGCGCTCGTCGTAGAACTGCTGAACGATGCCGGCGAGCTCTCCCGAGAAGGACGCGTAGGACTCGTGCACGATCGACTTGGCGTCGCCCCACTCGATCGTCTCGTCGTCGGCGGCCAGAGAGGCCATTCGGTCGTAGTCCGCGATGCGTTCGACGCCGAGCATCTTCGCCTTGAGCGAATACCAGCGCTGGGGGATGTCGTAACGATTGCGCACCGCGGTCACCAGCGCCTCGACCGACTCGTCGGAGGCCTCGTTCGAGAGGTTGCGGCTCTGCAGCCAGTGCGAATAGCCGCGAAGACGGTCGTTGACCGCCTTGTCGTGAAGCAACGTGTTGAAGATGAACGCGCGCGTCGCGAGTCCGGGTTCGAGCCCCTTAGTGACCGCCCCGGCCGCTTCCTTACGCACTTCGCGCTCGGGATTGTGGAGCCGGCTCAGCGCCTTCTCGATGCCCATCTTCTCTCCGTCGAGCTCGATCTCAAGCGCGGAGGTGAGCTCGCCGAAGAGGCGCTGCCACGCCGATGCACCGGTGATGTTCTTCTCGCTGACGATCTTTTCCTCAGGCTCGCTCAGTAGGTAGTCGCGGTAGCGACGGGCCGAGCGCAGGGAATGGCGGGCCCTATCGAGGCCCTCATGCGCGAGCAAGGCCTCGACCTTGTCGTCGGGCAGCTTCGCCCACTCGAGATGGAAGAACAGCAACTTGGTCTCGATCTCCGTGGCCCGCTCCTGAACCTTCTGCATGAGCGCCCCGCGCGCCTGATCGGTCATGTCGGCTGAGAAGGCCAGGCCCGCGTAGGAGCCCGCGCGCCCGACCAGGTCGTAGACCTCGGCCAGACCGTCCATGTACGAGGCAAGCCGGGCGCCATCGAACTCGGCGATGCTCCCCTTGGCGCCGGCCAGCTCCTCGGTCTTGGCGTGAGCCGCGTCGAGGAGTGTGTCCACGCCCCCGGCCCCCTTACCGTCGACCAGAGGCTCGAGGTCCCAGGTCGCTTCGGTTGCGGATTGTGCTGTGGTTTGAGCCATCGTTGCACCCTAACCAAGCGGCGGACATGTCTCGTCGGAGCGAGACGGCAACGCAGGAAGGTTTCGGGCATGAGTGAGGTTGAAGCCGTTGGGTAATCTCTTAGAGACAAACCCAGACGTCCCATCGAACGCGCAACGAAAGGAGATGGCATGGGGAGTTACAACCTTCCAGACCTGCCATACGACCATTCCGCCCTGGAGCCGCACATTGACGCCAGGACGATGGAGATTCACCACGGGAAGCATCACAAGACCTACGTTGACAAGCTCAACGCCGCGATCGAGGGTCACGATGAGCTGAACATGGACTCGATCGACGAGTTGATGCGCAACTTCAACAAGGTCCCGAGCGACATCCAGGGCCCCGTTCGCAACAACGGCGGGGGCCACGCCAACCACTCGCTGTTCTGGACCGTTATGAGCCCGGACGGCGGTGGCGAGCCGAGCGGAGACCTCGCCGGCGCTATCGACAGCACCTTCGGCTCCTTCGACGACTTCAAGACCAAGTTCTCCGACGCCGGAGTGACTCGCTTCGGATCCGGCTGGGCCTGGCTCGTCGTCGACGGCGGCAAGCTGAGCGTCACAAGCACCGCCAATCAGGACTCGCCTTTGATGGAGGGCAAGACGCCGGTTCTCGGGCTCGACGTCTGGGAGCACGCCTACTACCTCAAGTACCAGAACGTGCGACCGGACTACATCGAGGCATGGTGGAACGTCGTCAACTGGGACGAGGTCGCCGCACGCTACGAGGCCGCCAGGTAGCCTCCGCGACTAACTTGCTTGAACGAACGGGGCCGATGTAAGTCGGCCCCGTTCTTCGTGCACCGCCCCTGCCCCTCCTGCCGATTACACTGGGTGACATGTGGCGCACGTCCGGTCTCACGGGCCTTGCGGCCGCCGTCTTCCTAGTGACGGCCGCGTGCTCCGAAGCCGAACCGAGCTCGGCACGGCCACCCCAACCGCTGCCGACAGATTTCCTGAACGGCGGCGCGTGCGAACCGCTCGGACTCGACCGGCTTCCCTCTGACGCCGGCTGCGCCAGCGAGATCGAGGGTGACGCCGATGGGGATGGATCCATCGACACGCTCACGGTTTACGCGCTTGTCGGTGACGACGAGCGCCCGCGTTCATGGCACATGCGCCTGGCCACCTCGGCTGGTGTCCACGATCAGATTCTGGACGCCGGAAATCCATTCAGCTACCCGCGCGCGGTCGGCGCTGCGGATGTCAACGGCGACGGACGTTTTGAATGGTTTGTCAAGACCCTGGACCTCGCCGGGCATGGGACCGCCTGGAAACAACTGAACCTGTTCGTGCTGGTCGAAACGGACCTCAAGATCGTGACCCACGAGGGAGAGCCTCTCGCTATGCGAGTGGGGGGCATCAGCCGCCTCGGCGAGGGCATCGCCTGCCCCGGCGGCCACCTCGCCCTGCTGCGGGCGGAGGCTCGCAACGTCCGCAACACCCGGTGGGTCTCCTCCGCACGAATCTTCACGCTGGAGGGCACTGAGACGACCTTCGTCGAGCGGACCAGCCAGACGCTCCACCTCGATGACTACAACGACCCCGCCCTCGACCGCTTCTATCAGCTCCACTGCCGCCAGCTGAGCCACTCGGCCTGACCCGCCGGCCTGGACCGTCACCTGGGCCTCATGCGGTCACAGGAGCAACCCCTGAAAAGCCACTCTTCTGGCTCCAGCACAGAAAAATGACAAAGATTGAGGTGGGGAGCCGGGGGAATACAACCCCGATTGACGGTGTTTTTGTCTGTGAAGAACAACAAATGCCCCCTTCCCCTGCGGGAAGGATTCGCGTAGCATAGGAGAATCAGTTCAATAGCAACAATCTTTTCGGAGAGGCGCTCACAACCGGCCCCGCCGCAGTCGCGGCTCATGGAATCACCTTTGCCGGTGTGCTTCGAGAGGGGGGCAAGCAGAATGTCATTTATATCTGCACGCGCATCCCGCCGGGACCTCACAGGTCGGAAAGAAACGCCACGATCAAGGATTGGTGACTAGATGAGCGAGGCGACACGCCCATACGATTCCAGGGAGGAGGCCGCTCACGAAGATCTCGTGCGTCAGTACCTGCGCGAGATCGGCCAATACCCACTGCTGACGGACGTGCAGGAGGTCGAGCTCGCAAAGGCGATCGAGGATGGCGAGCTCTCCGCGGAGAAGATCGAGAAGGCCAAGAAGCTCACCACCCGCCAGCGCCGTGAGTTGGACGCCACCGTGCGAGCAGGTCGTGCCGCCAAGCGTCGTTTCATACAGTCGAACCTCCGCCTGGTCGTCTCCATAGCGAAGAAGTACAGCGCTGCGGGGCTGCCACTGCTCGACCTCATCCAGGAGGGCAACCTCGGGCTCATGCGAGCGGTCGAGAAGTTCGACTACGAGCGCGGCTTCAAGTTCTCCACCTACGCGACCTGGTGGATCCGCCAGGCGATCACGAGGGCCATCGCCGACAAGGCACGCACCATCCGCATCCCGGTCCACATGGTCGAGACGCTCTACCGGGTTCGCAAGGTCCAAAGCGAGCTGCTCGAGAAGCTCGGGCGAGAGCCCACCATCGAAGAGATCGCCGACATGGCCGACCTCACGCCCGACAAGGTGCGCGAGGCCTTCCGGGTCCTGCCCGAGCCAGTCTCGCTCCACGAGCCGGTCGGGGACGAGGACGCCGAGCTCGGTGACTTCATCGAGGACGAGGACGTCGAGGGCCCCTTCCAGGCCGCTGCTATGGCGCTGCGCCAGGAAGATCTCTGGAACATGTTGGGGTCTCTGTCGGAGCGCGAGCGCAAGGTGCTGGCTCTGCGTTTCGGTCTTGTCACCGGCGAGCCCCGCACCCTCGAAGAGGTGGGCAAAGAGTTCAACCTGACCCGGGAGCGCATCCGGCAGATCGAGGCAAAAGCACTGTCCAAGCTGCGTCACCCCTCGACGCCCGGCAAGCTCCGGGACATGGTGACCATCTAGACTGCCTGCATGGTCACCACGGTTGTTCTCGCCACCTGCGACATCCATCGAGTCCCCGAGACCGCTCAGGCGATCGCCGATCTGCCCGAGGTCAGTGAGGTCTACTCGGTGGCGGGCGACTACGACCTCGTCATCATGGTGCGCGTGCGAGAGCACGAGGACCTTGCGCGCGTCGTGACCGAGGGCATCGCCAAGGTCGACGGAGTCGAACGCACACAGACGCTCGTGGCCTTCAAGGTGTACTCGCACCACGATGTCGAGGCCATGTTCTCCGTGGGGTTTGAAGAAGAGAATCTATAGTGGCCCGCCGCGTAAATAGCCGGCGCGCTCTCGGTGCTGGCGTTACTCACGCGACAGACCACTAGGGGCGAAGTTGTGTCCGACGTGTTCGTCGTCCACTATCACGAGATCGGCCTCAAAGGCCGCAACCGCGACTTCTTCGAGGAGACCCTTGCCCGCAACCTCAAGCGCGCGCTGCGCGGCACCGGTTACGAGCGCATCCGGCGAGGCTTCAGTCGCATCACCATCGACTTCAAGGCAGAGAACCAGCTTGATTCAGCGGTCCAGCGCGCCTCGTCCGTGCTGGGGATCGCCAACGTAGGAGTCGGCCAGCGTGTTCGCCAGGATATCGACGAGATCACCGACGTTGCGGTTCAACTCATGCAGGCGGAACCGTTTGACTCGTTTGCGGTTCGGGCTCGCCACAGTCACACGACCTTTCCCCTGAAGTCGGCCGAGATCAACGAGATGGTCGGGCGACAGATACAGGACGCCACGGGCGCAGCCGTCGACCTCAAGAACCCGGACGCCACCGCGTACATCGAGATCTTCGGCCATTCGGCCATCGTCTATCGCAAGCGCGTCGGGGGCCGCGGCGGCCTTCCCGTGGGAACCTCCGGTCGGGTCCTGGCGTTGCTCTCCGGCGGCATCGACTCGCCCGTGGCGGCGTGGCGCATGGCGCTGAGGGGGGCCGAAGTCGAGTTCCTGCACTTTCACGCGCGCCCCTTCACCGATCCGAGCTCGGTTCGTCAGGTCGAAGAGCTTCTCAGGATTCTGGTGAGGTACCAACTGCGATGCATCTTGCATCTCGTACCGCTGGGGGACGCGCAGCGAGAGATAGTCACACACGCGCCGGCGAGTCTGCGGTTGGTCCTCTACCGCCGGACGATGATGCGAATCGCAGCGGCGCTGGCCGAGCAACGCGACGCGCAGGCCCTCGTTACCGGGGACAGTCTCGGACAGGTGGCATCGCAGACCATGGAGAACATGAACACCGTCAGCGCAGCGATTCCCGGTGTTCAAGTATTCCGTCCACTCATCGGCATGGACAAACTCGAGATCATCGACACCGCCCGGAGGATCGGGACCTTCGATGTGTCGACGCGCAAGTACCAGGATTGCTGCGTTCTCTTCGAGCCGCGCTCCCCCATCACCCGTGCCACCGCCGGCGCCGCCCAGCGCTCCGAGTCTGAGCTCGACGTCGACTCTCTCGTGGGCAAGGCGCTGGCAGGGATCGAAACCCGCACCTTCGACCTGCCCCCACCACAACACCGAGGGACGCCGGGCCCAGCGTCCCCCGGTGCGTGAATCCCGCTCCGCTACTTCTTAGTTGCCGTGAAGGTGTTGAGGACTGTTTCGATGCTTGACTGAGGAGTCTGGTTCGGCCGGCGGCGTGTGCCTAGAGCTTCTCTCTATTCGCCTTGCCGATGCCGGTCGCGACGCGCGTCACGCCCCCCCTTGCCGGCCGCGTCTGAGACGTGGCTTCGCACGGTCTCGAGCTGTCCGGCGTAGTCATAGAGCCGATATCGCCTCGCCCGTCCTGTCTCAGACGCGCGAGCTTGTGGGCCAGTCGAGCTTCGAACTCGTCCGCGATGGGCTCGGCCACATAGGCTCGCTCGATCGCGGTGCAGGCCTGGCCGGCGTTGAGGAACGCTCCCCACAAGACACCCGAGGCGGCGAGGTCGAGATCCGCGTCGTCGCACACAATGGCGGCGTCCTGGCCCCCGAGCTCCATGACGACCGGGGTGAGGTGCTTGGCCGCCGCCCCGGTGATCCTTCGGCCCGTGGCGGGCGAGCCGATGAAGCACAGCTTGTCGCACGGTGCGTCGACCAGCGCCGCGCCGACGTCTCCCGCGCCCTGAACGACCATCGCGACCCCGGGCGGCAAAGGATCAAGCACCGCGCGGATGCGCTCGCCCACGCCGGGCGTGACCTCCGACGGCTTGAGGACGACGGTGTTGCCGGCCAGCAGCGCGGGGATGACGCCCATGAAGGCGAGAAAGAAAGGATAGTTCCACGGCGAGATACACCCGACGACTCCGAAGGGCCGGTACTCGACCACCGAGGTCAGTCCCATTACCGGACCGATGAAGCCGCCCGGCCTGTCGGACTTCAGCCACTTCGGCGCACGGCCGCTCAT
Source organism: Actinomycetota bacterium (assembly GCA_030860505.1). GTDB lineage: Bacteria > Actinomycetota > CADDZG01 > CADDZG01 > WHSQ01 > WHSV01. Next base: position 24,328 of record JALZIB010000058.1, read on the forward strand.
GTACTGCAGCGCGAGCACGACCGGCATAACGTCGTGCACCAGCGCCTCGGCTCGAGGTTTGCCGCATTCCTCCGCGACGGTCTCGACGATGTCGTCGAGGTTGTCGTAGATGGCGTGACTCACTCCCTCAGGTGACGAGCGCGACCCTGCGGCGCAAGCCCGCCCACTCCGGCTGTACCTTGCGCGCCCGCGCGACGATCTCGCCGATCTCTCGTGGATCGGTCGCAGCTATCTCACCCGTGACCCTGCCGGTCTGCGGGTCGCGTGCCGTAAGCGTTAAGGGCTTCGATGCTGCGGTGCTTGCACCTGACATGTGCCGGCTCCCGTTACTCGTCTTGGACGATCTGCCGTTCCCAAGGCTTCGGCGGGGAGCCCACGCTATCCTGCGCCGGGCGTCAGCTCCGAATGACGCGGGCAGCTCACGAGGTGGTCGTTGACCATGCCCGTCGCCTGCATGTGCGCGTAGCAGATCGTCGGTCCCACGAACTTGAATCCCCTCCGCTTGAGGTCCTTGCTCATCGCCCTGGAGATGTCCGTCTGGGCAGGCAACTCGTCCATCATCTTGAAGCGGTTGATCAGCGGCTCGCCGTCGACGAAGCTCCAGATATAGCTGTCGAAGCTGCCCTCGGAATCGACCACGTCGAGAAAGGCGCCCGCGTTGGTGACCGCGGCTCTCATCTTCAAGCGGTTGCGGATCAATCCCTTGTCGGTCAGAAGCTCGGCAACCCGCTCGTCGCTGTAGCGAGCCACTGTGACCGGATCGAAGTCGTCGAACGCGGCCCGGTAGTTGTCTCTCTTGGCGAGCACGGTCGACCACGAGAGTCCGGCCTGCACGCCCTCGAGAATGATGAACTCGAACAGAGCGCGATCATCGTGCAGCGGCACCCCCCACTCGGTGTCGTGGTAGCGCTTCTCGAGCTCCGTCTCGGCCCAGGCGCAGCGCTCGCCCTCTGCTCCTCCCGTGAAGGGAGGCATGAGGGTGACCTCGTCACCGTCGCCGAGAGGTTGCTCGAGCCTGCCGCGCTCGCCGTTCACCAGCAACGCGTGAACCAGTCGGTCGGGTGCGCCGAGCATGTTCACGACGTCCTGGACGAGCGCGCCCTCTTCGATCTCGAGGAGCGCTCGGTTCCCATCGGCGTCATCCGGCAGGAAATCCCGCATGACGCCGAAGGCCACGACGCCGACCTTCACCACTTGCCGTCCGGCTGCGTGCGGACTACTTCTCGACGGGCACTCCAACGAGGCTGCCGTACTCGGTCCAGCTTCCGTCGTAGTTTCTGACGTTGTGAAAGCCGAGCAGCTCGGTCAGCACGAACCAACTGTGGCTCGAACGTTCACCTATTCGGCAGTAGGCGACTACGTCCTTGTCGGCGGTAATGCCCTCGGCCTCGTAGAGGGCCTTGAGCTCGTCGGCGGACTTGAAGGTGCCGTCGTCGTCGACCGTCTTGGACCAGGGGATGTTGGCGGCGCCGGGGATATGACCCGGAACCTGAGCCTGCTCCTGCGGAAGATGCGGTGGCGCAAGCAGCTCCCCGCGAAACTCCTCGGGCGACCGCACGTCGACCCACGTTCCGCCCGACTCGACTCGCTTGGTGACCTCGTCCCGGAAGATCCTCAGCTCGGGACGCTCGCTCCCCACGGAGAGGGACGCGTTGGCGCGCGCGGATCCCTCCTGACTGAGGAGACGGGACTCGAGCTCCCACTTCTTACGACCCCCGTCGAGCAGCTTGACGTTGTCGATGCCGCGATACTTGAAAAGCCAGTAGGCGTAGGTGGCGAACCAGTTGTTGTTGCCGGAGTAGAGCACGATCGTGTGCGAGTCACCGATGCCCTTCGAGCCGAGTATCTCGGCAAGCTTGGCCGAGGATACGAACTCGCGCCGGGGAAGGTCGTGAAGCTCGGTCTCCCAGTTGATCGAGATCGCGCCGGGGATGTGCCCCTTGGCGTAAGCGTTCGTGTCCTCGTCGACCTCGACGATGGCGATGTCGTCGCCGTCGATGTTCGACTCGAGCCACTCGGTGGTGACGAGCACGTCGGGGTGAGCGTAGTCAGACATGGAGATCTCCTCCTTGAATAGGTGCGTTCTTCTTCCGTTCCATAAGCTCTCGTATGCGCTGCACCTGCGTCTGGGCGTCGGCGAGCATTCGCTCGAGCACCCGCACCTGTACCTCTATCTCGCCCTGCTGCTGGCGTTGTTCCGTAACCGCCTCGACGTCCACTCCCGCCTCGGACAGGGCGCCGGCCTCGCCCTCCCAGGTGAAGTAAACCTTCGCGGGCCTGCCCTTGTTCCGGCGGCGCGTCTCGGTCATCAGAAACCCGGCCTCGACCATCAAGTCGAGGTGAGCGCGTGCAACATTGGGGTGGATGGTGAAGGCGTCGGCGATCTCCTTGACGGTCTTAGGCCCGCTACGGAGAAGCATCGAGAGGATCGCCGCCCGTGTGGGAAGCGAGAGGACCTTGGCGGTCCTGGTCGCGGCGTCGTCCCCGAGTTCGGTCATGTCGCCTTGCTACCACACATTAATCATGTTTAGCAAGTGCGAATAGTACGAATGGTCTCAGTCGCCGGACTGGGCGCCGTCGACGATAGCTCTGCCGTCGAGTGGCTCCGTGAGCTCGAGGGTGAACACCTTGAGGACCGCCTGCTCGGTGCAGACCTCGGCCTCGGGATTGCGGCCCGTGAACAGGTAGACGACGACCTCGTCGCTCTCGTATTCGGCGTGGGCGTGGTCGACCCCGTAACACTCCTCGATCCCGTCGTAGAAGATGATATCGACGGCATCTCCCGAGGCGTTCGGCTTCACCGTCTCGAACGGGCTCGGCTTGATATCGACGAGTCCCTCCTGAGCGGACACCGGCATGCCCTTGCCCTTAGTGAGCTTGCCTCCCGGGTCCGGCGTCGACGACACGGTGTCGTCCGGGTCCTCCGGCGTGGCCGCGGGGGCGCCTGACCCGCCGGAGTAACCGTCGCCGCCCGCCTCGGGTTCGCCGCATGCGGACGCGACCATGCTCACCAACAGCAACAGTCCGATGATGGCCGTTCTCCGCATTGCTCAACTCCTCTTTTGCCTCGGCAGTCTCTAGTACGACGTGCGCGGCGTTATCCCTTGTTCCCGGGCTTCTCGCCGAGTGTGCTCCTAGCGTTCGAGTCGCTTCATGTAAACGAGATCGAAGGCCATCCATATGGTCTTGGAGAAGGGGTAGAAGATCACCGGAAAGACCACGTTGGTGACGATCCCGATCAGGAGCAACGTGGTCCATTCTACGTCGGGTGCTGTGGCTAAGACGGCGCCGAGGAAGAGAAGAAAGAAGACCACCTCGGTGAAGGCCGTGTTGATGATCACGGCACCGACCCAGTAACCATCCTCACGTGTGAACTGGTAGCGGCAGCGCGGGCAGGCATCCTTCAGCTTGAAGTACGTCGAAAAGATCTTCCTGTAACCGCACACGGGGCAGGCTCGGCGCACCCCCCGCACGAAGGTTCGTTCGCGAGGAAGGGGGGCCTGACCCTCGTTCAGTTCCTGCCCGATTCCTCGAGCGCCTCCAGCAGGGTGTTCCAACCGAGCAGGGCGCACTTGATGCGCACCGGATACTTCACGACGCCCTTGAGAGAGACGAGGTCGCCGAGCACATCGGGATCACCTTCTTCTTCACCCGCCATCATCCGCTTGATGGTCTCGGCGAGCGCGCCCGCTTCCTTCACGGGAAGCCCCTTGACCCTCTCGGTCATCATCGAGGCGCTGGCCTGGCTGATCGAACAACCCTTCCCGTCGAAGGCGATGCCCTCGAGCTTCTCGCCGTCGAATTTCAAGAACAGCTCGATCTCGTCACCGCACAAAGGGTTGTTGCGCTCGAGAGCGATGTCGTTGGGATCGAGCTGTCCCTTGTTTCGGGGGGTGCGGTAGTGGTCGAGGATGACCTCTTTGTACAGCTCCTCGAGACTCAGGCGAACCACCCCTTCGCTTTGTCGAGCGCTTCGATCAGCGCGTCGATCTCGTCGGGCGTGTTGTAGACGTAGAACGACGCCCTCGCTGTGGCCGCGACCCCGAGCACGCGCATGAGAGGTTGCGCGCAGTGGTGACCGGCCCTGATGCAAATCCCCTCCTGATCGAGGATCGTCGCCATGTCGTGCGGGTGAACCGATTCGATGTTGAATGAAGCCACTCCCCCGCGCTGCTCGACGTCGCTGGGTCCGTAGACCGTCGCGCCGGCGTCGGACAACGCCTTCATCCCGTAAGCGATCATCTCTTTCTCGTGAGCCCGCACGTTCGCCATCCCGAGAGCCTCGAGATACTCGACCGCGGCACCCATACCGACCGCCTGCGCGATGTTCGGTGTGCCCGCCTCGAACTTGTGCGGCACCTCGGCCCAGGTGGAGTGGTCGGGATAAACCGTGTTGATCATCTCGCCGCCGCCTTTGAAGGGCGGCATCCCCTCGAGTAGATCGAGGCGTCCGTAAAGCGCGCCCGCCCCGGTTGGCCCGAGCATCTTGTGCGAGCTGTAAGCGAGGAAGTCGACGTCGAGTTCGTTGACGTCGATTGGGACGTGAGGCGCGGCCTGCGCGGCATCGACCACGATGCGAGCCCCGACGGCGTGCGCTGCGTCCGCCAGCGCACGCACGGGATTGATCGTCCCGAGCACGTTGGACATCAGCGAAACGGCAACAACCTTGGTTCGCTCGGTGATGTAATCGCCGAGCAGGTCCATGCGCAGCTTGCCCTCGTCGTCGATGGGAAGGTGCCGGAGGGTCGCGCCCTTCTCCTGCGCGACGAGCTGCCACGGGATGAGGTTGCTGTGGTGTTCCATCTCGGTAACGAGGATCTCGTCGCCCTCGTTCAGGTTGGCTCGAGCCCACGTGAAGCGCACGAGATTGATGCCGTCGGTAGTGCCGCTCGTAAAGATGATCGAGCGCACGTCGCGCGCTCCGACGAAACGGGCGCAAGCCTCGCGCGCGCCCTCGTAAGCCGCGGTCGCCTTCTCGCTCAGCTCGTAGACGCCCCGGTGCACGTTGGCGTTTTCGGCCTCGTAGAAGCGCACGATGCGGTCGACGACCTGGCGTGGCTTCTGCGAGGTCGATGCCGAATCCAGGTAGACGAGCGGCTTGCCGTGCACCTGTGTCTCGAAGATCGGGAAGTCCTTGCGAATGGACTCGACGTCTAACGACATGGGTATCCCTTCGGCGCGCTCGTCGAGACGACCGCTGGCTCCTTTGGCATCTTGTTCACTCGGCCTCCACCATGGTGCCTAGACCTTCGCCTTCTCGGCGCCCTCGAGCTCGGCCAGCTCGTCGGCTGAGAGCCCGAGCCGTTTGGCGATTCCAGCGTACCCCTCGGCCTCGAGCTGCTCGGCGAGCTCGAACCCGCCCGACTTTGCGATCCGCCCGCCGATGAGAACGTGCACGGTCGAGGGACGGATGTAGTTCAAGAGGCGCTGGTAGTGAGTGATGAGCACGATGCCGACCTCGTCGGTCGCCAGCTTGTTAACCCCGGCGCTGACGTGCTGGAGGGCGTCGATGTCGAGTCCCGAGTCGGTCTCGTCCATCACCGCAAGCTCGGGCTGCAGCACCGCCATCTGCAGGATCTCGTTGCGCTTCTTCTCCCCACCCGAGAAGCCCTGGTTGACGTACCGGTCAACGAGCTCGCTGGGAATCTCGAGCATGTCGATCTTCTCCTGCAGGTACATACGGAACTTGATCGCGCCCTTTTGATCCTCGGGATGTACCGCGTTGTACGCGGTGCGCAGGAAGTTGACGACGCTCACTCCCGGCACTTCCGTCGGATACTGAAACGCCAGGAAGATGCCCGCCTTGGCGCGCTCATCGGGCGCGAGGCTGAGAATGTCCTCGCCCTTGTAGAAGACCTTCCCGCCGGTCACCTCATAGCCGGGACGACCCGTCAGCACGTAGGCGAGGGTCGACTTGCCCGAGCCGTTAGGCCCCATGATGGCGTGGATCTCGCCCTTGTCTACGGTCAAGTTGACGCCCTTCAGGATCGCGCGACCCTCGACCTCGACGTGTAGGTCCTCGATGTGCAGCAGTTGGTCTGCCATCAGGTTCTCACTCCCTCAGCTTGGTCTCTTGGGGCCGACCTGTACCAGCTCGCCCTCGATCTTGACTTCGTAGGTTGGTTCCGGCTGAGTCGCCGGCAGGATGCGGACGCTCCCGTCCACGATGTTGAAGCGCGAACCGTGCAGAGGGCACTCGACCTCCAGCTCCTCGGGCTCGAAATCACCATCGGTGAGATACGCCTCCTCGTGAGTGCACACGTCTCCGAGGGCGTAGACCCGGTCCCCCACCCTGTAGAGCCCGACCAGCTCGCCGCGCACGACCACCTGCATGCATCCCGGATCGGCCAGCTCATCGAGCCTTGCCACCGTCACGAAACTCAACTGGCGGCCACCTCGAGTCGCTGGCCACCCTCGACTTTCTTAGCGATCGACTGCGCAAGCTCTTCGCGCAACTCCGGCACCCTGATGCGGTCGAGGACATCGCCGAAGAATCCGAACACGACGAGCTTCTGCGCGGTGACCCGATCGATCCCTCTGCTCATGAGATAAAAGATGTGCTCCTCTTCGACGGGAGCGACCGTCGCGCCGTGCGTGCAACGAACCTCGTTGGCCTCGATCTCTAGCTGGGGAATCGAGCGCGCCACGGCCTCCTCGGACAACGAGATGTTGCGGTTCGCCTGGTAGGCATCGGTGCCCTGCGCTCCCTTTGCGACCTTGATGAGCCCCGAATACTCCGAACGCGAAGTCTCCTTGAGCGCTCCCTTGTAGAGAAGGTCCGAGGTCGTGTTCGGCACGGCGTGACTCTGGAGCGTCCGCTGTGCGAAGTGCTGGTTGCTGTCGGCAAAATAGAGGCCCAGCATTTCCGAGAAGGAGCCCTCTCCGCTGAGTACGGATTCGACCTGGGCGCGGGCGAAGGCCGAGCCGAGCTGAACCGCGAGGCTGCGCACGGTGGAGTCCCTGTAACCCGTGAAGCGCTGGGTCTGGAAGTGGTGGACGTTGCGTCCCCATTCTTGTAGCGAGATGTAGTTGACCGTCGCACCCCGCCCCGCGGTGACCTCGACGACGCTGGAGCACAGCGAGGGGCGCTCGTGGCTCTCGGAACGAAAGCGGTCTACGAAGGTGGCCTTTGCGTTGTCCCCGACGACGATTGTGGTGTGGGGAAAGGTTGAGCCGCCTCCGGCGACATCGCGAAAGACCTCGTAGGGGATGTCGATCTCGATCCCGGCGGGCACGTAAACGATGATGCCGTCGGATAGAAAGGCGCCGTGAAGGGCGGTGAACTTGTGTTCGTCGACCGGGACATCGGTGAAGAAGTGCTCCTTGAGGAGATCCGCGTGGTCGCTCGCCGCGCTCTGGTAGTCGGCGACCACGACGCCCATGTCCGCCAGCTCCTCCGACAACTCGGGGGCGCTGCGAGTCGGAACCGGAGCATCGAAGAGCGAGAAGTCGAAACGGCGCACGTCCGTGTAACGCCACTCCTCGCCCTTGGGATCGGGCAACTCGAGCTTCTCGAAGAGGTCGAAGGCCTGCAGGCGGCGCTCGGCCAGCCATCCCGGCTCGCCGAGGTCCGTCGACAGCCTCTCGACCGCGTCTCTCGTCAGCTTGTATGTCATCGGTGGACCCGTCACACTCCTCGAGAATTCCAATCGGCGGGGCGGCCGTTGCGTCCCGTCGCTTAAAAGCGACCCGGACGAAGCCTGCCGTAAAGAGTTCGTGAAACCGTTCACTATCCTAACAGGGATCAAGCCGCCACTTAGGGCTGCCTAACTTACGTTTACCCTGCTCACATGGTTCAACAAGAAAGAGCCACGGCTCGTTCCCGGGCTCCCCTTGGGCTTGCGGCGATTGCGTTGGCCGCGGCGCTGTGGGCGCTGGGGGCCGTGATCGCGGCGGACCTGTTCGCCGACGGGGTCCCACCGCTCGAGCTCGCCGAAGCTCGTTCTGTGGTTTCGGCACTTGGACTGGCACTGCTGCCGGCCGCCTGGCGCCGGCCCCCGCTCGCGCCGGCGGCCGCGGTGCGCCGGAGCCTCGTCACGCTGGGCGTCTGCATCGGTCTGGTTAACGCCGTCTACTACGTCGCGATCGAGCGTCTGCCCGTCGCCGTGGCCCTGGTGCTCCAGTACACCGCCCCTGCTCTGGTCGTGGTCTATAGCGCGCTCCGGCTCCGAAAAAAGCCCGGCAACGACGTGATGGTCGCGGTCGTCCTCGCGCTCGCAGGGGTCGCCCTCGTCTCCGGCTTAGTGGGGGCCGAGGTCGCCGCGGTGGACGGGCTCGGCATCCTCATGGGCCTGGCCTCGGCGGTGTTGTTCGCCACCTACACGCTCGTCGGCGCCGCCGTCGTCAGGACCTACGGACCTGTGGGCGCGATGTTCCGCGCCTTCTCGATCGCCGGAGCGTTGTGGATCTGCTGGCAGAGCCTCAACGGTTTTCCAATCGAGCTGTTCGAGCCGGCCAACCTGCCGCGCGTGATCCTCGTCGGCGTCGTGGCCACACTCACGCCGTTTCTCCTCTATCTCTGGGGCGTCGAGCGGGTCAAAGCCGAGCGCGCCGCCATCGCCGCGACGCTCGAGCCTGTTCTCGGCGCGCTCGTCGCCTGGATCTTCCTCAACCAGAGCCTGAGCGCGGTGCAGCTCGTCGGAGGCGCGCTGGTGGTCGGCGCGGTCGTTCTCATCCAAATGAGCCGCGCGGCCCCCCCGGCCCCCGAGCTGTAGTAGACGCTATCGGGTGGCCAGCTCCGCCAACCGCTTACCGATCAGCGGTGCGAACTTGAAGCCGTGGCCGCTGCAGGGCGAGCCGACGACGATCGCACCATGTCGCTCGATGACGAAGTGCTCGTCCGGAGTGTTGGTGTAGATGCATGTCTCGGCGTGCACCGGCGTCGGGTCGGCCTCCGGAAATCGCGCTGCGACCCATCTCGAGACCCTCTCGATGGACTCGGGATTAACTTCCCCGATCTCGCTGGGGTCGGTGGAGGGTCCCGCAATGTGCTCGCCCGCCTTCAACCCGAAGCCGGGCGCGGGAAGCGCATAGAGCGCCGGGTCGCTCCACTCCACGAGAGTGGGCGCGGAGGTCCCGATGTTGAAGTACGAGACCGTCTCGCGCGTTGGTCTGACGTCGAGCGTCACCCCCGCCGTCGCAAGAAGCGGAGCGGCCCACGCCCCCGCCGTCACTATCGCCACTCCTCCGTGAAAGCTCTTGTCGGATGAGTGCACCTCGACGCCGTCCTCCGAGATCTCGAGTGACTCCACTCTGGTGGCGCTGTGCACGCGCACACCCGCACGTGTCGCGACCCGCAGGAAAGTCGAGGCAGCTCTGTCCGCCAGCGCCACGCCGGCATCGGCTTGCCACAGAGCGATCTCGTCCTCGGCGACGTGCACCTGCGGCCAGAGCTCGGCGGCATCCCCGCCTTTGACCAACTCGAAGTCGACACCGCATGCCTGCAGCGCATCAGCGCTGGCGTTTACTCCCTCGCCGAGATCGAGCCCACCGGTCGTGACGACGAGGCTCTCACCCGTCTCTTTTTCGGCCGCACGCCAGAGGGAGAGCGACTCTTGCGCCATCGTCACGTACATCGGATCGGGATAAGAGAGACGGAAGATGCGTGACGTGCCGTGGGACGAACCCCGTTCGTGGCCGGGTTCGAACTGCTCGACGATATTGACGCTGAGGCCGGACGGAGCAAGGGCGCGCGCCGTGGCGGCGCCCATGACGCCGGCTCCGATGATGACAACGTCAGACTCGAACATCGCCTGATACTAGGTCAACTAGGCTGAGGTCTCCCTGTCCTTCAGCACGCGTCGCAGGATCTTTCCCGAGGGCGATTTCGGGATCTCGTCCACGACCTCGACGAGCCGCACTCGCTTATGCGGCGCAACGCGCTCGGCGACATAGGCCATGATGTCGTCGTTGTCCACTTCTCCTTCGAGTACGACGAAGGCCTTGGGCACCTCACCGGCGTCCTCGTCGGCGACCGGAATGACGGCGGCGTCGCCGATCTGAGGGTGGCTCAGCAGGACGGCCTCGAGCTCCGCCGGCGCGACCTGCATGCCCTTGTACTTGATGAGCTCCTTGAGCCTGTCGACGAGAAAGAAGTAACCGTCGGAATCGACACGCCCGATATCTCCCGTGTGCAACCAACCGTCTCGGTCGATGGTGTTGCTCGTAGCCACGTCGTTGTTGAGGTAGCCCTTCATCACCTGGGGGCCGCGAATGAGAACCTCGCCGAGCGCTTCGCCGACGACCTCGTCCCCACTCGTGGGGTCCACCACCATGCACTCGGTGTTCGGCAACGGCGGCCCGATCGAGCCCGGCTTGTCCTTGGCGGGATCCTCGGCGACGCAGTGTGTGACCGGACTGGTCTCCGTCAGCCCGTAGCCCTGCATAACGTGGCACCCGAGCCGGCTCGACGCCGCGGCAGCCAGCTCGCCGCTGAGGGGGGCGGCTCCGGACATGACGAGTTCGAGGCTCGAGAGATCGTAGTTGTCGACGACCGGGTGCTTTGCGAGGGCGAGGATGATCGGAGGAACGAGGTAAGCGCGCGTCGTGGCGTGCTTCTGAGAGAACTCGAGGAACTGCTCGAGATCGAAGCGCGGCATGGTGACGATCGTTGCTCCGCTACGGAGACCTCCGTTCATCAACACCGTCATGCCGTAGATATGAAAGAAGGGAAGGATGCCGATGAACGAGTCGTCTGGTCTGATCCGCTGGACGGCGAGGAACTGGCAGATGTTGCCGACGAGGTTGTGGTGGCTCAGCATGACGCCCTTGGGCAGGCCTGTGGTGCCGCTCGAGTAGGGAAGCACCGCGAGGTCGTCGCGCACGTCGAAGTCGACTTCGGGGACATCGACGCCGGCGCTCAATAGATCCGTGACGGGCGTGGCGCCCTCGCACTCGCCGAGCACGAAGATCTCCTCGACTCCCGTCTTGCCGGATGCTTCCATCGCCTTGTCGAGGAACTGCGGGATCGTGAGCAGATACTTCGCCCTCGAGTCCTCGAGCTGAAAGGCGAGCTCCTCCGCGGTGTACAGCGGGTTGACGGTAGTGTTGATGCCACCCACGGACGCGACCGCATGGAACGCGACCGCGTACTCGGGCACGTTGGGTATGTAGATCGCGAAGCAGTCGCCTTTCCTGAACCCGCGCGCGATCAGCCCGGCCCCCATTGCCCGGACCGCTCCGGCCAAATCCTTGTACGTGAGGGTGCGTCCGCTCGGTCCATCGATGAGCGCCGGCTTGTCGCCGAACTCGGCCGCCCGCTCGAGCACGTAGCTCGTCAGCGACACCTCGGGGATGTCAACCTCAGGATAGGGACTGGTTACGACCATCTGCTCCCCCTTGTCTGCCCGTTATGAGTGTCCCCCGTAAGCGCCGCTTGTATGCGGCGAGATGCGTCACAGCACGATCCAGAGTATGCACTCGCAATGGACATCGAATCGATGGGACTCTTCAGCTGGATTTTTTCGGGGCTGATCATCGGCGCTCTCGCTCGCTTGCTCCTTCCCGGACGCGATCCCATCGGTTGTCTGGCGACGATCGGTCTGGGCGTTCTCGGGGCCGTCGTCGGTGGGTACGTGTGGCAGGAGGTGTTCGATCGCAATGATGACATCTCGTGGATCGGCGCCATCATCGCCGCGATGATCCTGCTGTTCATCTTTCGCTCGTTCACCTATCGCAGGCGCTGATCATGTCATCCGAAGGTGTGGTTCAAAGCAGAAGGCCTGCGTCGCAGCCCTAAAGTTCAGTGCACCCCTAGAGAGCTGTATCCGCAGAGATGGGGCCCGGCTCCACCGGGGCCTGTCGTCCGCTCTTTTGGAGCAGCGCCTGGATCGCAGCACGATCCTCTCGACCGAGACCGAAGACAATAAGCAGCGAGATATAGACCACTCCCGTTACGCCCAGACCGACGAACGCTGCTGTGGGGTCGACGGAATCGATCAACAGAACGGTTACGAGCTTCGCGCTTGCGACGGCTCCCAGCCCTGCGATGGCCGGCTTCCAGTAGTCCCGGCGATAAACGTGGAAGCCAAGAATCGCCCAGACCTCCAGGAGTGGCATGACGTTGTTGAGTGCCCTACCCACCAACAGTGCGATCGCCGCGCCAGTAAGCCCCAGACGGGGGATCAACCACACCGCGATTCCCACCTCTGCTGAAAGGACGATCAAATAGTTCAGGAGGTTCAGGCGGGAACGTCCAGCGACGATGAGCGTGGTCGTAACGGGACCTGTGCCGCACAGAAACAGGACGCCGAGCCCGAGGAGCCGCATCAGCGGAGCACCCTGACGAAACGAGTCGCCGAATACGGAGAGGATCTCCTCCGCAAACACCATCATTACGCACGTCAGCGGGAAGCAAATGGTAAATGTCCATCTACCCACGTTCTTGGCAAGCGTCGCCAGCTCCTCACGCTTGCCTCTCAGGAAGAGGTCACTCGCCATCGGCGTGTAGACGCGATTCATCGTTGTGTTCACAGCTCGAGCCGCTTGGGAGACGCGGTCCGCAGTGAAGAGAACACCCACATTCGCGACGTTCGTCAGCGAGCCGAGGAGGATACTGAAGACGTTACCGCGGGACTTCTCCACGATTCCGCTTCCCCACGCGGGCAGCGCGAACTGTAAGAGTTCACGTCGATTCACCGCCTCCGTGGGGCCGAGCAACGCTATCCGCCGGTGGAGGGCGAAAGCGGCGATGCAAGCCAGGAGGAGCTCCGCCGCCACTGCCCCAGAGAACGCCGCCGTCTGGGAGGGCTCGATCACAACCGCCGCGCCGATGAGAACCAGGTATGCGATCGGCTGAAGAACGTTCGCAACCAGGGCAACGACGCGCACATCCTGGAAAGTTTGTGTCGCGTAGAGCAAGACCTGGCGGAGCCCCAGAGCCGGCCCGGCGAGCGCTGCCAGTCGCAACATGGGGGCGAGGGAGGGCGCTTGGATCACGCTCGATGCGATCGCCGGCGCTGTGATGTACACGAGCGCCGAAACGCAAAGAAGTCCGATAGCGCTGGTTATCAGGGAGAAGTGGATCGTGGCCCGCAAACGCGGCGTGTCACCTACTCCCTGGTAGTACGAGCCCTGCCTAAGAACCATCCAATCGGCGCCCAGGAGGGACAGAGCTGCGATCAGACGCATGACGCCGTACGCAAGCGCCCACGCTCCAAAAGCCGCCGCTCCGATGCGGCGGGCCAGAATCAGGTTCAGCAGGAGGACTCCGCCGTACGTGAAGAGGCCGCTCGAGACGAGCAGAGAGAACTGCCTCGAGAACCGGCGAATGGGTGCAACCAGCGCGTCTTGCTCGGGCGGCTGAGGGCCGGGCTCATCACTCGCATCTGACCGTCTCACCATGGCAGGAGGTTATCCTCGCCGCCGTGGGAAGCCATCATCTGCCGAACCTTCTCGTGGCCGGCGTCCCGAAGGCGGGGACCGGGTCGCTGTTCGCTTATCTCGGACAGCATCCAGATATCTGCCCCTCCTCGGAGAAGGAGATCGGTCACTTCACGGCTCTCATTGCAAACAAGGAATTGCCAAGCGTGAAGTCGTACAAGGCGCACTTCGCGCACTGCCAAAGCGAGAGGTATCTGCTCGAGGCGACGCCCTCCTATTGTTATGGCGGCGAGCCTGTACTCGAAGCCATCACACAGCTGCTGGGCACTCCGCATGTCATCTTCAGCTTGCGCGACCCCGTGGAACGACTCTGGTCGGCGTACACTTTTCAGCGCAGCCTCGGAAACCTCCCGGGGATCAACTCTCTGCAGGAGTACCTGGAGGCCTGCGAGGCTCAGCGACGCAGCGGCCGGGAGTTCGTCGTCGGCAGCCATCTCAACGGTGTTTCGATCGGCTTCTACGGCGACTACTTGCAACAGTGGTTCGAGAGGTTCAACGACCACGTGATGGTTGTCTTCATGGAGCAGGTTGCGTCGCAACCTCAGATAGTTGTGTCGCAGATCTGTCGTTGGCTCGAGATCGACGATGCGGTCACAGGGTCTCTTGACTACGGTCTTCGCAACAAGACGGTGCATCCGAAGAGTGTGTTGCTCAGCAGGCTGGCGTTCGCCTCCAAACGGAGGCTCGAGTGGGCCCTGCCGCGCGATAAGGCCATACGAGCCAGGCTACGCAGCGCCTTCGAGAGGATCAACCGCGGGGAACTCTCCGAGGAGCTGGATGCCGAAACGAGGCGGCAGGTGGAGGACCTGTATCGGGCTTCCAACCAGAAGGTCGGGGAACTGCTGAGCGCGCGGGGTTATGAGCGTCTGCCCCCCTGGCTTTCGTTGAAGTGAACGCCCGGCTTCCTCGCCCTTACTCGATGTAGCCGAGGTCGCGCAGGTGCTTGGCAATGGATTCTTGGTCGGCTTCGCTGAGGTCGTCGACGGAGTGACGAGATTCGGCGTCCGCCACCACGGGCTTGTCCACAGGGGAGCCGGCGATCTCTTCAATCGATCGTCCCTCCATCGATGGATCCGAGATGCCCGCAAAGCCGAGGGCCGTCGCAGGCAGGTCGCGGATGTCCCTCTGGCCCAGCTCCCCTGCGACGGTGCGGCCTCCCGCAGCCAAGATGATGCCGTTCCGTCGGTGCGCCCCGCTCGGCCAGTCCGTGTCCACTGTAACCGCCGGCGCGGGGCCGAGACTGAAGAGGTCCGCGGAGCGAGCGAGAAGGTCGGGCGCCAGGTCCACGTAGGGACCATTGTAGAGATCCTCGCGCCCGATGACCTCGGCTATGGGCCGCCCCCCGGTGACCGGATCCTCGAAGGACAGCAGCGCCTTGCGGATATCCTCCTTGACGCGCTCGTGATCGGCCGGCTCCACCGTTCCGGAGGGCTCTCGGCCCTTGAGATTGACCGAAACCCCACCGCCCATAGCCGATTGATAGGCCGTGCTGCCCGACCACTGGGTCGCCGACGGCTTTCTGATGCGACTCTTAGCGGCGCGACCAACCCGCGTCTTGAGAAGGGCTCGGACTGCCGGCGAACGACTAAGCGCGCCTGTTGCATCTGCGCTGCGAGCCCGGGCCATGAGACCGAGCTCGAGCAGAACCTTGTCTAGATCGCAGATCCGGTTGATGGGGCGGAACCCGTGATCAGACATCAATACGATCGTGGCGTTCGGACCCGCGAGCCCGGCGAGATGTGCGACTTGATGATCCAGAAGCGTGTAGACGTTTCTAACCGCTTCGGCGAGCTCGCTCTCGGCGAGCTCCGCCCAGCGCGGGTGAGTCGGTAGAAGGTACGCCCCGAACGGATGCTGGAGACGATCCGGCGCCAGATACACGCATATCCCGACGTCCCACCGTCCCTCGAGCAATAGTTCGAAGGAAGCCGTCCGCTGTTCGACGAAACGACGGGCCTCGTCCACGAGCGCGAACGGATCTTCCTTGAAACGCACCCATTCCATCCCGTTGATCGGAAAGGGCGCTTTCCCGCGGAGTTCCCTTCTCCAATGGCCCGGATAGACGAACTCGGATCCGGGCGGGATCGCGACCCCCGAAATCATCCGACCGTTCACGGGGAAGGGGGGGAAAGTAAGAGGAATGTTGCCCGCACGCACCTCCTTTCCCGCAGCGGAGAGCGATTCAAGAAAGGAGCCACATTTCAGCGAAGCAGACGAGGCGGGGATGCGCTTGCCCGGTTGAGAGGGGTGTCGCTCGACGAAGTCGAAGACGCCGTGTTCACCGGGATTGCGCCCCGTGAGAAAAGAAGACCACGCCGCCCACGAGTGAGAGGGGAGGGTTGATGCGAGGTCGCCGCGGGCACCCTCCGCCACCATCCGGGCGACGTTCGGCAGCCGACCGCGTTCGATCAGGTCGTCAAGGATCTCCCAGTCCGCCCCGTCCCATCCAATGATGAGCAGCCGGTCACCCTCGGGGCCGGCAGATGCTGCGTGCATGCGAGTTAGGGTACACAAGGAGATCTACAGGCGACTGAATTCGACATCGGTAGCGCAAGGCCGCAGCGGAGAAGCGTGACTAGAGTTCACACAACGGATTTTCTTGATCAACTCGGGGTGCCCGTCATTCCCCCGTCAACGAGCCCGTTCGACCCCGGATACGACCCCGCCACGGTCATCGCCCATCTCGAGCAAAGCTCTCATCTCATGTCCACGCTCAAGATCTCCATGGCCTCCTGGATAGTTGCGGACGAGGATTGCACGAGGAGGAAGCTGGGCGCGGCGCAATCGTTCAACGTACCGACCGTCGCCGGAGGAACCCCTTTCGAGATCGCACTGGCGGAAGGAAAGCTGGTTGGCTATCTGGATCTGTGCGCAGCAATGGGCCTCACGAGGATCGAATGCGGAGAAGGATTCACCCACGAGCTACCCAACCCGACGGAGATCATGAAGATGACCGGCGAACGAGGGCTCGAGGTGCAGATCGAACTCGGAAAGAAGCACGGAGGCACCTTTACCACCGACACTACCGCCGAGCTGGTCGAGAGGGGCAGGGAGTGGCTCGACGCGGGCGCTCTTCAAGTGGTGATCGAGGCAAGAGAGAGCGCTCGGGGGGTCGGCGTCTTCGATCCGGAGGGGAATTTCAACCCCGCTTTCGCAGACCCCTTCGCCGAAGCCTTCGGACTGGACACGGTCGTCTATGAGGCCCCAACGAAAAGCAGCCAGTTCTCGTTCCTCGACCACTTCGGTCGTGAGGTGCAGCTCTGCAACGTGCGCCTGGAGGAACTGTTGAGGGTGGAGATCTACAGACGTCGACTTCATTCGGATGCCTACGCCAAGATGCCCTCGCTGGCCCAGAGCGAGGACGAGCGATTTCCTCGCTAGCCGACATGCCCTCCGAGACGGAGCGCACGGTCGTCATCGATGTTTTCCATGACAGCGTTGACGCGTACCTCGACGGTCACGCAGTGGTTGCCGTGGACGTCATCCGGTCGATGACGACGGCGATAACTGCGGTAACGTCAGGCCGGCGCTGCTTCCCCGTTCCCTCCATCGAGGCCGCCCTTCCCCTGGCGGCCCGACTTACGAACCCGCTCCTCGTAGGAGAGCTCGGGGGAAACATGCCGTACGGGTGGCACATGAACAACAGTCCCGCGGAACTCGATCTCCGTTCAGATGTCTCCCGCCCCATGATCCTTCTCTCCACCTCGGGTACCAGACTCATCTGTGATGCCCAGCGAGCCCCGCGCGTCTATGCCGCATGCCTCAGCAACTACAGAGCTCAAGTAACTCACCTCGCCGGTCGTTGGCCGAGAATTGCTTTGCTTGGCGCGGGCACACGCGGAGAATTCCGAGAGGAGGACCAGATGTGCTGCGCTTGGATAGCCGGCGGACTGGTTGACGCCGGCTACCGAACGGACGCAAAGACCGCTGCGCTGGTCGAACGATGGCGCGAGGCCCCGGCCACCGCCTTCCTGGGCGGTAAAAGCACCGAGTATCTCAAGGATACCGGTCAAACTAGAGATCTCGACTTCATATTGAGTCACATCGACAGCGTCTCGGCGGTCTTTCCTCTCCGTGACGGCGAGCTGATCATGGTGCCTACGAGTGGCTGATGGTGGGGATCGGTCGAGCGACGCGCAAGACAAAGCAGCGCCTGCTCAGGACGGGGAGCTAGCGACCGTGGTGATCCCCGCCCTGGACGAAGAGCTCTTCATCGCTCGCTGCCTCGATTCGGTGCTGGCCCAAGATCATGAACATCTCGAGATACTGGTTGTGGATGGCGGTTCGAGCGATCGCACCCTCGACATCATCCGCTCCTACTCTCGAGCAGATTCAAGAATCGAGCTCCTACACAACGCGGCCGGTGCGATTCCGAAGTCCCTCAATCTCGCATTGTCTCAAGCGCGCGGAGGCTGGCTGGTCCGCATCGATGCACACTCCACTGTGCCCTCTCACTACGTCCGGAAGGCTCTCTCTCACCTTCGTACGAACCAGTGGGGTGGTGTCGGCGGGCGCAAGGACGGCGTGGGCGTCACTCCTTCGGGGCAGGCCATTGCTGCAGCGATGGGGTCCTTCTTCGGAGTGGGAAACTCGACCTATCATCACGGCACCGAACTCCAAGTCGTGGAGCACGTACCATTCGGCGCCTATCCAACCGAGCTGCTTCGGGAGCTCGGAGGCTGGAACGAAGAATTGCACGCCAACGAAGATTTCGAACTCGACTACCGCATCCGTTTGCACGGTCTGCAACTTCTCTTCGATCCCGAGATGAGAATCAACTGGCATTGCCGCCAATCGGTATCTGAACTCTTCAAGCAGTATCGAAGGTATGGACGAGGTAAGGCCAGAGTAGGGCGGCTCCACCCAAAATCGCTGCGACTTCGCCAAGTGCTGCCTTCAGTGCAGGTCGCTTGCTGGCTGTTGGCTCTTTTACTGATTCGCCGCCGTCCGGCACTGTTGGCCGGTTCAGTAGCTCCTTATCTCATCGCGGTCTCGTTAGCTTCGATTATCACCGCTCGAGAGGTGCACGGCATGCGCGCCAAGGCCACCATGCCGGCAGCGTTCGCCGCCATGCACTTTGGCTGGGGAGTCGGCCTCCTGGAGGAAATGATCAAGATGGGTTTGCGCCCGAACCGGGAGCGTCCCGCACTCGTGGGGGATTAGCGACCGTATCCAAGTGTAACGAACTCAAAATCGTCCAACGAGAATGACGCAAGCGAATCCTCCGAGAGCAGCCCGGTCCATAGTTGACCTTCACCCTGGGCCACGGTGTTCTCGACCTTCAGCGAGGTCGGTCCACCGCTCTGGTCGCCGATGACCGCTCCGTAGTCTTGAAGTGCGGTGGCAATGACAAGCTGAGGTTCGGAGAGATCCATCTCAGACAAATCGATATCGGGCTTCAGCCTCAAGCGAGCTCCCTCCGGCGGGGCGAAAGGATCTAAGGAATCGCCGTCCGATCCGGTCATTGGGAACACGTGATCAACGCCGGCCGGACTACTCGCGACTCGCAGCACGTGATCGATCGCGCCCGCCCGAATCTCATCGAACCGAACGGCGTAGGTGAAGGGTGGAAGGCCGCGATGCCCTGAGTTGCGCGGCTCATCGGATTGTTCGAGGCTGCCGGTCAAACCGTTGGAGTCGAGGTAGTTGACCGTCCCTCCGCAGGCTGTCCAGACGTCGTTGCCGGAGTCGTACTCGGTTCTCCAGAAGCCGTACACCAATTTCTTGTCCAAGTCGTAGACGGTCATCGAAGCGTCTGAGGTTGGGTCCGGGCTCGCCCCCGCTGGAATGCGAATCGACTGAAACTCGGGCGGTTGATGAAACGAACAGCTGTTCCGAACACGGTAGACATCGTCGCCATCCTGGGCCCAGTAGATGGGATTGCCCCAGAGACCGTCCGAACCGGTGCCTGCAAGCCTGACGTAATTCGTGGTGCTGTTCAGTCGCACGAACTCGATCATCTCGGCCGAGTTTGGGTCTACGGGGGCATTCTCGGGGAGAGGTTCCGCCCAGTACGAATTCTGGGCGATGAGATTCAACGGTCGACTTTCGTGTTCTCTAGTCCGGTCTCCGATGAAACTTCCCGCGAAGAGCAAGATCACAATGAGGACGAGTAGTGACGCGCTCCAGCCCAGCAATCGACGGCGGCGGCCCGAGGGTCGCCGACTCGGGCGCGAAGCACTCTGTCGGTCGACACTGCTGCCCTCACGTTGAGGACCGTCTTCCTCCGGGGTATCAGTTGCCTTGATGGACCGCTCCACTCGCATGCGCCCAGCCTATCCATGGAGCGTGGGTAACTTTCGACTGGCGAGTCCTACGAGCCGTACCCCAGGCGAATGACTTCGAACGAGTCGAAGGGAATGGCCTCGAGTGAGTCGACCGACAATACTCCGTCCCACAGATGACCGCGCCCTTGCGCCACGGTGTTCTCCACCTTGAGGGTGGCAGCACCGCCTGACTGGTCGCCGATCACGGCGCCGTACTTCTTCAGGGTCTTAGCGATCATAAGCGCGGCAGGAGAAAGCCTCAGCTCAAGCAGATTTATCGAGCCTTTGATCCTGATCCTCGTGCCTTCGGGGGGAGCGTGCTCTGCATCCGTCCCACACTCGTCCCCGACCATCGGAAAGACGTGCTGACACTTCGTGGTGTGGACGAATAACTCAAGGACGTGGTTGATCTCTCGAGCTTCATACTCGTCCCATCGAACCCCCACGATGCTAGAGGAGATTCCGCGGTGGCCCGAGTTCGTAGAGTGGTCAGATTGTGGAAGGCTGCCGTGCAGTCCATTGGAGTCGAGTGAGTAGCAGTCGCCTCCCCCGGCCGACCATGTGTCGCTCTCGCTATCGTAGCTTGCTCTGTGCAGTCCGCAGACGTATCTGGATTCCATGTCGTACACGGTCATCGCGGCGTCCGAAGTCGGGTCGGGTTCGATGCCCGTTGGAATGCGGAGACTTTCCATCTGGGTTGGAAGCTGGTAGCGGGTGGCCTGAACGTCATACGCTTTGTCCCCGGAGTCCGACCAGTAGATTGGCCTTCCCCACTTGCCGCTCGAAGAAGTGCTTGGCAGCCGGATGTGATCGAAGGTGTTGTCCGACTCCAGCCAGGAGATGATCTGGCTCGAGGTTTTGGCGATCGGCGCTTTGCGGGGTAGGGGGGTATTCCAGTAGCTCGACTCCAAGAAGGACTGAGAGAACGTGCTCGGGGCCAACCACGCACCTTCTTCCTGACGATTGGTGGTTGCTTGGGTTGGAACCACGAGGGTTCCGATCAGTGTTGCTACAGACAACGTGACAATGAGTCTACGAAGGCGCATCTCTTCTCCTCTTGAGACTGACGTTTCCCAAGAGCGCGCTTTCTTCCGTCCTGCCTGGCGGCGGGACTGCCCTTGGGGCGGGGCCGGCAGAAGCCGGCTAGAGGAGTAATCGGCACCGTACGGGGTGTCCCTTTAGCGTTTTCGCCATTTCGTGCCAATCAATTCCGCGCGCGTTCGGGGGAGGGGTTCGGTCGCGCGGCTATCTGTGGAGTACTCGTCTCATCAGCTTGGCGAGTGAACGCCGGCACATCTTGAGCAGGGGAAGGGGATCATCGAAAGCAAACCAGGCAGTTTCTCGAATCCCTCGGAGTGAGCGAAGCCACTCGCGGAAACCGAGTCTTCCGTCTCGGTAGTACCTCCAGCAAGAGAGGGTGTCGTAGTTTTCGACGATCCATTTCCTACCCTCTGTATGGGTCGTCGACGGTACCTGTTGACCACTCAAGTCGAGATAAAGAGCTCGAACGACATCCATGCCGTTAGCGCCGACGAAGAGTCGGAACGTTCCTCCCACGCGAGGGTTCACGTCCAAGAGCTTGTACTGTCCGTCACGCGCATCGAACCGGTACCCGATGTCCAGCACTCCCTTGTAGCCCAGTTTCTTCATGAATTCTGTGGTTGTCCGTTCGACGGTGTCGTTGCGGAGACACTCTCCCAGAGTGGTGAACCCGGTGTACGGAGGGTGCTGGCGCAGTTTCCTACCTGTGAAGCCGACCAGGCTGTCCGAACGATCATCGAAGTACCCGTTGAACATCCACACGGTCTCCATCCCTCCGGGGATGTACTCCTGGAGGAGCAGGTTAGGACGCCCTAGGACCTCGGCGGCATCGTAGATCTCGAGTAGTTCGGCCGAATTCTTGGTGATGACGACGCTCTTGACTCCCGTTGCTTGAACGGAGCGGTGAATGAGCCAGGCATCGATGCCCTTGACCACGACGGGAAAGATGGCATCCTCAAGGAACTTCAAGACATCCCCTCGTGATTCTGGAAACACCGCCGCCGGCGTTGCTACACCCATCTCCTTGCAGAGGTAGTACATCTCCTTCTTGCTCGACAGCGAGCGAGCAAGACCCGGCGGTTGGCGTGGGAAGAGGAAGCGCTCTCGCAGACGCTCAGCATTGTCCTCCACGAGGGTGGTCCCGACGTCGTCGGTGGGGATGAGGATCGAATGCCTGCCGATTGTGCTCCCGAGCTCGAGTAAGTAGTCAACGGTGTCCTCAGCAGAGCTCCGATCGATACTCCAAGTAAGCGCGCGGTGCATGTAACGAGAGGATGTCACCGCTGATGAGTCGTTGTGGATGCTGTACACGGGAACTCCCAGCCGACCGAGACTTCTAACGATGCTGAGGGCACCATGTTGCATGGCACTGCCCACAAGATTGAGCACAACAACGGGTATGGAGCTGTCGACGAGCCTCAGCAAGACTCCCTCTTTCGGATTTCTAGTCCGTATGTAACGGGGCATGGCGTCACGAGTATCCCATCCCCCTCCATCACGACCACAGGGTCGAGATGAACAGATCAGTTCACTCGCGTTCCATCAACCGGCCCTTTATAGTTGCACCCATGGCAGTAGCGAACGGTCCCCCCGGAAGGGTCGCTCTGATCGGTCTGGACGGCGCAACATATCGAGTCCTAGATCCTTTGATTCGAGCGGGGGTAATGCCGGCTACGGCGAAACTAATGAGGCGCGGCGCCACGGCCATCTTGCACTCGACTACCCCCACGTACACTCCTCCGGGGTGGGTGTCGATAGCGACGGGAGTAAATCCAGGTAGACACGGCGTTTTCGGATTCCTCGTAAACACTCCGCAGGAGCCATCACAGATCGCGCACTCAGGATCGATCGATTCCTCCCCCCTGTGGCGACATCTCGATCAGATGGGCCTTCGAAGCGGGATCTTCAACGTTCCGATGACCTACCCGCCCCGCCCCTTGAATGGGTTCATGGTCGCTGGAGGATTGGCCGCCGGATGGACCGATGCGGAGATGCCCAACTTCGCATCTGATACCGCTATCGGGCAGACGATCCTGAGACTCTCCGACGGCCACTATCCTCTAGATACAGTCGTGTCCTACGAGAACGATTGGCGTGATACGGCTGCGCTGTCTCGTCTGGAGCAGGTTCAGCGCCTCCGACGAAAGGTGCTTGGGCACCTGCTCGAGGATTCGAACATCGATCTCGTGTTCGGAGTTTTCGAGGGTCCGGACCGTTTGCAGCATCTCTACTATCAGTACATCGTCGAGGGGTCTGACTGGGAAGCTCGCGCGGAGGCGCCGCAGGTCCGTGAGCGCGTCTTCGATTACTTCGCCGAACTCGACAGCGCCGTCGAGGATCTCGTCGACTGGGCGGGAACCGATGGTCACGTGATTCTGGTGTCCGACCACGGGTTCGGCCCGTGGGAGAAGACCTTGAACCTGAACCTGTTACTCGAGGACTGGGGCTACGCAAGCCTTCCGTCGATCGGACGCGTTACGCGCGCGAGTCTGGTCGCAGGCGCGGGTCAACGGCTGGCTCGTCGTGTGGTGCCTCGACGCGTGCTGCAGGCCGCCAAAGCCCGAGTTGGGAGGGACATCAACTGGGGCGAGACCCACGCTTTCTCCTCTCACGTTCCGGAGCAAGGAATCCACATCAACACACAGGACGAGTTGCCCAGAGGAGTCTTGAGCAGCCGTGAGACCACTCGCACAGAGCATGAGCTCGTGGAACGCCTCCACTCATTAGTCGACCCAGATGATGGACAAC
The DNA here is from genome assembly GCA_030860505.1 of Actinomycetota bacterium. Classification (GTDB taxonomy): domain Bacteria; phylum Actinomycetota; class CADDZG01; order CADDZG01; family WHSQ01; genus WHSV01. The sequence continues at coordinate 47,763 of JALZIB010000058.1, forward strand.
CGGTTGTCGATAGGGTAACTCGGCGCGCAGAGGTGATCCATGGGCCCCACACTGCGCGGGCGCCCCATCTCTTCCCCTTCTGTCGAGACCAACGTTATGAGTTGAGCGACACTCTTGCGGCCTCCGGTGTTTTCACCGACCATCGCGACCGTCCGTGGGGGTACCACCACATCGATGGAGTGTTCATCGCAGCCGGTCCCGGCGTCGCCAACGGAAGGCTTCCGGCTCCGCTTGAGATTGTTGATGTTTTGCCGACGACGTTTCATCTTGCCGGCCTTGAAGTGCCACCGGGTTTGGATGGGAGGGTTGTATCCGAAGTGCTAGGAGGCGAAGCCGCCAACCGACCGGTCATTATTGCGGATAGGTCGCCCGAACAGAGTTCCGCCGACGACTACCCATACTCGCCAGAGGATGAGGCGATGATTGAAGAATCGCTGCGTGGCCTGGGTTATCTCGAGTAGCCGGACAACTCCAAGTAGAGAGTGCGAAGCGCACTGGTCGTCTGTCGAAAGCTGTATCGCTCTTCCACTTTTTGTCGTGCACGATAGCCAAGGCGCCGTCTGAGATCGACGTCGCCGAGCAACCGGCCGATCGCCTCAGCCAGGGCCCGGCTGTCATGCGGTTGGATGATGACTCCGCACTCCCCGTCTTCAAGGATCGTAGGGATGTCACCGACGCTGGTTGCCACCACGGCTGCCCCGGAAGCCATGGCTTCGAGGAGCGACAGCGGTGATCCTTCCCAGTGAGAGGGAAGACAAAAAATACTCGTGCGCGCAAGTACCTCTCGCACCTGATCAGGTGGCAATGCGCCCGTGAACTCGACTCTGCGGAGCTGACCGGCGTAGGCGGTAGTGACTCGCTCCATCGCTCCCGGTCCCTCCTGCCTGCCGTCGCCAACGATTCGTACTCTCATCGGGAGCATCTGTGGGTCGCGGCGCAAAGAGATCAACGCGTCTCGGAGGTCGAGAAGACCTTTACGCTCACAGATCGTTCCGAGGTACGTCATCAGAGGCTCATCGTCATCCTTAGGGCCGGTGAGGAACTCATCAACGTCGACACCATTCTCAAGATGCAGCCCTTCGTAGCCCAAGCTACCCACTGCCGCCTCGGCTTCTTTCGAAACCACGATCAGCGCGTCGATTAGACGGCGCGAATGGCGCAAGACGAATCGGTATGCAGCGCTCTGCGCGCACTTCGGAAGCCGCCCGGTGTGCGCGTGGAGCAGTACCCTCGCACCAGCCGCCTTGGAGGCCGCACACAACAACAATGCGCGCAACAGAGGCAGAAGAGGGGTGGGGGCTACGTTCAGATGCACGACTGAGGCTCTGCGCGCCGCCATGAATACGGTGAACGAATGAGCAATGGCGAACCACACATTGCCAAGACCAAGACCACCGGGGCGCTTGGTGCCGCGCGGCGTCGTGTTGAGATACTCGAGATCGACTTGATCCCTGAGCCACCTATCAGTCGACAACCTCGTGACAAAGGTGGGAATGCCTCCGACGGTGGGGGGGCCCTGCCCGACGACGAGGACGTGTGGTCTACGTCCTGTCCCCGAGCGGGGCAAGGATTCAGATGCGGGCTGCTGGAATGTGACGCCAGGTTCCTGCACTACTCGTAGCCTAGTTTCTGCAACTGTGGCCCACACGCTAGTCGCACCGCCCGCTGTACATCAAGAGGCCACGCCTTGTGCTTGCCGCTGTTCGGCTCTATCCGGGTTCGTCGCCGAACGTCGGGATCTTCGAAGCCCGCGTGATGAGGGAACCTCGTGTAGTCAATCACTTTAGGTTCCCATGGTTCTTGCAAGAACTCGAACATCGGTGGCAGCACGCTCAGGGGATTCGCAGTCAGCTCCTCGTATCTCAGGCGAAAGCAGGCCTCCGGACGAGTCGACCGCAGCACCTCGATCTTCTCGTTTTGTTCTGCCCAGAAGCGGCCTGCGCCCACTGGAACGTTGCCATCTGCCCGCGCGACGTGCTCATTGATTGCCGGATAATGTCGATGAGGGTCCGCCAGCGAGAACGCAACATCCATACCGTTCCGGACGATGATGACGAACCGAACATCCGGCTTGAACAACGTCCATAACTCAGCCAGGCAGTCGATGTTGCTCGGGCTCTTGTCGGCCCAACGCATCTTTCCCTGAGTCTCCGAATAACGATCGAAGAAGCTTCGAACGAACTCGGCTAGAGACCTCTCGATCTCCGACCGTGCGTAGCCCATCGAGTCCAGCCCAGCAAGAGAGCGCTCGTCGCGCAAGAGTTGAGTCGAGGGAAGAATGAACTTTGATTCCGGTGGACACGCTATGTGGGAATGGGAGTCGAGGATTCGGCGAAGGAGTGAAGTGCCGCTTCTCTGGCATCCCACCACGATGATGGGCGCTGCGCCCTTCCTCCGTGGTTCAGTGAAGGGAGCTGCGACCAGTCGTGGCCCGGGAGGATCCTTTCGCTCGCGCAACCGGCCAAGGATGCGTCCCAAGAGACTCCTTCTCACCGACGATCCACTAGCGCCCGCGCCGACTGCCACATCCTGCTCCGACGAATCCTCGGATACCACCAGGACGACTTGAGATACAGGTTCGAGGTGCTGTTCCCGCGATAGATGCCCACGCGCGGCATGGCGTAGTCGGTCACCGCAAACCTGTCATCCGACAAGCTGACGGCGAACTCAAAGCCCGCGCGCCGGGCTGCTCGTTGAACCATTCGGTTGTGCAGGCCACGGGGGTAGGCCAGACAAGGCACGGGGCGCCTCAAGAGATCCTCGAGCAACTCACGGCTCGCTCTCAAGTCCCTCTCGCATTCCTCTTCGGTTAGTGAAGTGAGGTCCCGATGCGCATAGGAGTGTGAGCCAAAATTGATTCCCTCCTTCTGCATCTCGAGTACTTGCTCCAGATCTAGTGTTGGCGGAGAGGGTGTCGGGGGGTTATCGATCCAGTCCACCGGATGACCTTCCGCAGTAAGCGTGCTCGCAACCAAGAATATGGTGGCCGGCAGACGGTGGCGGATAAGAAGTGGAAGCGCATTATCGAACAAGGCGGCAAACCCGTCGTCAAAAGTCAGCGCCACCTGACCTCGAGGCAGATTACCGGAAGGTCGGATGCGCGTGGCAGCCGTCGACAGGTCGATGGCGGCCCGGCGAGAGGCAAGTTGAGCACAGTGGTCCCCGAAAATTGACGGCCGGACGGCAAGAGAAGATCTCCATCCTTCGTCCACGGTGTGGTAGCAGAGTATCGTCATCCGTCCCGGGATCCTACTGACGAGAGCCGAACCCCTTCACTCGGTGAGCCAAGATCCGAGAGTCACGTTTCCAGCGAGGTCCCCTGCTTTCCAGCCAACGGCCCTGGGATTTCGTGGGAAACTTCACATAATCCTCACGTTCCCGTTGGACAAACCCCCTTACCTGCCTATTCCTCCCACGGTATCTTTTCCAGAAGCTGGACGGGAATCCAGATTCGGCCAGATGCCTGAGGGGGCGCATAGTTGGCGAAGCGGAGGAATCAGGAGCGAAGGCTCAGAACTACGGGCACACGACTCATCGGACGACGTTTGCCCAGGTACGGGCAGGCTATGACGGACCTCGGCGTGACCTGCGCACTACTCCTCGCGTTCACGGTCGCGCGGGGGAAAATCGATCCAGCGACCGCCACCTTTGGGGCGGCTATGCTCGCCTTGTTGCTGTTTCTCGAGCGAGACGAGCGGCTGGCCGCTGGAGCGCTCGATGGCGCCGGCGCGGTCGCGAAAGCCTCCGGGATCTCCTATATCGGCGCCTCAATCGTCAGTATCTATGCAGAAGGCGAAGATCCCGAGGCTTTGCTTGCACTTTCCGGGACCCTGATGGTCGCATTGCTCGCCGCCCGAACCGGCTTCTCTCGGACGGTACGGGCTCTCGTTTCACGCAGTGGCAACAGGCCGAGGGTGATGATCGTCGGTGGCGGAGAGGTCGCACGCACACTGATGCGAGATCTCAAGGCCAGGGATCACGGTGTTGAGCTCGTGGGTGTCGCCGATGATAGCCGCCGGCGGCATGATCCAGGGTTTCCTGTCGAGAGACTGGGCGGCATCGCCGACGTACCCGACCTGATCGACTCTCACAATGTTTCAGGGATCATCGTTGCGTTCGGAAATGGGAGGCACAATGCGCTCGTGCAAGTCATCAGAGGTGCGGTGCAACGAGACGCAACCGTCTGGATGATCCCAAGGCTGTTCGAGTTGGGCTGGCGAGGGTGCAGAGAGCACATCTCAAACATTCCGCTCGTTCGCTTGGAAACTCCCCCGAGGCTGCGACCGCAATGGATCCTGAAGCGAACGATGGATTTCGCGGTAGCCGGCGCCTGTCTACTCCTTGCGCTACCAATGTTGGCGGCGATCGCGCTCGCGGTGCGATTCGATTTGGGACGCCCGGTTCTGCTCCGCCAGCAGAGAGTGAGCCTCGATGGGCGCATTTTCGACATCCTGAAGTTCCGCACCATGGAAACCAATGAAATGGCCGAGAAGGGGATGGAGTGGGCGCCCGATGAAGACCGCATCACTCGTGTCGGTCGATTTCTGCGAGCGACGAACGCCGACGAGCTCCCCCAATTGTTCAATGTGCTGAAGGGAGAGATGTCTCTCGTCGGGCCCAGACCCGAACGAGTGTACTTCGTGAACATCTTGAAAGCGCGCTTCCCTCAGTACGGCTCCCGGCATCGTCTGCCCGCCGGCGTGACGGGGTGGGCGCAGGTCAATGGTCTTCGAGGTGACACGTCGGTTGAAGAGCGAATCGCTTTCGACAACCACTACATCGAGAACTGGTCCCTGAGCAGCGACTTCAAGATTCTTGCAAGAACGGCATCGTTGATTGCTCGAAGCGTCGTCAGCAGCTTCAAACCCGTGCCTTCCACCAACATGCCGTCGACCGCAAACGTCAATCATCAGAACGGCTTGTCCACGATAAACTTGAATGGCAGTTCGACCCAGTCTCACGTGCTTCTAGATCTGAGAGACGGCACAAGCAATTCGAGCGTGACGATAGATCTTAGAGACGGATCCAGTTTGGGAATGCCCGCCCGACCGAGAAGTCCCGTGCCGTCATCCGCGCCCAGGGAGTAAGCTCGCCAGCCAGTGAGTCCCGATCAGAAGACCAGGGCCTATTGGCTGCAATGAACGGCGAACCAGCGACTAAACCCTCCGCTCCAACGGCGGGGGGTATGCCGAGTGGACGCGACCGTTCCGCCCTGCGAGTGATCGTACGACGACCTCACCTAACCGTTCTCGCGATCCTGGTGGGAGCCACCATTGGGCTCCTAGCTACCTTGGGCGCGGCGCCAACCTACGAGGCAACGGCCGTTGTCGTCGCCACGTCCGACACTCAGTTCACTGAGGGATTCGGAGGCTTGGCCGAAGCCGCCTTTTCGACCGATGCCGTAATCCAACCGGTGATCGACGAGCTGCAGCTCAATGCCACCCCTCGTGAACTGTTGTCGGGTGGACATCTCCAAGCTGAGGCTGTCACTGACGGCCCTGCCCTCCGTGTGCTGGCGAGTTCGTCCGAAGCTACTCAGGCCTCGGAGCTCGCCAACCTTGCGGCCGAAAGTTTTGCAACCGTTGCGGAGGATAACGGGGTCGGCGAGTTCCGAGTCTTTGAGGCAGGTGATGTCGCGGGCGACGCGACGCCGTCGACGGCCGCCCAGTCGAACGTCCTGGGGGGCGCTGCGGCAGGAGGAATCATCGGGATTACCGCCACATTACTTCTGGCATTCTTTCGACCGCCCATCCTTTCTCGGACCGACGCGGAGCGAGAGTTCCCGGCCGACGCGGTGTTCAGCGCGCGGGTCCGGACGCCATTTTTGGATGGGCTACGCCCGAAAGGGTCAAGAAGCGGGAGGTCGAGCATCATGCCCAAGGGCACCGGCCTCGCGGTTGCTCGTCAAGTCGAACCGGCGTCGGGCAACTCACGGGTGTCGATTGCCTGCGTGCTGGTCGCGAGTAGAGGGACGGGTGTGCGGCATGCTGATGCCGTGATCGAGGAGCTCAAGTCGGCGACGCTCACGTACACACAAGAAAACAACTTGGCTTGCAAGCTCACCATTGTTGCATGGTCGGACCCCCGCCTCGCTGAAACTGTTAGCAGCGCCGACATCATCCTGCTCGTCGTGACCGAGGGAACTTCTACACATGCCTTGCGAGACGTGAACGACGAGGTCTGGATGACTATGGGGACCAAACGACGCTTGCTGGTACTTGTCAGATGACGATTCGAGCCGGTGTGCCGGCGGAGGAGACGGAGGACCTCGTGTCTTCCACCTCTACCGTCGACGCTCCTTCCGCAACGCGGATCATTGTGAACACGAGCCAGAAATACTTGAACCAAATCGCGCTCAAGAACACACTCGCCACGAGTAGCCCAAGCAAGGCCCCCCGTAGAGCCGGCGCCAGGTGCTGGGGTCTAACGCTCGTTATCGTCCGCCATTCCAATGCAAGAGCTATCGCCAAGAGCGCGAGACCTACGACGCCGGTTTCAACGGCGATCCCCAAGTAGACGTTGTGGGCCGCCCGGCTGAGCCCCACGTCTTTGAGCGTCCCAGAGAAGGCCTGGACATCATTGTAAACAGTCGGGAAGCCGCCGAATCCGGCACCGAGGACGCAGTGAGTTTGGCAGGCAAGCATGCCGCTCGTCCAGATCTCAGTGCGCCCTGAATCTCCTCGCTCCTCAACTCCGACGATTCTCCCCAGGGAGTCGGCGATTGTGAACCGAGCCGACGGGCTGAGGGGAAGGAGCGCAGCAAGAGTGAAAAGAATTGGGATGAGCAAGACGATGAACAGACACATCCTTGCGATCACACGACGTACCAGGGCCTCTTGGGCGGGGATGCGAGCACAGAAATAGAGGGTTAGGACAACGACGACGAGACTCGAAATCACTCCTCCCCGGGACGCCGTCAAGACAATCGCGAGAGTGGTTAAAAACGCGCTCGTTCCGCCGACCCACCTCCAGGTGCCTGCTGAGAACCAGCGGCGGCCGCCAAGCAAGAGACTCTCAAGAGAGAGGGCCAGCGGCAGGAGGAGCGAGGCGGCGACGATGTTGGGGTTCGTGTCGTCAGGATTGGTTGCGATCGAAAATCGCTGGCTCGTTCCGTGTGTGGGTAGCGTCGAACCAGAAATGAGAAGGAATAAAGCGTACGCTCCTACCAAGGCGCCGCTGAGAATGATCGCCATGCGCAATGTGTCGAAATCGCCCCGATCTATAGGCAGAAGGGCTACCACCACCATCAAGAGCACCAAGGGCGCTGCTATCGTCAGCGTGCGCACGCCTGCGCCGGGATCAACCGCCCAAAAAGTGGTGGCGGTGGCCCACACCAGAAAGGCCAACCATGCCGCGACCGGAAGCGACGGAATCCGGCCCCGTCCATACAGAGCGACATGGGCGAGAACCGCAAGTATGGCCGCGCCCCCCAGAGCAGAGCTGAGGGTGTTGAACGGATCCGGCAGAGGGAGTTGTAGTTCTACAACACTGGCCACGGGCAGCGTGCCGGCGTACAAGGGCACGATGGTACGCACCGGGCGCGCCGCAGCGAGTCCTCCCAAAGTCACCAGAAGAAGTCCCAGCGCCATCATCGCAATCAAAGTCACGGTCATCCCGACAGTAGAAGTCCGGACCCACTATCCTGCCATCTCGTGAGTAATGACAGACTGCTGTTTGACTGGGTCCGTTACTACGCCTTCATGGTGGTTGTCCTCACGGCGTTCGGCTTGGTGGGATCAGCACTGTGGGCTCAGGTCGATCCTCGGGTTCATGAGGCTTGGACCGTGATCGTCCAAACGGATCCAACAGTCCCTGCGCGGCAGCTTGATACGGTTTCCGTGGTCATCTTCAACTCGCCGGCCGTCTACGAAACAGCTATGGAAGAGTTGGGCATACGAGGCGACAGCGAGAGCTTTCAAGAAGAGAACATCGAACTGCGCCCGGTCCCCGATTCGGGTGCTCTCATCGTAGCGGGGCGAGCGGCGGTGCCTGAGAGGGCCGAGGAAATCTCACTCGTCACCGCCCGAGCTTTGATCGACGCCCTCGAAAGTCGATCCGAACTGGACTTGCTCGGACCGCCCGGCAGTCCACAGCCCCCCGCTCTCAGCCGAAACCGGTTCGAACTGGCTCCCTTCAAGACGCTCGGCGAGCCCCAGCCCGCTGCGGTCACAGGAAGCCTCTCGCCAGTTCTTCGCACCGCCTTGGGGGGTCTGACCGGCCTTCTGCTGGGTCTGATTTTCGCCATTCTTCACTACAGAGCGAAGCGCCCCGTGATGAGCTTGCAGCGGGCTCTGTCTATCAGCGACGCCGACCAGGTAATGCTTGTGGGCGAGAGACGAACGGGCTGGCTTCGCCTCCCTGCTTGGCCTGGTTCAGCCCTCCGCACGAAACTCTACGAAGACCTGAGGTGGCGCGTGGAACCGTTTTACGTGGTCGTGGCCGATGCGGCCACAAGAGAAGAAGAAATCGAACTTGCTCGTTCTCGGGCCTCGGCTTCAGCAGGAATTTCGCAGGGCGGAGGCGTCGGACTTCTCTGGATCCGTTAGCGAGTGAGTTCGGAGCTTTAGTTGCTGCGCGACAGCTCCAGACGATTAGAAGTTCGGAAGTAGAACACCGTCCAAAGGCAAGAGAGAGGCAAGCGTGCTTGGAAGGATCTCGCGGCGGCTGTTAGGTAACGGCCGTCGTGTACAGCGGGCGCTGGGCCTGGACCGTACTGTTTACGTGGACCAACGCGGCGATGAGTACCGTGGCTATTGGCAGGCTGCAGCACGAAGTCTGTCTGCTGAGTTCACGTCGCTGGATGTGGATCTGTGGCGAGTGCACCTCAACGGCAAGACAACGACGATTCATAACCACTTGGTGCAGGCGGACGATCCAGTCGTTCTGCACATGGCCGCGGACAAGGTTTACACCCACCGGGTCGCGCAGGAAGTGGGTCTTCCGACACCCCCACACCTGCCGTTCCGTCTGCGCCACGTCGCGGAAGCTGCGCGTTTCATGTCCGAGCATGGAGGCTTATTCGTCGTAAAGCCCGCAGCCGGATCCAGTGCCGCGCGCGGAGTCACCACGAACATCACCGGCAGACGACAACTGGCTGTGGCGGCTTCGTTCGCTTCCCTGTTCGGTGAGAGACTGCTTGTGGAGCAAATGATGCCTGCAGAGGCATGTCGCCTGCTTTTTCTTGGCGGCGAGTTCATCGACGGCGTCCGCAGGCGGGGAGTCAGGATCACGGGCGATGGGCGGCTTCCGATAGACCGGCTTCTCGAACGGAACTCACTCAAACGCCTTGCATCCAGCTCGTTAACGGCTGCGACTTTGACCAGCCAAGGTCTATCGCTCAGCTCGGTTCCACCGGCTGGTAAGGAGATAGTTGTGCGAAGCATCCCGCAGGCGAAGCACGCTACGAGGAACCTGCGTACGATCTACGACGAACGCATCACCGACCTAATCTCCGGGGACGTCATCGAGGAAGTCACCCGACTGGTCCAAGCTGTTGGAAGTGAATTCGCAGGAGTTGACCTGCTCACCAACGACCCTTCGGTAACTCTTCAGGAGAGTGGTGGGGTCTTCCTTGAGATCAACACAACGCCCGGAGTCCACCACCACTGCATAACCCCCGAGGATGAGGTTCTCAACCGTCCGGCCGTTCAGGTGCTCCGCTATCTTCTCGAGCGGAACTGATGAACCCCGGCGCACTGGAGAGAATGGACCGATGACGCGGCACGGCCTCCTCTCGTGGCGCGTCCGCTCGAAGAGGATCCTAAGTGCCTTCCTTCCCCGCTGGTTGCCGCTCAGCGTGAGGCAGACGCTCGTCATCACCGCCACGCGTCTCCGACTGCCTGGACGATACTGGCTGCCGATGGAGCTTCTCAGAGACTTTGCCGAAAAAGACCCCGACGCTTATCACGCGTTTCTGTGGCAACACCACCTCGCTTATGCGTCGACCTATGAGGTCGATGAACGGTTCGGCGCCCACCGGCTGAATCAGACGCGCCGAATGTTTTTCTCCGATCTTCAAACATGTCTGGGCGAGGCTGGAGCCACGAAAGTTGATTCGGTTTTCGAGGTCGGATGCTCTCTCGGATATCTGCTGCACTTCATGGAAACCAATGTCTTTCCAAACGCCTCAACTCTTGAGGGCATAGACGTTGACGAATATGCAGTCCATGTTGGAACAACTCACCTTCGCGCCAGGGATTCCAAAGTCCGTGTCGCCCATGGTGATGTGCGCGATCTGCCGACGATACTCGCAGGAAGAGCGTACGACGTGGTCGTCTGCGCCGGCGTTCTCATGTACCTGCGTGAATCCGCCGCTCGCGAAACGATCCGAACCATGTTGGCTCACGCCAACAAGCTCGTTGGGATTGCGGGCCTAGCTCACCCTCAGACAGACAACGCCGACCTCCCTGGCTCGACGGTGCGCTCCAGCGACGGCACCTTCATACACAATATTGACGAGATGGTGAGTCAATCAGGTGGAACCATCCTCGCAAGGAGATGGCAGGGTGGCCGTCTTGTTGACGGCAACACTGTCTACTTTGTCCTCGCCGCTCCTCGAGATCCTGAAGCTCGAACCGAGCAGATCTCCTCGCAACACCTGAAGGCTTGACCTTAGGCAACGTTTGGGTGAACGGACGGTGTCCTCGCCGGGCGTCACCACGAGATCTCTCTCGGCGACCCGCTTCGGTTTTCCTGAACGCCTCGAGGTCGAGAGTGCTGATCAGGTTAGAGGGAACGGCGGTTGCAAGAACCACGAGCGATCGTCGACCTCGATGGACGTCACCCACTTGACCCACCAGAAGCCGCGCCGGCCCGGAGCGACGACGCGGGCGGGAAACCCGTGTCCCTCGCTCAGCAGGTTGCCGCCGACGCGCGTCGCAAGCAGGAGCCTGGGCGCATCCGTAAGCGGAAAGCGCCGCGCGTAGCCGGTTGCGGAGGTCACGACAATGCTTGCTCCCTCGACGTCCTCGAGCAGCTTGTCGAGGCGGATACCGGTCCAGTCCTGGGTCGCGTACCAACCGCCGGTGCAGTCAATCGTCGCTCGTAAGTCGTCGTCGAAGACCAGCAACTCCTCATGGCTGAGACGGCGCTTACCCACACGCAGCGACCACGAGGACGGGTCGATGTACTGCACGCGGTCGAAGAGCCATTGGGTCACCGGCATCGCGTCCGGTTGAAACGAGCCTCGCTGGTGGGAACCCGTAATCCGTCGATGCCCCCCGGGCAAGGAGGCCAGTCTCGACACGCCTTCGACTCCCAGGTAGAGGAGTCCACTCCCACCGACGACCGTCCCTGCGCGTAGAAGGGCGCGTCGAGCGACGTCCGTGCGATGTACGCGCACGGGGCGCGCGACAACGTGCCACAGCAGCAGTGGGATCGAAGCAAGCGCGGCTCCGACGTGAACCTGCATGGCAGAGA
>JALZIB010000082.1 GCA_030860505.1 Actinomycetota bacterium
CTGGAGCAACCGGGTTCGTGGGGGAGCGACGCGCTCACACAGAGCAAGGTGCCGCCAAACGTCGCACGAGAACTGAGTCGACGAGCTCGCGCAGCCGGTGTTCGGGTCGTCCTCATCCGCAGGGGTGTGCGATTCTCGGGGGATCGGCGGCGCTGCTACTTCCTGCGGACCGAGGAGGCCGACCTCCACCAGTCCACTATGGAGCTCGACCGCGTCGGCGATCTCCTGGACGTGGACCTCACGCCTCTGCGAGAGGGCGGGACGATCGCCGACGCAGAATCGCATCCCGACCCCCTCTTTCTGGTGTGCACGCACGGCAAGCACGACGCCTGTTGCTCGATTCGGGGAAACCAGGTGTCGAGATTGGCCTGTGGCGAGCCGCGGTGGGATGCGTGGGAATGCTCCCACATCGGCGGCGACCGTTTCGCGGCAAACGTCGTGTGTTTCCCGCATGGGGTGTACTACGGGCGCGTGGGTCTCGACAACGTGGTGCGGCTCATGGACGACTACGCGCAGGCGACTCTCTCGCTCGAACACTTTCGGGGGCGCTGCGTTCATCCCTTTCCGGTACAGGCGGCCGAGTACTTCGCGCGTGATGCCCTCGCCAACACCGAGGTCGATGCGCTTTCGCTCGCCCGCTACACGCGAACCGCAGATGCGGTGGGAGTGGTGTTCGAGGTGACGACCGGGGGCCGGATCGACGTGCGGTTGCGGATGTCTCAGTCGGGTGACCACCGGCTCACCTGTCGAGCCGAGCGCACGGGTCCGATTCCCCGCTACGACCTCGTCTCCGCCACGGTCTATGACGGCTGAGCCAAGGTCCTCGAAAGGTTTTCCGTGCCGGACCGATGAGTTTTCTGCAGCGCGTCGGTCTACCCCTTCGACGGTAAGGAAGCGAGGAGGAGGACCACAATGAGGAAAGTTGTAGTGAGCACGTTTCTGACACTCGACGGAGTGATGCAGGCGCCAGGAGGTTCCGAGGAGGACCGGAGCGCGGGCTTTGAGCACGGCGGGTGGCAGATGCCCTACTTCGACGAAGTTGCAGGGAGCGCCGTCGAGGAAGGGATGGCCGGTTCGGATGGCCTGCTTATGGGGCGCAGGACCTACGACATCATGGCGCCCTACTGGCCCAACCAGCCCGCCGACGATCCTTTCGCAGCGACGATGAACGGCTTCGCCAAGTACGTCGCTTCGACCACGCTGCAAGAGCCGCTCGAGTGGCAGAACTCAACCCTTCTCAAGGGGGATGTCGTACAGGAGGTGGCCAAGCTCAAGCAGCAGCCGGGGAAGGATCTTCAGGTCATCGGCAGCGGCGTACTCGCGCAGACGCTGATGCAGAACGACCTCGTGGATGAGTATCGACTCATGATCCACCCCATCGTTATCGGGAGCGGAAACCGACTCTTCGCAGAGGGCAGTACACCGATACCGCTGAAGCTCACCGACTCCAAAACCTCTACCACCGGCGTGCTGATTCTGACCTATCAGCCGGCACAACCTGCGTCGTGACCACCTTCGTACTGATCCACGGCGCAGCGGATGGCGCATGGTACTGGCACCTCCTCGCGGCCGAGCTGCGCGAGCGAGGTCACGGTGTCGTGGCGATGGACCTGCCGAGCGATGACGACTCGGCAGGGCTGTCGGAGTACGCCGACACGGTGGTCGACGCCATCGGCGACCGCACCGACCTCGTCGTCGTGGCCCAGTCGTTCGGTGGGTTCACGGCGCCGCTGGTGTGTGAGCGCGTGCCCGTGGACCTTCTGGTGATGCTGGCGGCGATGATTCCATCACCGGGAGAACCGCCCGGTAAGTGGTGGGACAACACGGGGTACGAGAAGGCGGCGCGCGCTCAGGCCGAACGCGACGGGAGAGCAGGGGCCGAGGACGACCCCATCGCGCTGTTCCTTCACGATGTCCCGGCGGAGCTCGCGACCGAGGCGCTACAAAAGGGCCGGGACCAGTCCGCAACACCCATGGGGGAGCCATGGCCCCTCGAGGAGTGGCCCGTCGTGCCGACGAAGTTCCTGCTGTGCCGCGACGACCGCTTCTTCCCCGCCGACTTCATGCGCCGGGTCGTGCGCGAACGCCTCGGCATCGCCCCGGATGAAATCGGCGGCAGCCATTGCGTTGCCCTCAGCCGTCCGAAGGAACTGGCCGACCGTCTGGAGGGATACCTCGACTCCATGCGTGGGTGACCCTTCTCTTGCACGCCATGAGAGCTTTCTTCAGCTCGCCGGGTCCGTGGCGCCACCCCGGTGAGCTTGACAGGTGACTGACATTATGTAAGGCTCCTGACATAATGGAAGACAGAGGGCGAACGCCCAGCGGACGAGCAGCCACGCAAGTAATCCTCTCGACGTTCCGGACCAACGGTCTCTTGCTTGCAGCAGGAGATCTCCTCGGCGGCGATGAGGGTTTGACGGCGGCGCGCTGGCAGGTGCTGGGTGCGATCGTGATCGCAGAGCATCCACTCACCGTGCCGCAGATCGCGCGCCGCATGGGGCTGACCCGGCAGAGCGTGCACGCGACCGTCAAGCGCCTGGAGGACGACGGCCTACTCGAGCTTGCGCGGAACGCAGACCACCGCCGCTCTCAGCTCGTCTGCGTGACCGAGCTCGGCAGGACCAAGTATTCGGCGATCGACGAGCGGCAAGCGATGTGGGTGAACCGGCTTGCCGGCCGGATCGGCCGTGCGGATCTCGAGAACACAGCGCGTGTCCTCAATGAGCTCTGTCGCAGGCTCGAGGCCGACGGCGTAGCGGACGTAGTGAGCCGTGCCAAGACCGATGGGCTCAGGGCCTGAACGCAAGTGTTGATCACGAGGAGTCAGAGATGAACCAGTGGTGGGTCGTCCCGATGTTGATAAGCGGCGGGCTCTTCACCGGAGGAGTTGTCTCGATCACCTGGGAGCGCATTCCCGTCTGGCGCAGTACCGAGCTGCCGGACTTCCGGACCGGCTTCGCACACACGCTACGTCGCGTGGACCGTCTGCAGCCGGCGCTGCTCGTGGTCTGCTTGGTCTCGACGATCGGTTTCGGACTTGGCTCGGACGGCGTGCCGCGAGTGCTTGCCGCACTTGCCGCCGCCGGTTTTCTCATGGTTCTGATCGGCTCGGCCGTCTGGCTGGTCCCAGTGCAGCGGCGGCTCATCTCGTCGGGAGCGCAACCGTCCGAGCACGTCGAGAGGCTGAGGGCCAAATGGCTCCTCGGCCACCAGGTTCGAACCCTGATCGCACTGACCTTCTTCATCCTCGCCGTTCTCGCCGCCACCATTTGAGCCGCGCGCGAATCCGTTCAAGGGACGGAAGCTGAAGGGGACGAGACGCGCGGCCGTGGCCGACGGGAAGTTGTCTGCGGAACACAAATACGAGGAGAGCTTCGAACATGACCGAAACCCTTCGAGTCTGGACCATCATCATGCTAGGTAC
>JALZIB010000094.1 GCA_030860505.1 Actinomycetota bacterium
GGCAAGATCAAGAAGTAGGCGACGCGCCTGCGCCGTTTCTCTCTCAACGCAGGTGCCTCACCCCTGCAGCACCTGCTGGAAGAGGTCGTTCCACTCCTGCTCCTCGCCCTCGTCGAGCACCTTGTAACGGTGCAACTTCGTCTCCATCTCCGGCGTCGGGAACACGAGTGGGCTCTCGGCGACCGACCTGTAGCCCTTGGTGTCCGCGAGGATTTCTTGGGCGCCTGGCACCGGGCAGATGTAGTTCACCCAGCCGACGATCTGGGCTGCGATGTCCGGCTGGTAGACGAAGTTCATGAACTCGTGCGCGTCGATGGGGTTGACGGCGTTCTGCGGAATCGCCATGTTGTCGACCCACAGAATGCCCCCGTCGTCGGGGACCACGAAGCGAAGGTCGGGGTTGTCCAGAGTGAGCTGGATGACGTCGCCCGACCACGCGATGGTCGCAACGATGTCCTCACGCGCGAGCGCATCCGCGTACTCGTTGCCGTAGTACTGGCGCACGATCCCGTCGTCGACCTGCTGGAGAAGTTGCTGTTGAACCTCCTCGACGTCCTCGATGGTGGCGGAGTCCAGCTCCACGCCGTTGAGAAGCAACATGAGGCTGATGGTGTCGCGCATCTCGGTGAACATACCGATCTTGCCTGCGAACTCGGAGTCGAAGAGGTCGCTCATGCTGGTGAGATCTCGGCCCGTCAGAGCCCGGTTATAGGCGATCCCGGTGATACCAGACTGCCACGGGATGCTGTATGTGTTGCCCGGGTCGTAGTTCGGGTCCTTGTAGATGGCGCCCGCATTGGCGTCGAAGTTTCCGAGCTTGGAGTGATCGAGCTCTTCGAGGTAACCGAGGCGGCCCATACGGGCGATGAGCCAGTCGGTCACGACGATGAGGTCGTAATCGATCGGGTCCCCGTTGGCCAGCGGTTCGCGAATGGTTCCGAAGAAGCTGTCGTTGGCCTGGATGACCTCGTCGTAGTTGACCTCGATGTCGGTCGCCTCGGTGAAGTCGATCAGCGTCGGGTTCTCACCCTTGGCTCTGTCGATGTACAGCGGCCAGTTGGCGAAGTTGAGCGTGCCGTTGACCTGATCCGTGGTCAGGCCGGCGTTCTCTTCCGAATCCGCATCCTGGCTCTGGCCCTCGATGCCGCAGGACGCAAGAAACGCGGCCATCGAAAGTCCTCCGGCCCCCGCTCCCATACGTCGCAACATCTCGCGACGAGAGATACGACGAATAGGTGCGCGACCTCTGCTACCGGGCAAGTACCGCTGACTCATTGAGTTCCTCTCTCTGTGCTCTTGGTGACGACGAAGGTGTGCTCGGGACGCCACGTGAGGCGAATTGTGGAGCCGGTCGAGACGGGTTTGGTGCCGGAGGAGACGTTCTGCACGTACGCGACGACCTTGTCCCCGTCGTCCGTACGACATTCGTAAGTCGTACCGATCCCCGTGTAGGTGGACATGATCACGGACGCATTCAGTGAGTTGGCGCCGTCGGTGGAGACGGGCTGGTCGGTCGGAGAGATGGTCAGCTTCTCGGGTCGGACACCCACTCGAATTTCTCCTGATTCCGCAGGGACTCGCTCGGAGGGGGCCGAGATCACGGTGCCCGACTTCAGCCGGACCTTGGCGACCTCACCGTTGACACTCTCAATGGCACCGTCGAGCAGGTTGGAGGCCCCGAGAAACGACGCGACGAACTCCGTCGCCGGAAGCTCATAGACCTCCTGAGGCGCGCCCATCTGTTCCATCTGGCCCGCATTCATGACGGCGAGACGATCCGACATCGTCATCGCCTCCTCCTGGTCGTGTGTCACGTAGATGAAGGTGATGCCGACCTCGGACTGAATGCCCTTGAGCTCGAACTGCATGTTCTTCCGGAGTTTGAGGTCGAGAGCCCCCAAAGGTTCGTCGAGCAACAACACCTGCGGCCTGTTCACGAGCGCCCGCGCGAGCGCGACCCGCTGCTGCTGGCCCCCGGAGAGCTGGTTCGGCTTGCGGTCCCCCAGTCCCTGAAGATCAACGAGCTCGAGCATCTCGTCTACCCGCCGGCCGATGTCGTTCTTGGCGACCTTCCGTCGCTTCAGCCCATAGGAAACGTTCTCTTGCACCGTGAGGTGTGGAAACAGCGCGTACGACTGGAAAACCGTATTGACGTCACGCTTGTAGGGCGGAAGGTTCGAGACGTCGTCCCCACCGAGATACACCGCTCCGCTGGTTGGATCCTCGAAGCCCCCGATCATGCGAAGGGTCGTCGTCTTGCCGCAGCCCGACGGGCCGAGCAGCGAGAAGAACTCCCCCGCCTCGATCGTCAGCGAGAGGTCGTCGACCGCGACGGTGTCCTTGAAGGCCTTGGTGACGTTGGCGAGGCGCACATCGGACATCAGCCGCTCATCCCTTTGTCGGCCCAGGCGAGTGCCTCGACCAACACATCGAGTCCCTTGTGGAGGTCGTCTTCGGAAATAACGAGGGGCGCGAGCAGGCGAACGACGTTGTCGTAGGTTCCTGCCTTGAGAATCAGCACCCCGTTGTCGTGGCAGCGTTTGATGATCCCTGCCGTGGCGAGCTTGGCCGGTTCCTTCGTCTTCTTATCGGTCACCAGCTCGAGCGCAATCATGGGTCCGAGCCCACGGACCTCGCCGACGATGCCGAGGGAATCCGCCAGCGGATCGAGTCGGTCGCGGATGATGCGCCCCTGGCGCTCCGCGCGCTGAAGCAGGTCTGTCTCCGTCAGCTCCGCCAGCACCGCCAGAGCTGCGGCGCACGCAACCGGGTTGCCTCCGTAGGTCCCGCCCAGCCCGCCGACGTGCGGAGCGTCCATGACCTCGGTGGTGCCGGTCACTCCCGAGATCGGAAGCCCGGCCCCCAGTGACTTCGCCGTCGTCACGAGATCAGGCACGACGTCGTAATGCTCGATCGCGAACATGGTGCCGGTGCGGCCCATGCCCGACTGGACCTCGTCGTCGATGTAGAGGATGTCTCGCTCCTCGCAGATCGACTTCAGCGCAGGAAGATAGTCGTGCGGCGCGACGACGAAACCGCCCTCGCCCTGCACCGGTTCGACCAGCATGCAGGCCACCTGCGATGCGCCGATCTGGGAATCGATCATGTCCGCCGCGTAGTCGGCGCAGGCGAGACCACAGCTCTGGTGCTCGAGATCGAGGGGACACCTGTAGCAATAGGCGAACGGCGCTCTGTGCACCTCGGGAGCGAAGGGCCCGAAACCGTGGCGGTACGGCATCTCCTTGGCGGTCAGCGTCATTCCGAGCAGAGTCCGCCCGGAGAATCCGTTCGAAAATCCCAGCACCGCGGGCCGCTCCGTGGCGTAGCGCGAGATCTTGACCGCGTTCTCGACGGCCTCGGCCCCCGAGTTCGCAAGCATCGTCTTCTTGTCGAAATCGCCCGGGGTCAGCTCGTTCAGCCGTTCGGCGAGCTCGACATAGCCTTCGTACATCGAGACGTGAAAGCACTCGTGCAAGAACTTCTCGGCCTGCTCGATCACCGCCCGGGTGACCCGCTCGTTGCGCCGCCCGACGTTGAGCACACCGAGCCCTCCAGCCAGGTCGATGAAATCGTTGCCGTCCACGTCGGTTACCGACGCGCCCTCCCCGTCGGCCACGAAGATGGGGACCGTGTTGAAGACCGCGCGCGGAACCGCTGCCTCACGACGCTCGAACAGCTCTCCGGATAGCGGTCCCGGAACGTCGACCAAGATTCCCCCGTTGCTCGCGATCTCTAGTGGTCCGCCCCCAGGCAAAAGCTACCAGCGCGAGGCTCCCTACGCGTGCAAGTCGGGAGACAAAACCAGAGCGACGGCCTCGAGGACCGGCAGACCACCTATCGATCGCTCAACGCCGCCGCTCCAGACTGCTCGACTAAACCCGGCGATGCTCCAGCCAGTCGTCGCCGTCGCTGCTGTTGACGCCGTACCTCAAGGTAAAGAGTTCGAACAGGCTCAACAACGCCACGAAGACTCCGATCTCCAACCACATGCCCTTCACCTCCTCGTCATCTGCTTGACATGAGTGAAACTGCTCTATACTCATTACCTTAACCGCATTTAAGTAAGGAGTCAATATGGGTTTCAGTAGTTACGACGACTGTGGCGTGGAGCTTGCTGTCGACCTCGTCAACAGCTACGGGGTCGTGAGCGGTAAGGAGGATCTCGTCGACGAGAACGCGCTCGGTCGCTTCCTGGATGACCGCCGTGTGACCCGGTTGGGCTCGGTCTCGAAACGGGATCTTCGGGGGGTTCGCCGGCTGCGATCGAGGCTGCGCGACGTCTTTACGGCGGGTGACGAGCGTGTCGCCGTAGATATCATCAACGAGTTGCTGGTGCGCTCGGGGGCCCTGCCCCAGCTCGTGGATCACGTCGGCGAGCCGTGGCATCTTCACTACCACTCGTCCAAGGCCCCTCTGGCCTCCCATCTCGAGGCGGAGGCGGCGATGGCTCTCGCCCTGATGGTCAGGGACTTCGGTTACGACCGCTTCCAACTATGCGAGCACGGCGCCTGCCGGGACGTCTTCATCGACGTCTCCCGCAACCGCTCGCGCCGCTACTGCAGTCCCAAGGTCTGCGGCAACCGGGCGAGCGTCGCGGCCTACAGGGACCGTCAGCGCTCCGCCGCCACGCGCTAGAAGCTCAGTCCTCGCTGCGCCTCTCCGCTTCGGCCGATGAAGCCAGCGCGTCGGCCGAAGCGATCACGTCCCTGAGCCTCTTCAGCACGGCCCGCAGCTCCCCCGCGTCGGCGAGGCCGAAGGACCGGGCGGAGGTGAGCAGATAGGAGGCCTGGTCCAAGAGGGAGTCGAGCTCGGCCGCATGGTCACGAGGTTGCATTTCTTCTCCAGAGTCGTCTGCGCGCTTTGCGGACAGGTTATGCGGGGGGGCGCTGAGGCGCTCTCTCGGCCGCTTTCGGCCTCGGTGGGGGTCCACAGCGACACGTGCGCCGGCCGGATCGCCTCGAACACGACACCGCAGAGATCCGTCGTCGGCGCATTCAGATGGGTGCCATGTCGATGGCCACGCCACCAGCTTCTTCCTTCGCGCGGCCTTCGCGTGGTCTTCGCGGGCGAGCAAACACTAGTCCACTCTGACTAGTTATTCCTCTCGGAGGTGCCGGAAATTCCGGCGCCGGTCAGGGAGGTCATAGATGACACAGGGACAAGCTCGGGCGGTCGATCGACGATCGTTCTTGAAGACCGGAGCGGGGGTGGCCGGAGGCGCAATGGTAGGTACTCCGCTCGTCCAGGCGTTGACGGGACGCATGGCGCTCGCCCAAGAGGATCAGTCGGTGCGTCGGGCCGGTATCGGGGAAGGCGGCTACGGAGAGCTACAGGCGACCCCGGATCGACGTGACGGCGTAGAGCGCATCGCGCTACCCGCCGGCTTCACCTACAGAAGCTTCGGGATCGAGGGCGACCCGATGACGGACGGCAATCCCACCCCTCGAGCCCACGACGGCATGGGCGTGTTCGACGTGCCGAACGGCAACGTACGTCTGGTCCGCAACCACGAGGACCGTGATCCCGCAGTGATCTCCACGCCCATCGGCGATCCGTCGAGGGCTTACGACGCCAGGGCGATGGGCGGCAACACCACGCTCGAGGTTGCGGTCACCTCCGACGGCGACAGGGAGCTCGTCAGGGACTTCGTCTCGCTCAACGGCACGATCGTGAACTGCGCCGGAGGATCGACCCCGTGGGGCTCGTGGCTGTCGTGCGAGGAGACCACGGCGGGCGAGACGCAGGGTTTCGAAAAGGATCACGGCTACAACTTCGAGATCCCCGCCTCGGCGAACGACGAGGTCACGCCCGTCCCGCTCAAGGAAATGGGTCGCTTCGTTCACGAGGCCGCGGCGATCGATCCCCGCACCGGGATCGTCTACGAGACCGAGGACCGGGGAACCTCCGGCTTCTACCGCTTCATTCCGAACGTGGCCGGTGACCTCGCGCAGGGCGGCCGTCTGCAGATGCTCGCGATCCTCGACAAACCTAACTACGACACCCGCGCCGGTCAGGTAGTTGGGCGTTCTCTCCCCGTGGTGTGGGTCGATATCGACGATCCCGACCCGGCGGCAGCAGAGATCAACTCCCTCGCCGTGTTCGAGCAGGGAGCGGCTCAGGGCGCTGCGACCTTCGCACGCCTCGAGGGTTGCTGGTACGGCGGCGGAACGGTGTTCTTCAACGCAACCAGCGGCGGAGACTCCGGCGACGGCCAGGTCTGGGCCTACCGAATCTCCGGCCGATCCACAGGACAACTTCGCCTGTTGTTCGAGTCCCCCGACCCCACCGTGCTGTCCGGTCCAGACAACATCACGGTCTCGCCGCGCGGTGGCGTGCTCGTATGCGAGGACGGCGACAACGAGGACCTCTTTTTGCGCGGCTTAACGCGTAACGGCAAGATCTTCGACTTCGCCCGCAACCTCTTCAACGAGCGGGAATGGTGCGGGGCGACCTACACCTCGGACGGGGAAACGCTGTACGTCAACGTTCAGGGCGACACCCGCAGCGGGGGGCCGGGCAACCTCGGCTACACCTTCGCGATCTGGGGGCCGTGGGAGGACGGAGCACTCTAGGGCCGAGCCCTCGCCTGACCCGAACCACGCGACAATTGTGGGGTGGTGATACGCGCTCACCGCGCATCACCACCCACTATTGCGTTCGTCAGCCTCCGAGCGCGTCGGAGAAGGCCTCGTCTCCTCCCACGATCGGGAGCAGCACCTTGCTCTTGGATGTGTCGAGGTAGAGCTCGGTGCCGGGATCGGGGCGAAGCGTGTACTCGTAGTCACTCGAGAGCAGCACTACGCCGACCCGACTTCCCGCCCCGAAGACGTAGTCGTCGGGTTGCATGTCGAAGTCGATGCGGTAGGGCGCGCCCGGCTCGATCGCATGCGTCGCCGAGAGCGACTTGCGGTTCTGTGGATCGGTCCAGCCCTCGGTGATGAGGAACACGGATCCATCGGGCCGGTAGTCGATCAACCCCGCGCTGACGTTCGCCGCGGGCTCGCCGAAGGCGAGACGGAGAGACAGCTCGGTCGTGCCGCTCATGCGCAGCGGCTCTGCGAGCTCACCGCTCTGATAGACGAGGCGATGAGGCGACTGTGCGAGCGCGGCGAGCTCGGCCGCATCGAAGGACGCGTCGTCGACGATCGTCTCCGTGACCGGCTCGGCCCTGCGCTCGGAGTCGAGGCCCAGGGAGCCGATGCCGTTGTCTTGGCTCGCGCCGAGGCTCAAAGCCGTGGACGATGCAGACGGGTCGGGCCAGTCTGCATATTCGACCAGAGACTGGTCCTCTCGCTGGATCAGTGCCTTCGGTCCGTCCTCGATGCCGTTGTCGACCTCGTAGAGCCAGCGACTGAACCACTGGTTGAGAAGGTCGAACCAGCGCGCTTCTCCCACCGGCAGCCGGCCGTCGGTGTGACCGCGCTGGTGCAGCACGATCTTGCGCGGGATATCGCGCTCGGCGAGCGCCTCGTACCACTGCCCCGCGTGCTTCGTCTTGACGTTCCAGTCGTTGAGCCCGTGCGTGACGAGCACCGACGCCTCGACCTTGTCGACGTCGCGCATGTAGTCGCGCTCGGCCCAGAAGTCGCTGTAGTCACCGGTGATCCTGTCTTGCTCGCGCTCGATCTCGTCGATGACATCGTGGCAGACCTCGGGGTTCTCACGCGTCAGCACGTAGTCGGCCAGGACGTCCGCGTCCTCGCCTTGGTAGGTGCCGGGCGCGACGACCGCGCCGTTGGCACGGTAGTAGTCGTACCAGCTCGAGATCGCGGCGACGGGAACGATGGTCTCGAGACCCTCGACGCCCGTGGAAGCGACTGCGTTCGGGAGCGTCCCGTTGTAAGAGACGCCCATCATGCCGACCTTGCCGGTGGTCCAGTCGGCCTCGA
The DNA here is from genome assembly GCA_030860505.1 of Actinomycetota bacterium. Taxonomy (GTDB): domain Bacteria; phylum Actinomycetota; class CADDZG01; order CADDZG01; family WHSQ01; genus WHSV01. The sequence goes on from JALZIB010000094.1 coordinate 7,890, forward strand.
CGAGATTGCCGTCCGCGTCGCGTGCGGGGGCCCGCCCGTTGAGCCAGTCGACGACGGCCTTCGCCCCGATGGTCTCGTTCCTCCCACCGCTCGTCGGACAACCGGTGGACTCACCCGAGCCGAGCGACTCGGCGTAGACGTACGCGAAGCCGCGCGGGACGAAGTAGTTCTCGTAGCGCCCCGGACCGATCTGTGGACCGGCGCCGTCCGTCAGCCGGTTCGTGTCCTCCTCGTCGCGCGTCGGCTGTCCCGGGTCACGACCACCCTTGTTGTCCCGGCCGGGCTTGTTCGGTACGTACAGCTCGACATCGACATCGTGGTTGGTGATCGGGTTTCCACCCGCGTAGTAGGGGCTCGGCGCATAGATGGCGGGGATCTTGACGCCGTCGGTCTCGGTCGACGCCGGACGCGCGACCTCGACGTGCACGAGATCGTTGACGCCGTCGAAGTCGCTGTCGACGGGTGCCTCGACCCAGAGGTCCTCGCGAATGACTTCCTCACCCGCAAAGGTCGGTTGCGCCCTGCCGTCCACAAACGTCGGCGTCCCGGCCGTGAACGCGCTACTCGTCTCGGCCTGCGCTGCGGGAAAGGAAAGGCTGGTTGCGGCGAGGCTCAGCGCCACCACCGCGCCGATGACCACTCGCAGGATGCTCAGGCGCCGCCTCGTTGCAGGCGCAGATTGAATCACACGGGTCATTGCTCCCCCTTGGTTCGTCGGTCGGCGGTGCGAATCATTACAGGTCTAGGGCAAAATGACCACATGGAGGTAGCCCTCCAAGAACTGGATTCCGGTGACGATTGTGGGTATTCGTGCGCGCTCTGCGCGCATCAGCGCCCACAATCGAACTTGAGGAGACTACTCAGTGCGGCGGCTCGGTCCACCAGCTCTCAGGCTCGCCCGACCCGCTTTCCTGGTCGCCTCGGCCTCTTCGCTCAGAGTTGCGAGCCACACCCAGTAGATGAACAAGATTTGGAGGGGAAGGCGCGCAAGCAGGGTGGCGCGGCCCCCGGGAACCCCCGGATAGTCGTCGGCGTTCACCGCCATCTCGATGTTTCCGGGGTAGACCGCGATGAGGGTCGCGATAAGAAACCAGCCCGCAGCTCGACGACTCCGAGGGTGCATCGTTCCGAGCCCGCCGGCGATCTCGGCGAGTCCCGATATGTAGACGAGCGCAAGAGGTGCCGGCAGGGCGTCGGGGATGATCGAAGCGTAGGTCTCTGGCATCACGAAGTGGTTGATGCCAGCGACGGTCATGACAGGCCCCGCAAAGACACGCGCGACGCGCACCTTCCACGACGTGTCCCACCACTGATTGCTCACAGGCACATGTTGCCCTACCGGACCCGATAACCGACCCCGAGCGCGCAACAGCCCCCGCCGGACGAGAATCCGTCGACGGGAGGCTGTGGCAGGTCGGCTACTCGACCGTGACGGCCTTGATCATCCCCAGAGCAACGTGCGGCTTCTTCGACTCCTTGTCGGGGACGAAACAGAGGAACACGTAGTCTCCCGGCTCGAGGTCGAGGTCGACGGTGCCGGACTCGCCGGGCCCCGCGCCGGTGCCCTCCATGCTCTTGACCCACTTGGGCGGCTTGCTCGGAACACCCTTTTTCAGCAGGGCGTTGACATCGTCGATCGTCTTGCCGTCCAACAACTGGGCGACGGCCAGCTCGTGAACCTGCTCGCCCTGGTTGTCGAGCTCCAGCGTCGTGGCGCCGGCCGGAAGGGTGTCTGGTCCCTCGAACGCGAACTCGGTGCCTACGTAAGTCGCAGCCTCGCCCTCTTCGTCGTCGGTCTCCTCGGCCTCCTCGGCCTCGGTCTCTTCGTCGTCCGCGCCGGCGTCGTCGCCCGTCGCGTCCTCGGACTGGGTCTCTTCCCGGTCGCTCCCGGTGGCCTCGTCGTCGGTGGAGTTCGACCCGCACGCCGCCGCCAGCAGCGCAAACACGAGCAACAGGGCCGGCAGCAGTGGTCCTTTTCGGCTCATCGATCTTCCTTTCGTTCGCCGGTGAGGCTCCAAGCTCCCAGGGGTCCGTCCCGGAATCGTTACGGAGGTTTGACTAATACCTACGGTGGGGTAAGTTACGTTTACGTAACCGTAAAGAAACCAAGCTCGAAGGAGAATCCAATGAACCAAGCAGCCTTGAAGGAGAGACGAGCGCCTGGTCCCGAGACGCAGACGCCCGAGACCCAGGCGCCGCAGGTTCCAGGCGTTAAGACGCTCGAAGGTCGCCAGGCGCGCTTCCAGCGCCGGCTGGTCCTCGTCGTCACCGTGGTCCCCTTCCTCGGGTTCCTCGCCGCCGTGTGGACCATGTGGGGCACTGGGCTGAGCATGCTCGACGCGTCGATCTTTCTGGGGACCTACTGCTTCACGGGCCTCGGCGTGACCGTCGGCTTCCACCGGCTATTCACCCACAAGAGCTTCGAGGCGAAGCCGTGGCTGCGGAATCTTCTAGCGATCGCAGGCTCGATGGCGATCCAGGGCCCGGTCATTCGCTGGGTCGCGGATCACCGCCGTCACCACGCCTTCGCCGACCAACCGGGCGACCCCCACTCCCCTCACCTCGACGAGGGTCCCGGAGTTAAGGGCGTCGTCAAGGGTCTCTGGCACGCGCACGTCGGTTGGTTCTTCGACGACGAGCAGACCTCCGCCAGGCGCTGGGCGCCGGATCTCGTCAAGGAGCCCGCCATGCGCAAGATCGACAGCCTCTTTCCCCTCTGGGCGCTGATCTCCTTCGGCGCCGCCCCGCTCATCGGGTTCGCCGTGACCGGAACGCTGAGCGGAGCACTCACGGCGTTTCTGTGGGGCAGCCTCGCCCGCATCTTTTTCCTGCACCACGTGACCTGGAGCGTCAACTCGATCTGCCACTTCTATGGAAATCGTCCCTTCAATACACCCGACTTCAGCACGAACAACTGGGTGCTTGCGATCGTGTCCTTCGGAGAGTCGTGGCACAACAACCACCACGCCTTTCCGACCTCTGCGGTTCACGGAATCGGCAAGGGTCAGGTCGACATGAGCGCCGGCGTGATCCGGCTGCTGCAGAAGCTGAACCTCGCGGCCGACGTCAAGGTCGCTTCGGAGAAGCAAATCGTCCGTAAACAGGCTTAGGCGCGTGAGCGCGCAAGCGCGCCGGGCCCGTATGACGGGCCAACAACGACGAGCTCAACTCCTCGATGTAGGTCGTTCTGTATTCGCCGAACGAGGTTACGAGGCGGCTTCGGTCGAAGACATCGCAGCGCGCGCCAAGATCACGAAGCCGGTCGTGTACGAACACTTCAGCGGCAAAGAGGGTCTCTACGCTGTCGTAGTCGACCGTGAAGTGCAGTCGTTGTTGCGGCGCATCACAGAGGCGCTTACCGGCGAGGATCCCCGCGCTCTGCTCGAGCAGGCTGCGCTCGGCTTCCTGGCCTACATCGAGGACGAACCCGAGGGCTTCCGTGTCCTGGTGCGGGACTCCCCCGTCACGGGCACTACCGGAACGCTTGCGAGCGTCATCGGTGACATCGCGAAGCAGGTGGAGTACATCCTGCGCGACGAGTTCAAACAGCGCGGCTTCGATCCCAAGCTCTCGCCTCTGTACTCCCAAGCGCTCGTCGGGATGGTCGCGCTGGTCGGGCAGTGGTGGCTCGACGTGGGCAACCCCAAGAAGGAAGCCGTGGCGTCGCACCTCGTGAACCTGGCTTGGAACGGCTTGAGAGGACTTGAGCCGAAGCCCTCATTGCGCGCCTCGGGATCGATGGAGGAGTCGGCGACCGCCCCCACAACACCCGGCTCCTGAGGAGTCGCGGGCGCACCATCGCGGTTTAACGCGCCCCCACGCAGAGAGTCGTTGTGGATAGTCTTGCTCGGGACATGCGAGGAGCGGGCAAGGTTCAGAGTGGTTTCAGAAGGCGAGGGCTTCCCTCCTTTGTGTTTGTTCTCGCGCTTGCCCTGACCACCACTGCATGCGCACTCCTAGGCGATGACGACCGTTCGAAGCGCCTCACGGTCGGCGCCGTGACCTTCGCAGAGAATCAGATAGTTGCCGAGATGTACGCGCTGGTGCTCGAGGACGCGGGCTACACGGTCGATAGAAGGTTCAACTTCCAGAGCCGGGAGAGCCTCCAACCGGAGCTGCTCTCCGGCAACGTGGATTTGGCCCCCGAGTACCTTGCCTCCCTGTTGACTTCGCTCGAGCCCCGGTCCGAACCGGAGTCGGATCCCGAAAACAACTTGGAACGGCTCGAACCTCTCGTCGAAGACAAGGGCCTTGAGCTTCTCGGCGCCTCGGAAGCCAACAACACCAACGCCATCGTCGTCGATTCCGAGACCGCCGGCAGACTAAAGCTGGATGAGGTCAGTGACCTTCGGCCGCATGCCGCCGAGCTCGTCTTCGGCGGTCCTCCTGAGTGCTCGGAGCGACCCTTCTGCCTCAAGGGACTGCGGGAGGTGTACGGATTGGAGTTCGACGTCTTCAGGAAGCTGGACGCTGGTGGGCCCTTGACGATCGCAGCCCTGGGAAGCGGCGAGATCGACGTCGCGCTGCTCTTCACGACCTCCGGTGTCATCGCCGAGAGGGAGTGGGTCGTTCTCGAGGACGACCTGGAGCTTCAAGCGGCCGACAACATCACTCCCCTGATCCGCAGCGACGTTCTCACCCCCGAGATAGCCGAGCGGCTGGATGCGATCAGCGCCGGTTTGACCACGGAGGCCATGACCGAGCTCAACGCCCGCGTCGAAGTCGGCAGTGAGGACTTCCGAGATGTCGCGGCCGACTTCATGGAGCAGCAGAATCTTGACCGCTAGTGTTCGGATTGGAGCTCTGAGGACTCGACGATGCCGTCCTCCGGCGGCTCAGGTGGGGGCGTTTCGGCGAGCGGCAATCCCAGCGAGAAAGTGGTGCCCGTTCCGACCACACTGTCGACCTTCAGCTCCCCGTCCATCAGTTCCGCCAGGCTCTTGGAGATCGTCAGGCCCAGGCCGATTCCCTTGATCTTGGAATCTTTGGCGACGATGCGTTCGTAGGCCACGAACAAGCGCGTCAGGTCATCGGGTTGGATCCCAACTCCCTGATCGGTCACCGAGATCCACAGTCGTGGCTCCTCGACGGCATAGGTCAGGCTCACGAGGCCGCCGCGCCTGTTGTACTTGACGGCGTTCGAGATCAAGTTGATGAGGATCTGCCGCAGGCGTTGTTCGTCGGCGACCACGCTCAGCCCGCAACCGTCAACGTCGTTCTTGATGCCCACGTCATGGTCTGCGGCGATCGGGGTCAAGAGGGCGGTGGCGTCCCTCATCGCTTGCCTCACTGACACGGGCTTCGCCGAGATCGCCAGACTCCCGGCCTCGATGCGTGCGATGTCCAAGACATCGTTTAGCACTCCGGTGAGATGATCGCTTCCCTTGATGATGTGGCCCATCAGCTCGGCGTGCTCGGGCGCCAGCTCCTGCTTCTCTAGATACGCGCTGAATCCCCGAATGGCGGTCAGCGGCGTACGCAACTCGTGACTGGTCCTGGAGAGGAAGTCACTCTTGGCCCAGTTGGCTTCTTCGGCTCGGTTCTTGGCTTCGAGCAAGCTCTGCTCGCGGTCGGCAAGAAGCACGGAGGCCTCGCCGAGCGCGTGGGCCAAGCGGCCGACCTCGTCCTCACCACCCGGCCGCTCCGGCAGAGAGCGTCCCAAGACCAGCCGTCGGGCGCTTTCCGCGATGCGGTCGACGCGATGCGCAATGCCGGTAGTGAACAACACCATCGCGAGCACACTTCCGGTAAGCCCGATGAGAATGGCGCCCACGAAAACGGTCTCCTGGGTCGCCTGCGACTCCTCGATCGAGCCGAGCCGGTCACGCAGCCGGCGTTCCTCGGCAGTCTCCATCAGCGTGAGCTCGGAGCGCAGCTCTCCCATTAGCTCGTTGTCCTGCAGGAGGCCCTGCGGCTCGTCCACCTCGGAGGCCTGTTGACGCAACTGACCCAGACCCTCGAGCTTCGATCCGGTGAGAAATCTGACCCTTTGAGCTCTCGAGAGCTGGGAAGGGTTGTCGCCCACAAGCTCCTCGAGGCTGGCGAGTGCGCCGGGAAGGCGGTCGAAGGCCTCCGAATAGGGCTCGAGGAACCTCTCGTCCTGTGACAGGGCAAAGCCCCGGATGCCGGTCTCGGCATCGAGCAACAGCGTGAGCACTGTTTGGATCTGGCTGCGAACGCGCACTATGTGGGTCGCTGCGGCCTGTTCCTCAACGGTCCTTTGCTGGACGAGATAGGCGAAGGCGGTGGCCGTCAAGAGACCGGCCACGGGCAGGGCCACTACCACGAGCCCTTTCGCGCGCAGAGGAAGGTCCGCCCAGCGCAGAGGCATCCGTCGCATGACCTTGATCGTCACGGCTCGGCCTCGATCTGTAAAGCCCTCTTTCAGCCCCCCCGGCTGAAGGCGACGTCGGCAATGTTGATGACGCCGGTCTTTGTGCGCGAGGTGCGCAACTCGACGGCCGTGATGGCGCCAAGGTTCACGCCCTCGAAGAGCTCCAGCGGAAAGCGCACCTGGTTGAGGATGATGTGGGTCGACAAGCCTTCCCGGCCGTCGAATGGATGAGCGAGGGCCTCGTTTCCAACCTCGGAGGCGGCGACCTTTGCACGGTCACCGTTGGCATCCACGAGCACCACGACGAGGTCTTGCTTCCGAATCCCGCGATTGGCTCCGCGGTTGGGGTCCATCGTCGCTCGAAACTGAAACGCGTCGAACCCGGACACGTTACCGCGGCCCTCCGGAATCTCGAAGGTCAGCCTGCCCAAGCGGTTGGACCAACCCAGGGCTCCCTGGGACAGCCCCGGATGGTGGATATCGCGCCAGGACAGGTCTCCCATACACGCTGACCGCCTCTCGTTGGCGCACCACCCGTAAGAAGTGAGACCATCGGCCACGACGGCGCCGCCCAACTCGTTGACCGAGACGTCACTCGAATCGGTGAAACGATCGACATCCAACCGGTGGGTCACCGTATCGGGGGCCAAATAGCTGACATGAGTGCGGGCGGGAGCGATCGAGCGAGGCGTCGCCGCGCCGGTCCATCTGCGATCGAGGGTCATGTCTCCTCCGAGGTACCTGCGAAAGAATCCGGAGATGTAGGCGACGCCAACCCTGCGCTGTTGCCGCTCGGTAATGCGCGCCCAACAGGAGGCGTACTCGCCATCATCGAAGGAGCCGGGCAGGCCGCTCGAGGGCGACCACACGGTATTGAAGAAGTTGTGATTGGCGCCGAAAGCCGTGACCGTGTGCTTAGGGCTGGGATCTCCGGGCACGAGATAGCGGGAGTCGTCGAAGAAATGAACCCCCTGCAGGTCGGAGACGTCGCCGTCGCAGGTCGGGAGCACAACCGCGAACGTGGCCTCGTTGATGGTGGCGCGCGTGAAGTCGACGGGAGCGAGAGCGAGCACGGCATCGACCCCAAAAGGCTCGTCGCGCTCCTCGTCCACGATCTTGTTCCAGACGACACCCTCGCCGCCTCGCGAATGACCCATGGTCCCGATGCGGTCGAGATCGATCCCGCCAATGAACTCTGAACCGAACGGGCCTCCCCCTGTGGTGGACCACTCCTCCCACAACTCCATGTGTCTTTCCAGCACCTCGCCGCGCTGGCGCATCCCTGTGTCATCAAAGCTGTTCCCCACCACGTTGATGCCGTTAGCGCTGACGGACGCGACGACGTAACCGTAACTGGCGAGTCGCTCGGCGAGGTAGTCGTAGCCCGCGTAGTTCCGCAACCGCTTCCACCCCTCGCGACAGGGCCACTGAGAGCGAGCCTTGAACTTCTTGTAGCAGGTGCTGTGGTTGCCGTGCATGAACAGCACGAGTGGATAGGGTGCCCCGGCCGTCCCCGACGGGTAGTGCACCTTTCCGGCCAGCTCCACCTTTCTGTTAACACCCGACGGCTGAAAGACCTCGTCGCCGAGGTTGTAGACCGCGCTGGTTACATCGTGGGGGCCGCGCGCTCGTGGCGGCGTCACCCTGGGACCTACCGACCGGCCGCCGACACCCTTTTCGGGTTCCACGGACACGACGGGTTTGTCGTCGTAGCGCACGGAGACCCGGTCGACCAAGACCGCTCGATCGGTCGTGAGCGCGCGCACCGCGCGCTGGTTAACCGTGGGGATACCGTATCCGACCGGCTCACCCTCGACGACTACGACGTAGCGAAGAGCGCGTGGAGGAAAGCGTCCGGTCACCGTGACCCGGTAGAGATCGTTCGGGACGCCGGGTCCCTCAGGGAGATCGATGGACTCGACCTTCAGGGTGGAGCTACTACGGACCACGGTCCCGTCGGCTTCCATGGCCGCGCTCACCGCATCCGCAGACAGAGTCCGGGGTGCGAGCGGCCCGGCGCCGGACGAAGTTTGGAGTGCGGCCGTGGCGAAGGTGGACTGTACGGCAAGAGGTAGAAGGACTGCAGAGGCTAGGAGAAGTTGCCCGCCCCTACGGACGCGTGACGGACCCATGCTGCCTTCCCCTCAAGCGTTAAGTGATGGAGCCCCTCGTCCATCTGTGTACGTCTGAAGAAATCACCCTGCAGGCAGAAGCGCAATAGACATCGGCCGAGGAATCCTCAGGTGGTTGCGCGCGTTTCTCTGCTCTCGGAGCAGCGTCTAGGGGACTGCTCAATCAAGCCAGCGACGGGCGATGTCGCTCATCGAGATGATGCCGAGAGTTCCCGTCCCGTCGACCACCACGACGTGCTGGAATCCTCCCTTGGTCATCGCCTCGGCAGCCTGTCTGAGCGACCAGTCCGGAGCGGAAAAGGTCATCGTTCGAGAGAGATGATCCTCGACGCGCTCCCTGTTCGGGTCCTCGCCCGCCGCGACCGCCTCCAACATCTCTCGGTCCGTGATGATCCCGGGCGGCGCCTTTGGCTTGGGAGCCTTGACGACGGCTGCACCCATACCGTGCTCGACCATCTGACTTGCGGCTCGACCAAGCGATTCGTTGCGCTCCAGCACACAGAGATTCCGATTCATCGCCTCTCTGATCTGAACGTGGACCGTGCGAGGCCCCGGGCCCTCGAGCCACCGCCGGATGATGTCCCGGATCGAGATGATCCCCACGGTTCTCTCTTTATCGACCACGAGCAGATGGCGAAACCCGCCTGCGCTCATGGTCTCCGCCGCGTGCGCCAGCGACCACTCCGGGGCGGCGCAGATTGCGTCCGGCGTGAAGCAGTCGGCGACGCGTGTCGCGCTCGGGTCTTGCCCTGCACCGACTAGCTCGAGGACATCTCGTTCAGTGATGATCCCCGGAGGGTCGTGATCGACAATGGCGGAGCCGACCCACAGCTCCATCATCCGACCAGCCACATCTGAAACCGCATCGTCGCGCGCGACGGTGAGGACATCCGACGTCATCGTCTCAGAGACGCGCACGGCGTCTTCTCTTGAGATCACCCATGCGCAAGCGCCGCGACGGCAGCACCCAGCCGCGGTCTCCCGCGAGGAGCACGCCGTAGAGGAGGTGGTCGCCGGCGAACATGAGACGCTCGACGGGCCTGATCTTGGTCGCCTGCTCGAGGCCGAGCACGGGCGCGATGCTGGCCTCGAAAACTATCCAGGTCGCCAGTCCATAACCGGCTCCGGCCCACTTGCTGCGAAGCACGGAGCGAGGAAGCAGGGCAAATGCCGCTCCGCCTCCCGCTCCATAGGCCCAGTGCGCGAGCTCGACCACCGCAACCTGGCGCCTGGCGAGAAAATAAGCGAGGCGAGGCATCCGGACGAGAGGACCGAAAGCGCGTTGCTTGAGGATGGCGTCGGGTGGTGTCTGCTCGACGAGACCGAACCCCGTCGTCACCTGACGCAGCGCGCTCATGGTCATTGCTGCGCCGGCTCCGCGCAGGAGACCGGAGAGCATCCTCTGCCTGCGCTCGTCGGTTTCAAGAAAAGTCACAACGCCCCTCCCCAGTGGCATCGTCCTTTTAACGATAACTAGGACAAAATAAGGCACTCGCTCCCGTTAAGTCGCACGCCGAGCGACCTCGATCCCAGACCGCGACATCAACTGATTGCCTCACTATTGTCGTAGTCCGGGTCGGGATGAATCGGCTTGGGCTTGCGCCCCGCGACTCGCGTGCGGTATGTGAGGATGTGACGGCACGAACACCTACGGATTGTGGGCTCCTCATGGAGATCGGCGGCTATCAAAAGACGGTCAGCGGCGCCTCTATAAACACCGAGGAATGCGTGAGCTTGATCCAGTTGGGCACCGACGAACCTCGCAGATGGCCCCTGCTCGGTTCGAGTCTCACGGTTGGCCGCTATCCGACCTGCGAGGTACGGGTCGAGGATCCGGGCGTGTCACGCTCCCACGCACGCCTGTTCGAAGCCGACAACGAATGGTGGATCGCCGACCTGCGCTCCGCCAACGGCACCCTCGTCAACGACAAGAAGGTTACCGGAGGAAAGGTGTTGCGCGACGGGGACGTCATTCAGGTCGGCGACACCAGACTGCAGATTCTCTATCCACGCAAGTCCAAGAAGTCTTAGTCCGGACAGGCTGACTCCACGTGCTTCTGGTCGATTCCTTTGCCCCCCACCGCGGCTGGCTTCCGATCGATCCCGACGCGATCTCTCCAGGCAAGCGCGACATTATGTGGGCCGAGGTCGACGTCGACACTCTCGAGTCGCACGACGGCGAATTGCTGGCCGAGGTGTTCGGAATCGACGGACAAACGCTCCAGACGGCGTTGGACCCGCGTCATCGTCCCAAACTCGAGTCACTCGCCGACCGTCGCTTCCTCGTGCTGCACGAACTCAACGAGAGGAACGGTCGCCTGCAACCCTCCCAGATCGCGTGCTTCTTCGCCGATGACGAGGTCATCGTCGTCCACTCGAGCGCGACTCGCACGCTGGAAGCCGCACGGGGTCTGAGAGAACAGCTCGGCGAAGAGCTCGATGCGAACCAGCTCGTCGGCTGCATCCTCAAGGTCCTCGTCGACGACTACCAAATGATCGCGGACCGGATGCACGGTGACATCGGAGCCCTCGAGGACATTGCGCTCGAAACGGTGGATGCTCCCATTCAGCGCCAGCTCTATCTCATCAGTCAGCGAATCAGCAGGCTCAACTACTACGTCGTCCCACTCGAGAAGGTGGTCACAGGCTTCACGCGCTTGGACGGCGGATCGGTGGGGCTCCGTAACGATGAGCTGAAAGATCTCCTGCTCGACATCGTGCACCAAGTGCGAAGCATGGATACAACTGCGCGCGCGGTCATCAACCTCACGCAGGCCCAGCGCGAGATCGAGCTCAACGACATCAACAAGAAACTGGCGGGATGGGCGGCGATCTTCGGTGCGGGCGCGTTCATCGCGGGCATCTACGGCATGAACTTCGAGCTCGTGCCCCGGCGAGAAACGCTGTCAGGATTTCTCGTGGTCCTCGGGTTCATCGCCTTGGTCAGCGTGGGTCTCTACTTCTTCCTGCGTAATCGCCGCTGGCTCTAGGTTAAGGCTCGTCGGTGAGCCTCTCGCCGTCGGGACCGATGACTCCCATCGCCTCGAGCAGCCCCCTGCGGGGCGGGTGGAAGAGATCCACTTCCAGACATGAGCTGTCGTGGGTTCGGGCGCCATGGGGGACGTTCGGCGGTATGACGACGGCCTGACCTCTTCGCAAAGTGTGCTTCTCGCCCGCCACCTCAAACTCGAACTCGCCGTCGATTACGAACGTGACCTGCTCCTCGACATGCCAGTGGAGCGGGGCCTCGGTGTTCGGCTCGAAGCTCACGAAGTTCACCATTAACTTGTCTCCGAGCACCGGCTGGAACGTCAGCCCGGAAACAATCTCGAGGGGATCGAGCTCGCCCCAAGTGACCCAGTTGCCCTTGCCGGTCCCCTGCTCGTCGGCATTGGCCGCGAAGTAGCGTTCTGCGTCGCTCATGTACTTCTCCCTTTGTCTTCGGATGTTATGAGTGCTGCCAGTCGTTGGATGCCCTCGTCTATGAGTTCGTCATCGACTCTGCTGAACGACACCCTCACATTGTTCGAGCCGCGCCCGTCTGGGAAGAACGGTTCGCCGGGCACGACCGCAACCCCACTCTTAAGCGCGCGCTGAGCGAGACCGGTGGCGTCGATCCCCTCGGGCAGTCGCAACCAGGAGAAGAACCCACCCTCGGGCTTGGTCCAGGTCGCGCTCGGGGGCATAAAGTGCTCGAGCGCAGACATCATTCGCTCGCACCTTCGTTGATAGAGAGCGCGCGACTGTGTTAGCTGTTCATCGATCCATCCGCGTCGCACATACTCCTCGAACAGTCTCTGACCCAGAGACCCCGCGCACTGATCGGTATTCTGCTTCGCCGCTACGAGCTGGGCTACGACCTCGCTTGGCCCCGCCGCCCAACCCAGCCGCACACCGGGAAAGAACGTCTTCGATGTGGTTCCCGCTTGAACGACGACATCCGGGGCGAGGCTCCAGAGGCTCGGCAAAGAGTCGTCACGGAAGCCGAGTTCCCGGTAGGCGACATCCTCCACGACGAGGAACCCGTGGCGCCGCGCAAGCTCGACCAGAGTCTGCCGGCGCTCGAGCGAAAGACTCACTCCCGCTGGGTTCTGATGATCGGGGATGGTGTAGAGCAGCTTGGGTCGCAATCCCCGGTCGAGACGTTGTTCCAGCTCGTCGACCTGGAGACCATGTTCGTCCATCGCCACCGCGATCAC
>JALZIB010000138.1 GCA_030860505.1 Actinomycetota bacterium
TGGCCTCGGACCCGGCGCGCACCGCATCCTACGATCGGCAGATGGGCGCAGACGTCGCGACGTGGGCACCGGCCATCGTCGAGGCTTACGACTGGGGATCGCTGCGCCATGTCGTTGATGTCGGCGGGGGTAATGGAACGCTTCTGGCCACCCTGCTGAAGGCACACCCCACATTGCGAGGCACGGTCTTCGATCAGCCGGCAACTGCTGAAACGGCGCGAAAAGTGCTGATGGCTTCCGATCTAGCCGATCGGAGCGACGTTGTGTCTGGAAGTTTCTTCGATTCAGTGCCGCCGCGTGCTGGCGGCTATGTGCTCTCCGCGATCCTCCACGACTGGAACGATGAGGCGTCTCACGCCATCTTGCGACGCTGTGCCGAAGCGGCGGGGAAGGCCGGCAAGATCTTCGTTGTGGAGAAGACAGGTACCGACGGTGAGTCGCCTCCCACTGAAATGGACCTACGCATGCTCGCCTACTTCGGCGGCCGGGAACGCGGCGTGGCCGAGATCAGCGCGCTCGCCGAGGATTCCGGTCTGTGCGTATCTGCAGTGCACGCCGCAAACGACCTCTCGATAATCGAACTCACCGCTCCGTAGCCCCGACCACGCGCAGTAGAGTCGGCAATCGGCAACCTGTTCGCGGAAGTAGGGTGGGTCACACTGTGGTAGGCGCCCGTCGAGATGATGAGGGGACACTTAGGAAAGGCCCGCTGGTGGACTTCGAACGAATCACTATCAATCCCGACATCATGGGTGGCGTGCCATGCATCCGGGGCCTTCGCATTCCGGTTGCGACGGTCGTCACCATGGTTGCCGAAGGCATGACGACAGATGACATCCTCGCCGATCTGCCCGACTTGGAGACAGAAGATATTCGTGAGGCTCTGAGGTACGCAGCCGAGACCATGCAAGAGGGCCACCTCCCGCTCAAGACATGAGATGGCTGCTCGATAACAACCTTTCGGTCCAACTCGTCGACCTGCTCTCTGAGGCAGGGCACGACGTGGCCCACGTTAGATCCTATGGAATGCAGTCCGCCTCCGATCAAGAGGTTCTTGAACGAGCCCGTCAAGAAGACCGCGTCCTCGTATCGGCCGACACCGACTTCGGTCGAATCCTTGCCCGCTCGGGCGCGACGGCACCCTCGGTGCTGCTTCTACGACAGCGCACAGGACGGCGGCCGCAGAGTCAAGCTCTCCTCGTGCTTGCCAACCTCGAAGATCTCGCTGCTCAACTCGAGATTGGGTGTCTCGTGGTCCTCGACGAGCGCACAGTTCGCGTGCGGCGGTTGCCGATCCGATGATTATCTCGAAGTGTTGCCTAGGCTGTGTTCGGGTCGCACTATGACCACAATAGAATGAAGTGCTTGACTCCAGACTGCTTCAGTGGCGACAGCAGCGACACATCGTCCGACCTGTCACAGGCGGAGGGAAAGTGAGCGGAGTGTTCAGACGCTTGTTCAGGGGTGGCTCCAAGTCGAAGCCGGATCCACCGTCGTTCGCTACACCGGCCGCACGACAGGGCAACTGGTACGCGCCGAAGGAAGGCGACGAGTCGCGCTTCTTGGGACAGGACGGGACGTGTGCTCTTCACCTGATCCCCTATCGTGACGGCAAGGGAGAAGATGTACTCCGGCTCTGCGAGGACGCGACGGGGCTCTTACTCTCGCCCAACGACCCTCGCCTGCCTCGGATTGGGATACTAGTTTCGCAGTTGCGAGGCGAGGCGTACAGACCCGACTCGGGTACGGCAGGCAACTTCGCTCCAGGCTCTCCTGTGAAGCTGGTGCCAGAGCCTGAGAACCCTGCGGACGATAGAGCGGTCGCCGTGTATGACAAGACCGGCCGATACCACTGCGGTTACCTCAACAAGGCGAGAGCTCGCAGCTATCTGAAGCGAGTCCGTGAAGGAGAAAATCTGACTGCGATCTCGGTTCGCGGAACGGGGGCTGGGACTGCTTGTCCTCAGATTGCGATCCTGGCCACAGACCCCGAACTCTTGGCGCGTCTCCTGGGTCCTCGACCCGAAGGCGCTGCAACACCCGCCCACCTCCGCCAGTAGGCCGATCCCTCACGCGGGCTCTTCGTTCTGAAGCTTGGGAATGAAGTCCGTCCTCGCAAACGATGTGGTCCCGTCCTGCCCTCTTGGGCTCATGACTTGCTCATTCGCTCTCGTGGCAGGAGCTCGGCGGCAAGCGCGTCGACGCGCTCCTTGATATCGGAGCGGATCGCGCGGACCACGTCGATCGGCTGCCCGGCGGGATCGTCGACCTTCCAGTCCTCGTAGCGTTTGCCGGGAAAGATGGGACACGCATCCCCACAGCCCATGGTGACGATCACGTCGGCTGCTCGAATGACCTCGTCGGTCCACGGCTTGGGAAAGTCCTTGGAGATGTCGATACCGACCTCGGCCATGGCTTCAACGGCGGCCGGGTTCACCTCGCTTGCGGGATCCGAGCCACCCGAGAACACCTCGACGCGACCCTCGGCGAGATGCTGCAGCCACCCCGCGGCAATCTGCGACCGTCCCGCGTTGTGAACGCACAGGAACACGACACTCGGAACCTCTGCCATCACTCGACCTTCCACCTTGGCTAGAGCTCGTAGACGCTCGCGTGCGAATCGCTCGACGAACAGTGGCACGAAGGATTGCACCTTGGCATGAGCAACTCGCGACCAGGAGTCGGCGATGAAGCGCTCGATGGTCTCGGTCGCAAAGATGCCCTCGAACTCCCGGTGGAGTCGCGCGGCGGCGTGACTGACGAGATGACGCATCTCGAGAGGCACATCGTCCAGGTAAGAACTCGTCTCGGTCACGACAGCAATCCTCCTTGTCTCAGGCAACGGGGGTAACGAGTGGTGCTAGTTCCTCGACTCGTCGGGTGATCTCCCCCGCAGCGCGCTCGAAGGCTCTGCGCGCCCCGCTTACCGCGGGATCGGGGACCGACCAATGAACGAAGGGAGCATGACCCCTTTCTGCGAGCTCTTCGTGGGCCTGATCGCAGACGGTAACGACCAGTACGGCCCCCTCGGAGTCGAGAGCCTCGAGTGGTCGGGGCCGGGCATCCTTCAGGTCGATGCCTACTCGCTTTCCGGCTCGGACGGCCCCCGGATGGACGCTCGCAGCGGGTCGAGTGCCGGCCGAATCGGCTGGCACCTGGTGGCGTTGGTTCCAGACACCGGCGGCAAGCTGCGATCGAGCCGAGTTCGCGGTGCAGACGAAGAGGATCTTCCCGACGCTCAAGACAAACGGCTGGGTCAAGCGCTCGAGGGTTGCGCGCCGAAGCCGCAGGTAGCGTCGTCGTTTATCGCCGTGGGACGAGAGTCGCTGCACGAGACCGACATCTTCGAGGACTTGAAGGTGGTGCGCCACGAGGTTGGACCGCAGGCCCAACATCTCCGCCAGCTCCGACGGCGAGCGATCCGAGAGCATGAGCTCGTCGACGATGGCGAGGCGATAGGGATCGGCGAGAGCCGCGTGCAGCCGCGCCCGCCGAGCAGTGTCTTCCGTAGTTCGGTCAGCGTCCATTGACTCAATAGTTACTGAGCTAAGCTCTCATGTCAAGCGGGGACGGCCTCTCCTTAAGTTCGATGACGCGAATCTTCCATCTCTCAGAAACTAGAGCTCCACTCCACAATCTCACTGGAGTGTTGTGCTGGTCTGGATCATCGCGCCACAGCATGCCGGCGGGTGAGGAGGTTAGGGACGCGGCTCCATCTCGAGGTCGGCAACGGAGACCACAAGATGATGGCCCTGCAGTCTTAGCTCCCTGACCCCCTCGCCTCTTTCGAGCCTACGAGCGAACCCCGGCCCATGCTCGACGACCCGGCCGCGAAAGCTCAGCCGCTGGCCGCTTTGGATGTGCCGTTTGGACTCGCCCGAGACGTCGAACTGTACCCATACGCGCTTGCTCCCGTCACCGGCCCAGAAGCCTTCGTCGGCGGGGA
>JALZIB010000006.1 GCA_030860505.1 Actinomycetota bacterium
TCTCCCTGAAGGTCCCCGTGGTGCGCGCCGAGATCTCCGGTCCGAGCTCACTTCTCGCGCTCTTCGAGAAGGTGAAGGAGGATGTTGCCGCTACCGTGAATATCAAGACCTACGACCTCGTGGTGGACGACTCCGCGGCGTCGCTGAGTGTGTTGGTCGAGCTCGGGGATCCCGAGCCGCGTGCGCAGCGATGACCTTTCAAGACGCCGTCGCCCGGCTCGACGCCCTCGGCGTGGACGCGATGAAGAAGATGCGGCCGAACACTGCTCGCATCGAGGCACTGTGTGAGGGACTGGACCATCCCGAGCGCTCGGGCCCCGCTCTTCATGTCACCGGCACGAACGGCAAGACGTCGACCGCGCGTATAGCGACTTCGGTACTGGCGGCCACCGGTCTGAGCGTCGGGACTTACACGTCACCGCATCTCCACTCCGTACGCGAGCGGATAACCCTCAACAACGTCCCGATCTCAGAAGATGACTTCGGGGACGTCTTCGACCACTTGAGGCCCTACGTCGAGCTGGTCGAGAACCAGATGGGTGAGCGCCTCACTTATTTCGAGGTTCTCACCGGGATGTTCTTTTTATGGGCCGCAGAGGCGCCCGTCGACGTCATGGTGGTCGAAGTCGGACTCGGAGGACGGTGGGACGCAACCAACGTCGTCGATGCTTCGGTGGCGGTCATCGTCAACGTGGGACTAGACCACACGGGGCTTCTTGGTATGGAGCGCGAGACCATAGCCAAGGAGAAGGCGGGCATCATCAAGGGCGATGCGCACGTCGTGACCGCGGAACGAACGCCGAGCGTGCGCGAGGTCATCGTCGACGAGGCGAACAGCCTGAATGCAACGCTGTCGCTGTACGACAAGGACTTCTCGCTGTCCGACAATCGCCTCGCGGTAGGGGGCCGTTACGTTTCCATCACCACATCGAGGCGCGCTTACGACGGCCTTTTTCTTCCCCTGCACGGAGGCCACCAAGGCGTGAACGCTGCCGTTGCTCTCGAGGCGGCGACGCAGTTTCTGAACAAGCCACTCGACGCCGAGGTGGTGATTGACGGCTTCGCCTCTGTGCATGTTCCCGGCCGCCTCGAAACCGTACGACTGCAAGGTGAGGATGCCGTGCCTGTGGTGATCGACGTCGCTCACAATCCAGACGGCGTGTCGGCGCTGGTGTCGAGCCTCGTCGAGGCGTTTTCCTTCGAGCGCGCGGTCTTCGTTGTCGGAATCCTTGGGGACAAGGACTACAGGGGCATGCTCATCGAATTGACGCGCGTACCTTGCTCGATAGTGGTGACGACGCCCGCCAACGTTCGGTCGGTCGACGCCGACGAACTGATGCGGACGGCTGAAGACTTAGGTCTCGAATGCGCCGTCGAGACAGACGTTGCGGCGGCGGTGGACACGGCGCTGCAACGCGCCCGCGCAGGCGAGATCGTCTGCGTCACCGGTTCGCACTACGTCGTCGGCGAAGCGCGCGCTCACCTCGTCGACGCTACCTAGCCGTTCGTGCGGTGGCCGAGGGCTGCTACCGTTTCAAGCCACAGCAATTCAGGAGGTAGACGTGTCCGACACGCAGAAGACGTTCGTGATGGTGAAGCCGGATGGGGTTCGCCGTCGACTCATCGGTGAGGTCATCGGCCGGATCGAGGCCAAGGGCTACGCCATCCGCGAGATGAAGTTCTTCACCATCAACAAGGAGTTGGCCGAAGAGCACTACGGTGAGCACCGCGCGCGGCCCTTTTTCGACGAGCTCGTCTCTTTTGTTACCTCGGGTCCGGTCGTCGCGATGGTGGTCGAGGGACCCGAAGCGGTGGCCGGAGCGCGCCAGATTATGGGTGCCACGAACCCCCTGGAGGCGGCGACCGGGTCGATACGCGGCGATTTCGCCACCGAGATTGGCGCCAACATCGTGCACGGTTCCGACTCGCAGGAGTCGGCGGAGCGCGAAATCAAGCTTTTTTTCGGCTAGTCTGAACGGACTAGTGACCGCTCGTTCCGGTTGACAGCCTTTTCGACGAGCGCCTAAGTACGCAAACCCTCAGGAGTTAACAGATGGACAGCCTCTTTCAGATGATCGGCCGGGACATGGCCGTCGACCTCGGCACGGCCAACACCCTCGTGTACGTGCGCGGGCGCGGCATCGTGCTGAACGAACCTTCCGTCGTCGCCATTAACACCAAGACGGGGGCCATACTCGCGGTCGGCTCCGAAGCCAAGCAGATGATCGGGCGCACGCCCGCTCACATCGTTGCGATCCGCCCGCTCAAGGATGGCGTCATCGCAGACTTCGACGTGACCGAGAAGATGCTTCGCTACTTCATCCAGAAGGTCCATCGTCGTAGCTTCCTGGCAAAGCCGCGTTGCGTCGTTTGCGTTCCGTCGGGAATCACCGGCGTCGAGCAGCGCGCGGTCGAGGAAGCCACGATCTCCGCGGGGGCGCGCAGCGCTTTCATTATCGAGGAACCGATGGCGGCGGCGATCGGCGCTGGTCTTCCCGTACACGAGCCGACGGGAAACATGATCGTCGACATCGGTGGCGGAACAACCGAGGTTGCGGTCGTGTCACTCGGAGGGATCGTCACGAGTCAGTCGATTCGCATCGGTGGAGATGAGCTCGATGAGTCGATCATCAACTACGTCAAGAAGGAATACTCGCTGATGCTCGGCGAGCGGACCTCCGAGGAAATCAAGATGGCGATCGCGTCGGCGTTCCCGATGCCCGAGGAGACGAACGCAGAGATCCGCGGGCGGGACCTCGTGACCGGTCTTCCAAAGACCATCGTGATCTCCGCCGAGGAGATCAGGCGCGCCATCGAGGAGCCCGTCAACCAGATCGTCGATGCGGTGAAGAACACACTGGACAAGTGCCCGCCGGAGCTTGCGGCGGACATCATGGACAAGGGCATCGTGTTGGCCGGCGGCGGGTCGATGCTGAAGGGCCTCGACGAACGCCTGAAGCACGAGACCGGGATGCCCATCCACATCGCCGAGGACCCGTTGTTCGCGGTCGCTATAGGCTCGGGCAAGTGCCTCGAGGAGTTCGAGTCCCTCAAGCGGGTGCTCATCTCTTCTACCCGCCACTAGGGGCGAACCGGGCAAATCCCGGCGTCCGGCCCCCCTGCCGGCCGGGCGGAGTCCGTTTTTCCGCTTTGGCGCTACCATGTGGGCGCAGGGCGGTCCCAGAATGCGGGCTTGTAGCAAGCCGCCGGACGGCCCCAAGTTCTTGCGCTAGCGCAAAAGAGGTTCTGACAACATATGTATCGGAAACCCGGCCGGGGCCGGGTGCTGCTGCTTGTATTCCTGGCCCTGTCCATCATCGTAATCACCATCGATTACCGCGCGGGTTCCGGAGGCATTCTCAAGACGGCCAAAGAGTGGTCCGTGACTGTGGTTGCCCCCATCCAGCGCGGGTTCACGACCGTCTCCCGTCCGGTGGGCGATTTCTTCGCGTCCATCGGCGAGCTCGGCGATCTGCGAGACGACAACAAGCGACTCGAGGAGGCCAATGAGCAGCTTGAATCGGAGAACACTCAGGCCGACGAGGTCTTCGATGAGAACGAGCGCATGGCCGATCTGCTCGATCTCCAGGAAGCGTGGCCGGCGATGGAGAGTGTCGCGGCGCGCGTTTACGCTCCGGACCCCGGCAACTACAGCAGCGGCGTCTACATCGACAAGGGACGCGCCGACGGCATCGCGCCGAACATGCCCGTGCTTGCGCCCGAGGGTCTCGTCGGTAAGACCCTGCGGGTGACAGAGCACGAGACCCTGGTCGTGTTACTGGTGGACACGAACTTCGGCGCCAGCGCGCGCACGAAGGAGGCGCGCGACACGGGAGCCGTGCGCGGCAATGGCGTCGCCGATCCGCTCTCGATGGTTTTCGTCGGCAAGAACTCCACCATCGAGGTCGGTGAGGAAGTCACGACGTCTGGACTCGACGAGATCTTTCCACCTGCCATTCCCATCGGTGAGGTCGTTCGCTCCGAGATCCAAGGGGGCGAGACCTCGAGGACGATCGACGTCGATCCGTTCGTCGATCCGCACAGGCTCGACTACGTCGTTGTATTGATGCCCGAGGGAAGGCCAACCAGCGAGAAGCCCGTGGCGGGTGAGGACTGAGTGGCGGTGAGCGCAAAAGATGCACGCGGAATGGGCGGGCTCTCCGAACTGGGTCTCGGCCGGGCGGCCGCCTTCGCCGGAATGCTCCTGCTGGCGGTGGCGGTGCAGTCGACCCTGCTGGCGCAGGCGACGATCCTGGGGGTTATCCCCCAGCTCGTGCTCGTTCTCGTGGTGAGCCTTGCGTTCCTCGATGGAGAGCGGGTTGGTACGGTCATGGGATTCTTCGGCGGGCTCCTGATAGACATGCTTCTCCCAGGCGTCATCGTGGGACTCACCGCTCTGATCTTCACTCTGATCGGATACGGCGTCGGAATGATGCGTTACATGGCTCCCCTCGATTCCGTGTGGACGCCGGTGCTGACCGTGGCGGGGGCTTCCGCGATCGCCGAGTTGGGCTATGCGGGGCTTGCCGTCATCATGGGTCAGCGGTGGGTGAGCTTTGAAGAAACGATCAAGATCGCCGGCCTTGTGGTGCTTTACAACACGCTACTGACTCCCTTCGTGTTTCCGCTGGTGAGGCGCGTGGCCGACAAGTTCAGACCAGAGAAGGTTTATCGATGGTAGGTAAGAGACCCAATAAGAAGATCGTCACTCGACCCATAACCGGCAAGGCTAGGAAGAAGGCCGCGTCGACTCCGAGCAGCGTGGCCACGGCGTCCCCCAAGACCATGGGGCTGGATCGTTTGCGCGTGCGCCTGCTCGTCTTTGGTCTGATCCTGATGACCGTCTTCGTGGCGCTCTTCTCTCGCTTGTGGTTTCTGCAAGTTCTGGCAGCCGACGAGTACAACACGCTGGCGCGTGAGAACCGCGTGCGGCGGCTTGACTCGGAGCCACCGCGCGGGCGCATCCTGGACCGTAACGGCTTCGTGATCGTCGACAACCGTCCCTCTCGGAGCATCACCATCGACCGCCAGATCGTGACCGAAGAGGAGATGCCGCGACTGCTCAAGCGGCTCTCGAGGCTCTTGGAGGTCAAAGTGAGAGACCTCGAAGCGGCTCTTGACGACGGGACGGTGTCTCCCTACAAGCCGGTGCCGGTCGTGAGCGACGTGTCCGAGCGCCAGGCGACCGAGATGCTGACCTATCAGGAGCTTTATCCCGGAGTCGGCATCGAAGAGCTTCCGGTGCGAAAGTACTCCCAGGGCAAGCTGCTCGCGCAGGTGCTCGGTTATGTGGGAGAGATCTCGCTGGAGGAGCTCGAGGACTCCGAGCAGTTCAGCTCGGGTTACAAGGCCGGAGATCTCATCGGCAAGGCCGGCATCGAGCGCACCTACGACGCCTTTTTGCGCGGCGAGCCCGGGATCGAGCAGGTTGTCGTCGACGCGAACAACCAAGTGGTCGGCGAGCGCTTGCAACAACAGCAGCAGCAGGCGGGCAACGACCTCTACCTCTCGGTGGACCTACGCGTGCAGAAAGTGGTCGAGCGCGCTGTGCGTAACGGCATCATGGCGGCGCGCGGCGCCGGTTACGACGCGCCCGATGGTGGCGCCGTCATACTCGACCCGGACACCGGCGACGTCATCGCCATGGCCAGCTACCCGACCTACAAGCCCTCGCTGCTGGCCGATGGCTTCTCACTCAAGGATCAGAAGATCCTCTCGGGGAACCCCGACACCACCCAGGACGACGCGTTGACGAACCGGGCGATGGCCTCGGAGCAGGCCCCCGGCTCGACCTTCAAGCCGATTACCGCGGGCGCGGCGCTGGCGAACGACATCATCGGGCCCTACGACGGTCTCGATTGTCCCGGCAGCAGGACCTACCCACCCGAAGGGGGGCCGGGCAGCGTTCAGTTCTTCAACTGGAACCCGGCCGATAGCGGGTTCACCGATGTTCCGAGGTCACTCGAGATCTCCTGCAACACCTTCTATTACGAGCTCGGGTGGCAGATGGAGTCACGTTGGGGCGAGGCGTTCGAGAACTCCGACGGGACCGAACGCTTCCAGCGGTACGAGCGCAGGGCGGGTTTCGGGGCGCCGACCGGCATCGACCTCCCCTTCGAGGGAGACGGCGTCGTGCCCGACCAGGCGTGGTGTGATGCCAACGAGGACATCGGCTATTGCCCCGATGGCTGGCTTCCCGGTTACAGCGTGAACATGGCGATCGGCCAGGGCGACCTCAAGGTCACCCCTCTGCAGATGGCGACGAGCTACGCGGCGCTCGTCAACGGAGGCGCGGTGTGGGAGCCGCGCATGGGCTACGAGGTGCGCAAGCCGCCGGTGCAGGACCAGGACGATCTCGAGGAGTCGGAGGCCGCGGACGGCGAGGATGACGAGGGCTCATCAGGTCCCGAGATCGAGCGGGTCGATCCGGAGGACTCCAAGATCGTCAAGGACATCAAGTCGCGCATGGGCTCGAGCCTGCCGCTGGACGCAACCGAGATGGGTGTACTGCGCCAAGGCCTCGAGGACGTGGTCATGGGCGCAGAGGGCACCGCCGCCGGTGTCTTTGCCGGCTTCCCTCTCGAGCAGTTCCCGATTGCGGGAAAGACGGGTACCGCGCAGCGCGGCGACACCGGCGTCAACGACTCGTGGTTCGTTTCCTACGGCCCGGCAGACGATCCCGGCTACGTTCTGGCCGTGTACGTCGAGGAGGCCGGCGGGGGAGGGGCTACGTCCGCCCCCATCGCGCGCCAGATCTGGGAGGGCATAGCAGCTCTCGAGGGCATCCAGGGCATCGGCGGGGATACGGACGTGTCGATAGCGACGGATGAGTCAGGCTGATGGCGACCACCTTCGGCGGAGCCGTAGACCGCATCGGCGGAGAGCCGATCTCGGCGCGCATGGCGCGCAAGGCGCCCATTCGCCATCTCGACCCAGCGCTGCTGCTCATGACGTTGGCTCTGTCCGCGTTCGGTGCGCTCATGATCTTCTCGTCCACCGCGACCAGACAGGAGGAAGCCGGGGCCGATCCCGCCCTCTTCATGAAGCGTCAGATCGCCTACATCATCGCCGGTGTAGTGGCGCTGCTGATCGTGTCTTTCTTCGACTACCGGCACGTGCGCGCCCTGGCCCCCGCGATCTACGGAGTGATCTTTCTAGCGTTGGTGCTCGTGCTCACACCCTTGGGCGACGAACAGAACAACGCGCAGAGCTGGTTCGATCTCGGTCTCTTTCAGATTCAGCCCTCTGAATTCGGCAAGCTGGCGTTGATCATCGCCATGGCGGCCTGGCTCGCCGAGCGAAAGGGGGAAGTCCGCTGGACTGATCTCGGAGTCTGCCTCGCACTGGCAGTGGCGCTGAGCGCGCTGATCTTCATCGAACCGGACCTCGGCGGCACCATGGTCATCGTCGCAATATTCTTCGTCATGCTCCTGGTCGGGGGAGCGAAGTTCCGGCACTTCATCGCGCTCGGAGTGATCGGAACGGTTGCGATGTTCGGCGCGCTGCAGGTCGATCTCATCGAGCCCTATCAGATCGAACGCATCACCGCCTTTCTCGACCCCAGTCCCGACATCCGCTCGGAGGGCTACAACCTCACGCAGGCGAAGATCGCGATCGCGTCGGGTGGGTTCAGAGGCAAGGGTGTCGGCTCCGAGAACACTCAAACGGATCTCGACTTCGTCCCCGAGCAGCACACGGACTTCATCTTCACGGCCGTCGGCGAGCAACTTGGTTTCGTCGGAGGAGCAGCGCTCCTGGGCCTGTACGCGGTCTTGATCTGGCGATCGCTCAGAATCGCGGCGCTGTCGCGCGACAGCTTTGGAACCCTCGTTGCGGCCGGCATCGCCGGCATGTGGGGATTTCAGTTATTCGTCAACGTCGGAATGACGATGGGCATCATGCCGATCACCGGCCTGCCTCTGCCCTTCGTCTCGTTCGGAGGGTCGGGTCTCTTGATGAACTTCATGGCGGTCGGTTTGCTGTTGAACATCCACATGAGGCGGTTCCTCTGATGGCCGAGCGAGTCCCGAGAACACGGGAGGCTGCCCCCGGGCTCAGTTCCTTCAAGCCATCGCCGGGCGACGCCAAAGAAGAGAACCCGGTGGACGCGAACGACGACAGGGCGAACGAGACCAAGGCGGCGAGTGTGGCGA
Organism: Actinomycetota bacterium; assembly: GCA_030860505.1. Taxonomy (GTDB): domain Bacteria; phylum Actinomycetota; class CADDZG01; order CADDZG01; family WHSQ01; genus WHSV01. Next base: position 8,154 of record JALZIB010000006.1, read on the forward strand.
GGGACAAGGGTGCGCCGCGCCGTCGCCGGTCACGCAGTCGACGCAAACCCAACCGGCGCCGGTCGGGACGCAGCGCTCCCACGGTCGAGCGGTTCATGCTCGTACACGACGATCCGGAAGGCATCCAGATTGCCGTGCTCGAAGAGAGCAACGGTGGACGACGCGTCGCCAATGTCGCCGCTCCTCCGTATCAGATCGTCGAGCACTACGTCACGCGCGAAGAGGACCGGTCGATCGTGGGCAACGTCTACTTGGGGCGCGTTCAAAATGTGCTGCCCGGCATGGAGGCTTCCTTCGTCGATATCAACGAGTCTCGTAACGGCGTCCTCTACGCGGGTGAGGTCGGCATCGCCGGCGAGGAGGGCGACGAGGTCCCGCGCATCGAGACCGTGCTTAAGTCGGGACAACCGATCATGGTCCAGGTCACCAAGGACCCGATGCGAGCCAAGGGCGCTCGGCTGACGGCGATGGTGTCTCTGGCGGGTCGCCACCTCGTGCTCGTGCCCAACGCGAAGTCCATCGGTGTCTCTCGTCGGTTGTCCGACACCGAGCGCTCTCGGCTGCGTGACATCGCCCAGAAGATCCGCCCCGACGACCACGGTCTCATCATCCGCACCGCGGCAGAGGGGGCCAATCACAGCGATCTCGAGCGCGACCTCGAACGAGTTCTCGAGATCTACAAAGCCATCAGCGACAAGGCGAAGGGCGCCAAGGCTCCCGCCCTGCTCTACGAGGAACCCGAGTTCGAGCTTCGCGTGATCAGGGACCTGTTCAACCACGAGGTCACCCGCTGCGTGGTCGAAGGCGCACAACTCGAGTCCAAGCTCCGCGATTACATCCGCGTTACCACGCCGAGCCTCGACCATCGCCTCGAGCTCTACGACGGAGGTCTGCCGATCTTCGAGGAGTACCGGGTCGTGGAGCAGATCCGAAAGTCGCTCGAACGAAGAGTGTGGCTGCCCTCGGGCGGCCATATCGTCATCGATCGCACCGAGGCCATGACGGTCATCGACGTCAACACCGGCAAGTTCGTCGGCAAGTCGAACCTCGAGGAGACCGTCTTCAAGACGAACAAAGAATCGGCGATCGAGGTCGCTCGTCAACTCAGGCTGAGGGATATCGGCGGCATCATCGTCATCGATTTCATCGACATGGAGGACAGCGAGAACCGCGACGAAGTCATTCGAGTCTTCCGCAAGGAACTCGAGCACGATCGTTCACGGACCCAAGTGTTCGACATCTCACCTCTGGGGTTGGTGCAGATGACTCGCAAGAGCGTGTCCACAGGGATCGTCGACGCGTTCAGCGACCCTTGCCCCACGTGCGAAGGCCGAGGGATTCTTGTTCACGACGTGGATTAACGGCGAATAGCCGGGTGGCTCCCGTCAGCCGTGGGCGGTGTCCCCGGCGAGGAGACGGAGCGCGTGCGGCAGGATGTCCAGGACCGCGTCGAGGCTCTCGCGTACTCCCTTCGGGCTTCCCGGCAGGTTGATGATCAGGCTCCGGCGCGCGGCCCCCGCAACACCTCTGGACAGCGCCGCCATCGGGGTGTGGGCGAGACCCGCCGCCCGCATGAGCTCGGTCAGGCCGGGTGCCGGACGGTCGATGACCTCGGTCGTCGCCTCGGGAGTCACGTCCCTGGGGCCGAACCCGGTTCCACCCGTGGTCACGACCAGCTCCGTCTCGGCTTCGACCAGGGAGCGAAGCGCGGCAACGATGTCGGGGCGATCGTCGGCGACGACGACCCGGTCCACGACGGAGAATCCGAGGCCGGCGAGCGCCTCCTGAGCGAGATCACCAGAGGCGTCGGCGCGTGTGCCTTGCTTCACCCCGTCGCTGATGGTGAGGACTGCGGCGCGCACCGGCCGAAGGAGTCGCGCTCGGTCTAGCGGCTCTGTTCCTGGGCCCGTTCCTCGCGGTCGTCCAGCTCGATGACATTCACCGGTTGAGTGGGAAACTCAACTGATTCGTCCCGTGAGGCGTCGGCGGTGGCGAGATCCTCGTTCGCCGCCTCAGCCGGGGGCGACGGCGGAGCGTCCGCGTCGCCGGCGATATCCGCGGGGCCCGCCGGCGTCGGACGAAACTCCTCGACCGGTTCATCGTCCGGCTCGGCGCCGTCGTCGGCGACCTCGAAACGCTGTAGGCGAAGGGTCACCTCGAGGAGTTGCAGGCGCAGCGCCCTTATGCGTTCGCGCGCCTCGGACTCCTCTTGTTGAAGTGTGACGATGCGCTGCTGGGCGTCCACGATGATCGCTCTGGCCTGCTCCTCGGCCCCCTCACGCATGCTCTTGATCTCGTCGCCGATGTTGTCCTGGGTGCTCTTGACGTACTCGTCTGCGGCCCGCCTCTTGTCGTTCACCTCGACGTCGACCTGGGCGCGCAGCGCGGTTGCCTTTTCCTCGGCCTTGCGCGTCATCTCGTCGGCGGTGTCGCGCGCGTGCTGCAACAGTTCGCCCATCTCTTCCCCGAGATCGACGTACGTGTTGGCGGACATGTCTCTCAACCCTCGCAACTGGTCGGCGACGTCCGCAAGAAAGCTTTCGACCTCTTGCTTGTCGTAACCGCGTAGGCCGATGGTGAAGCTGGCCTGTTCGATTTCCTCAGGTGTCAGTTCAGGCTGCATTCGTGGCGTCCTTCCTCGGTCGCTTGTGCCCGCGTGTGGGGTGCCCCGTGTCCCTGGTCATATCGGTCTTGCCTCATATCGAAGTCTGTTGCCCCGCCCGCGCCATGTCAACGAATGACGGTCACTCTCCGCGACCACCCGCCTCAGGGGCCAGGCCGTCGAACCAGGCGAGCACGGCCTTCTCGTAGATCAAACCGAACTCGAGCGTGGCGAGGCCGTAGGGATCGGGCTGGGCGTCCGACGAAGTCAAGTCGGCGTGGAGACTCCGGTACCCGGCGAGTCGTTCTTCGTGGACCGCCCTGTGTCGCTCGACGAAGCCCCCGAGTCGGTCAACGGGAACATGGCGGCCGAAGACGATCGTGAGCAGGAGGGGAAATCTGATGCTCTCGGGACCGGGCTCCCGCCCTACCCACTCCGAGAAGGCCGCTCGGCCCTCCTCGGTGATGGCGTAGGGACGGCGGTCTCTCGGCCCGAGCGGGCCCGCCGTCACCAGTCCACCCTCGGCCATCGCGGCGAGCTCCCGGTAGACCTGGCTGCGCGTCAGCGACCAGAAGTCCCCGATCAGCGTCTCTGCGGTCGCCACCAAGTCCCAGCCGGTCATCGACCCCTCGTGCAGGAACCCGAGCAGGGATGCGGCGGTCGCGTTGAGCCGGCGCTCCGGCAAGCTCCTCCTCCCAGAAAGGGGTTGACCTTCCATTGTGCCAGGTCTAGGGTGAGAACACCATAGTCCATTGTGTCAGGTCGAGCACGTTTGATTCCGAGCACGTTGGATTCCGACGGCAGGCCCGAGATAGGGAGTCGATATGAACGCAGCGCTCGTGTTGTCACAGGACTCGCGCGTCACCGCAGGCATTCTCCTCCTCTCGATCGTGGCCATCGAGTTCGGCGGCACCTACCTGCTGCGGGTCGTCGGCGGGCGCGTCCCGTTAACGGACTTCCAGAAATCGTTCGCACGCGCCGGTCACGCTCACGCCGGCGTGCTCGTGACCCTCGGTCTCGTCTGTCAGATCCTCATCGATTCGACCGACCTCACGGGCCCGACGGGCGTCCTCGCCCGCAGCGGAGTCCCCGCTGCCGCGATCCTCATGTCGGCCGGATTCTTCCTCTCGTCGATGGGCCGCGACGTGACCAAGCCCAACCGCCTCGTGGTGCTGATCTGGGCCGGCGTGGCATCACTCGCGCTGGGAGTGATCGCGCTCGGGATCGGCCTGCTTACCGCGTAGCGATGACCAGCGAGTCGCACAACTCCTCGAGGCTCCTCAGGTTGTGGCCCTCGAGGAAGCGATCGACGTGCGGCAGCGCGGCCGCCATGCCGCGCGCGAGTGGTTCGTAGTCCGTGGTCGCCTTGAGGGGGTTGACCCAGATGAGCTCGTGCGCGATCCGGTGAAGTCGGGCCATCTGACCTGCCAGCAAGGCCGGATCGCCCCGCTCGAGGCCGTCCGAGCACAACACCACGACGGCGCCCTTGAGCGCCGCCGCTTGGGCGTAGTCGTCGAGCAGTGTCTTGAGCGATTCTCCGATGCGGGTCCCGCCGTCGAAATCGCGCACCAGGCGGGTGCTCTCCGCGAGAGCGCGGTCGGCGTCGGTGGTGCGCAGGGCGCGCGTCACGCGCGTGAGGCGCGTGCCGAAGCAGAACACCTCGACCTTCCTCGCTCCTCCAGTCAGCCCCCTTCCGAGGGGCCGGGCACTCATGGCGGCGAAGCCGAATTGCATCAAGGCCCGGGCGTAGGGCGTCATGGACCCAGATACGTCCAGGATGAGCACAAGGGGTCGGGCGGTGTCCCGCCGGGTCAACCAGCGGCGCTCCAGAGGGTCGCCCTGGGTGCGCAGTGCCGATCGCAGAGTACGCCTGAGATCGAGCTGGGAACCCCTGCGGGCGCTGCTCCGCCTTCTCGAACGGCGCACGGGGAGAGAGACGGCCAGCGTGCGGATGATCTTGTCGGCGCGGCGCCGTTCTTCCTCGGTGAGCTGCTCGAACGACTTGGTGCGGAGCACCTCAACCCCCGATGCGATGAGCCTGACCGTCTCGACCTGCTCGACGGCTTCGCCCTCGGGAGGTTCCTGGTCCTCAGCGGCGGGAGCTCCGACTGGTTGACGCTTCACCTCTGAGGGGGCCGGGGGAGCGACCTCGGAGAACATGCCGCCGAGAACCTCCTCGAAGCGCGCACTTCGGAAGTAGGCGGCGAAGGCCCTGTCGTAGACCTCGAGGTGGTCGGGGTGGGCGACGAGGCTGGAACGGCCCGCCCAGTAGAGCCGGTCGCGGTCCAGGGGAGCGAGGACCGCGGCGCTCCTGCAGAACGTCAGGATGCGGTTGGTGCCAACGGGGAGTCCTTCAGCGCGCAGGTGACGTCCAAAGCCGACCAGCCGTTCTTCCACTGAGCTCAATCGTCGTCGATTATCCGGTGCACCTGCGCGGCGACTAGCTGCTGGTCCTCGTGATCCTTGATAACGGCGCCGAGGGTCTCGATCGCCGTCTCGACATCGAGAGACTCAACTCCGAGAAAACTCAGCGCGTTTGCCCAATCGATGGATTCAGCCACCCCCGGCCGCTTGGCGACGTCGAGCGTGCGGAGTCGTTCGACCGCAGCGGCGACCTGACGCGCCAGGGACGCAGACACCTCGGGGGCGCGAGTGCGAATGATCTCGACCTCGCGCTCGAAGGGGGGATGGTCGATCCAGTGGTACAGACAGCGTCGTTTGAGAGCGTCGTGGAGTTCGCGTGTGCGGTTCGACGTGATGATTACGGCCGGAGGCCTGTGTGCCGCGATGCGTCCGATCTCCGGCACGGAGACTGCAAACTCGCTGAGCACCTCGAGCAGGAAGGCCTCGAACTCGTCATCGGCGCGGTCGAGCTCGTCGATCAGCAGGACTGCTTCGGGTCCCGCCTTGATCGCATCCAGCAGCGGCCGTTCGATCAGGAACGCTCCCCCGAAGAGATCGTCGATCGGCTTGCCCTCGGCCTGTGCGGCTCGGATCGCAACGAGCTGGCGCGAGTAGTCCCAGTCGTACAGCGCCTGGGTCGAATCGATACCCTCGTAGCACTGAAGACGGATAAGCCGCCGCCCCAGCATCGCGGCAAGCACCTTGGCGACCTCGGTCTTGCCGACGCCGGCCTCGCCCTCGAGAAGCAGCGGCTTGTCGAGCGACACCGCGAGGTAGATCGCAGTCGCAAGACCGCGATCGGGAAGATAAGCGTGCGCCCTAAGCGACGACTCGAGGTCGTCGACCGAAGCGAAGGGGAGAGCGTCCCCTCCGTCCCGGGCGCTCTCCCCTCGACTCGTCATTACTTAGTGGCCCGCCGCG
>JALZIB010000128.1 GCA_030860505.1 Actinomycetota bacterium
ACCTCATCTAGAGAGGTCACGTGTGTGACGTCGTTCGCTCCGATTCCGATGAAGACGTAGTCGGGATTCAGGGCGATGGCTTCCTCGAGCTGCTCGTTCAAGACGTCGGCGACTCGCGCACCCGAGATGCCGAAGACGTGAAGCTCAACCCGGTATCCATCGGCGGCCAGGCGCCTGGACAGCAACTGCGGATAGGAGTTGGCCGGCTCGATGGCGCCCACCCCGGCCGAGGTCGAGTCGCCCATCACCACGAATCGGATGTTCTCGTCTGCGGGATCGCCGAAGGTGTCGTTGAGTTTCAGGGCCGGTTCGGTCGGAAGATACTCGCGTCGTAGCGCGATCATGATTTCGATTCCGATGATAAGGGCGAAGCCGAGCACGAGCGCGACCAGACCAAAGAGCAACCGTTTTAGCATCGGCACACGTTACGGCACGGCGGCGGTTACGAACGTCAGATGTCGCTCGAGGTCGCCAGCGTGGCAACCGCGAAGGCGATCGCATCCGAGAGTTGGTCCAGTGATTCCTCGTTGAGGTTGTCGATGTCGTCGCAGGCGAGGTGGTAGCAGGAGTCGGCCGGCTCACCGGCCTCGCCTCCGAAGAGGTCTTGGGCCTCGCCGTCCTTGATCATCTCGGCTCCCGTAAAGATCCCACCGACCGGGATGCCGAAGCGCTCGAAGGGTCCGTGGTCCGAGCGTCCCGAGAGGTCGATCAGGTCGGTGCCGAGGTCGCGCTCCTCGAAGTAGTCGAGAAACAGCTCCTTGATCGCGGCGGGGTTCTCGACGTTGCCGAGGTTGTCGTCGTAGACGAGCGTCATGTAGTTCGGCGACGCGACCATGTCGAAGTTGAGATATGCGGTGATGCGCTCTCGCTCCGCCTCGTCCAGGCCACCGACGTAATTCTCGGAGCCGATCAGACCCAATTCTTCGGCCGTCCAAAAGGCGAAGCGCACCGTTTCCGAGGTCTCGACGTCCGCCATCTGCACGGCCAACTCGAGTATCGCCGCCGAACCCGAGCCGTTGTCGTTGATGCCGGGACCGTCGGGCACCGAGTCGAGGTGTCCGCCGACCATCACGACTTCCTCTGGGCCTCCCGGTCTCTCGGCGATGATGTTGCGCGTCGTGCGCTCGGCGACGCGACCGTCGACCTCGATGCGCACCTCGGCGGCGTCCTCCGCCAGTCTCAGGCCGAGGCGCGAGCTCACCGCCAGCGCAGGCACGTCGCCGGCACCGGCGAGCATCGGGCGGAGCACCCCCGATGAGGTGTCGATGAAGTCGGGCGGGTACATGACCAGTACCGCCGACGCCCCGGCGTCCTCAGCGCTGAAAACCTGTTCGGTCAGAGTGCAGGGGCCGGCCTGAACGAGCGCCACGCCGCCGTCGGGGAACCCCGCGAAGGCTTCGTCTTCACATCCACCCGGCCCGTCGGCCTCGTTGAAGCCGACCGGAGCGACCGGAGCGGTAACGTCTCCCGACGGCGAGAAGGCGAACGGTGTGAAATCCGCGCTCGGCTCCAATGCGGCGCTCGATGGTTCGATGATCTCGAGACGGGCCGGTTCGTTCTCCTCGTAGACGGTGACCTCGAACTCGTCGAAGGTCACCTCGTAGCCGGCGTCGGTGAGGACCTCGGTCACGTAGTCGACCGAGGCCTCGTGCCCTCCGGTAGCCGTGAAGCGGTTGCCCCCGTTATCGTCGGCGATGTCCTGCAACGCCTCGAGATGCCTCATGACGCCTTCGAGGGTCACGGCCTCTTGGAGCTCCGTGGCGAGGTCGGGATCTGAGGACGGCGACTCCGGAGTCGATGAGCCGGGGGTCGATGAGACCGCCGGCGGGTCCTCCGAGGGCCGCAACGCCGAGAGCGCGACAATCGCCCCCGCAACAAATGCGAGGGCGATTCCGGCGATGATCAGCGAGCGTTTGCGCGCCGGTGGTGGTTGTTGAGGATTCTGGTTCAAGCCTCCTAACTTACTTCGAGCCCATCCCAACTACTCCGTGCCTATCGCGGTCAGCACGTTCAGGCGGGCGGCGCGTCGAGCCGGAGGGATGGCGGCGATGATGCCGGCCAGCGCGGCCGCGATCACGTAACTGGTGAGCTGACCACCGGGTAGCACGAACTCGCTGATGCCGTCATCCGCGAGTGCGGTCACGAGAGCCCAGCCGAAGAAGCCACCAACCACGAGCCCGAGAACGGCTCCGATGACGGCGATGATCACGGATTCCCAGCGGATCATCGAGCGAGCCTGGCGGCGGGACATCCCTACCGCGCGCAGGAGACCGATCTCGCGCGTCCGCTCGAAGACCGAGAGCGCAAGGGTGTTCGTGATTCCCAGTAAGGCGATGATGAGTGCGAGCGCCAGTAACGCGGTGATGAGTCCAAGCAGTTGGTCGACCAGACCCGCTTGAGTGGCCTTGAACTCGGCTTGATTCTCGACGGCCGCGTTGGGGAAGTCCGCGGCGATCGCGTCTACGGCGCGGCGGGCATCGCCCAGTGAGGCGCCGGGCGCGGCACTCACAAAAACCACCGAATCCAGGTTCGTCGTGTATTGCTCCTCGTAGGTGTCGAGAGACACGAGAAAGTCCGAGCCGACGACGTCGGTGGTCTCGAAGATCCCCGAGACCTCGAGATCGACTACGCCCTCTTGGGGAAACTCCATGGCGAACTCGTCGCCCACCGTCAAGTTCTCGCTGGCCGCGACCTCCGAGGAGAGGAACACTCCGTCGCTCAAGTTGGCGAGGTCGCCCTCGATCTCTCCCAGGCTCGCGACCTCCTCGATCGAGTCGGGATCCGTTGCCGCCAGAAAGCGACTGCCGCCGTCGATGCGGAACTCGCCGAAGCGGAGGGCCGCGACCGAACCGATGTCGTCCTGCTCGGCGGCCAGGGCGGCTACCTCGGGACTGAGACCGCCCATTCCCGACGTCGACTGGGTGGAGAGGATGAAGTCGGCCTTGAGGCTCTCGTCCAGGATCGCATTCGAGGATTCCTTGATCGAGGCCGCGAAGATGCTGACCATGCTCACGAGCGCGAGCCCGATCATCAGTGCCGCCGCCGTCGACGCCGTGCGCTTCGGGTTGCGGCCCGAGTTCTGCCGGGCGAGCTTTCCCGGGACCTTCAGCGTCGCCTGCATGGGTGCTCCGATGGCGCGCGCCAGTGGTCCGGCAAAGAGGGGACTAAGTGCGGCGACCCCAAAGAAGATGACTGCCGCGCCGATCCCCACGTAACTGATCGCGTTATCGAAGTCGCCGAACAGGCCCACGCTCAGGACCCCTGCGCCGATCAGCGTGATTGCAGCCCCGACGATGAGCCTGCGGCGCGAGAAGCCCGTCTGCTGTGGGCTTGCGTCCCGCAACGCAGCCATGGGCGAGATTCGGGAGGCACGTCGCGCAGGGCCAATGGCCGAAACGAGAGTCACGACGATGCCCACGGTCATTCCAATGATGGCGGTGCGCGGCTCGAACACCAGTCCGGTCGAGGGCAGATCGAGGCCGAAGGCCCGCAGCATCGCCTGCAGTCCGGCGGCGATGCCGAAGCCCGCAACGAGTCCAACCAGGGAGGCGACGAAGCCGACGATGATCGACTCCACGAGGACCGAGGTGAGGATCTGACGTTCGGTCGCTCCCATGGCCCGCAGCAGCCCGAATTCTCGCGTGCGCTGTGCGACCACGATCGAGAATGTGTTGAAGATGATGAACGCCCCGACGAACAGCGAGATGAACCCGAACACGAGCAGAGCGGTGTTGAAGAAACCCAGGGCCTCCTGCAGGCTGTCCGACTGCTCGTCGGAGATGGCTGCGCCGGTCTGAGCTTCGATCCCACTTGGCAGTTCGGCGGCTATCTCGTTGGTAAGCGCACGCGCGCTTACGCCGTCGGCGGCCACGACCTCGATGGAGTCGAGTGTGTCCTCCTTGCCGAACAACCCCTGGGCCGCCTCGAGCTCGAAGATCGCAAGGGTAGCTCCCGCGAGATTGTCGGCCTCGCCGAAGCCGACTATGCCGACGAGGGTGAAAGTGCGGGTCGGGCCTTCGAAGAGAACGTCGATCGTGTCTCCGATCGAGAAGTCGTAGCTCTCGGCCGTGGCCGCGTCGATCATGACCTCGTCGGGCGCCGAGGGGGACCGGCCCGCGCGCAAGTCCGCCGCCGAGTCCTCGTTCACCGCGTCTTCGGCAGAACCGAACCCCAACGTCGGAGGGCCGTTCGGTGAGATGGCCTCGCCGTCTTTGTCGACGAGCTGAGCGTAGCCGCCGACGCTGCCCTCCGCGCTTTCGACACCGTCGACTTCGCGCACCGTGTCGAGGAGAGCCTCGGGCATCGCGGCGCGATCGCCCGTTCCCGACCCACTTTGTGACTCGAAGGCGGTTTCCGAGCGAACGAAGACGTCGATCCCCTGAGTCGTGTCGGCGAACAGCTCGTCGAAGGTCTTGTTGATCGTGTCGGTCAGGACGTAAGTGCCGGCGATGAAGCCCACGCCGAGCACGATCGCGAGCGCGGTCAAAGAGAGGCGGAGCTTGTGGGCGAGCAGGCCCTTGAGGGTAGCTTTGAACACTTCCTAACCCTCCAGCGTCTTCATGCGATCGAGCACCTTGTCGACCGTGGGACCTTCCATGAGGTCCACGACCGCGCCGTCCGCCAGGAACACGACCCTGTCGGAATAGCTTGCGGCGATGGGGTCGTGGGTGACCATGACGATGGTCTGGCCGAACTCCCTCACTGCTCGCCGCATGAACGCGAGCATCTCGCCACCTCGTTTCGAGTCGAGGTTGCCCGTCGGCTCGTCTGCGAACACGATCTCGGGCCGGCTTGCGAGAGCGCGCGCGGCGGCGACGCGCTGCTGCTCGCCCCCGGAAAGCTCGGCCGGGCGGTGATGAAGCCTGTCTCTCAGGCCCACGAGGTCGTAGAGACCATTGAGCCAGTCAAGGTCCGGCTTACGCCGGGCGAGATCCTGGGGAAGGGTGATGTTCTCCTCGGCGGTCAAGCTCGGCACCAGGTTGAAGGACTGGAATATGAAACCGATTTTGTCGCGTCGAACCTGCGTGCGGCGCTTCTCGTCGAGCGTGGTGACGTCGATGTCGCCCAGGAAGATCTTGCCGGAGGTCACCTCGTCGAGTCCCGCGAGACAGTGCAGGAGCGTCGACTTGCCCGATCCGGAAGGCCCCATGATCGCCGTGAACTCGGCGTGCTCGAACTCGGCGTCGATGCCGTCGAGAGCCCGCACGGAAGTCGATCCCTGTCCGTAGACCTTCACGACGTCGACAGAGCGTGAGGCGATTGGGCGCACTACGCGGGGCACGGCCTGATTCGGTGCGGCTTGCACGGATCCTCCTCGTCGCTGACGTTCACTATGGCCCCACGGTAGGCGAGGGGGCCGATCCAGTCGTCCTTCTCCGCTTGGATTTCGTCATCCGCCTTTGGGATGAGAAGCCGGGCGCAAGCGTCCGAAATGACTCCATCCTCAGAAGGATGCAGAACCTCAGCCGGCCGCTCCGGGGTGAACGACGCCGGACTCGTAGGCGAGCACCACGGCCTGTACCCGGTCGCGCAGCCCGAGCTTCATCAGAACCCGACCGACGTGGGTCTTGACCGTCGTTTCGCTCACGAACAGCTCCTCGGCGATCTCGTGGTTCGAAAGCCCGCGCGCGATGTGCTCCAAGACCTCGAGCTCGCGCTGAGTAAGTGACTCCAGGGCTGCCGAGGGAGCGACGTCGCGGCTGGGGCGCTTGGAGATCTCCTCGATCAAGCGCCGGGTCACCGAGGGGGCGATGAGGGCGTCCCCTCGGGCGAGGACCCGCACTCCCCGCACGAGTTCTTCGGGAGGGGCGTCCTTCAGCAAGAACCCGCTGGCTCCGGCCCGCAGCGCGTCGTAGACGTACTCGTCGAGATCGAAGGTCGTGAGAATGAGGACGCGGATCGGATCGTCATCGTCCTTATCGACGATCAGGCGCGTCGCCTCGATGCCGTCCATGTTGGGCATGCGCACGTCCATCAGGATGACGTCGGGTCGTCCTGCAGATGCGAGCGTGACTGCCTCGGCGCCGTCCGCCGCCTCTCCCGTGACCTCGATGTCGTCCTCGGCGTCGAGGATCATGCGAAAGCCCGTGCGCACAAGGGCCTGGTCGTCCGCGATCAGGACCTTGACCATTGCCCCTCCCTCTCGAGAGGCAGCGTCGCCATGACCTCGTAACCACCACCAGGGAGCGGTCCCGTCTCGAGATCGCCACCGAACAAGGCGACGCGCTCGCGCATGCCGACCAGTCCATGTCCCGCAGGCCGCCCGTTCGAGAGTTGCTCGGCGGCGCCGCGCCCGTCATCGGTCACCCGCAGGTCGAGACGTCCCGGACCGTATTTCAGCCACACGACGGCCTTGGAAGGACCGGCGTGCTTCAGCGAGTTCGTCAAGGCCTCCTGAACGATGCGGAAGGCGGACAGATCCACGCCTTGAGGTAGATCGTAGGGACGCCCCTCGACGACTACGTCGACCGGCAACCCGGCCTCGCATGTCTTTTCGATCAGATCGTCCAGGCAATCAAGTCCAGGCTGTGGGGCCTTGTCCGTCTCGTCCTCACGTCGTAGCACCCCGGTGAGACGTCGCATCTCGGTCAGTGCCTGGCGACCGGTCGTCTCGATCGACGAGAGAGCGGTGCGCGCCTGATCGGGTTTCGTATCCATGACGCGCCGTGCGGCACCCGCCTGGACGACCATGACGCTTACGTTGTGGGCTACGACATCGTGCATCTCCCTGGCGATCCGACGGCGCTCGTCGATCACTGCTTCCCGCGAGTTCGTCTCTCGCTCCTGCTCCAGGCGAGCGGCGCGCGCCTCGAGCTCGACCGTATAGGCACGCCGCGTGCGAACGTTGTCGCCGATGACCCACGCGGTGCCGTAGATGATGTAGTTCGAGATCAGAATCTGCAGCGTGAGGTCTCCCGGATCCGAAACAAGAACACTGATCGACAGGCCAATCGTGGTGTAGACGAGGGCCTGAACGGCGAGCTTGCGGTTTCCATGTGCCGCGACCGAGTACAGAGCCACGAGGGTTCCCAGCGCGGCCGGCGTGTCGGGATAGCCGAGTGCGTAATAAGCCACGGTGGCCATGCCGGTGGTGCCCATGACGATGTCGGGGGCGACCCGACGGTAAGCGACCGGCAGGGTCATCAGCAGGATCAGCACCAGGGAGCCGGCGTCCGGCTCTCGACGACTGTCATCCAGAGTGGGCATTAGGCCGGGGAGCGAGACCAGCGCGATGACGAGACCGAGGAAACCATCGACCAGGCGTCGATCGAGTCCTCGCAGGCGCTTCACCAGGCCGGGATGATGGGTCATGAACAGAACATAGCCAGCTCGGGCCGATTCCGCATCGTGCCTGCCGATGACGGCCCGTCGTGCTGCAGGATGATATTGACAGTTACCGAGCGTAACGTTACGGTCGGTAACACACCCATTCAACCGTTCTGAATGCGAGGAGTCTCGCCCATCGCAACTGAGGAGCCAGAGAACCGCAGGTCACGGCGCGCGCGCAGGCGGATGGAGCTGCTCGACGCCGCCGACAACGTGATCAGGCGCGACGGTCCGGCCGTGTCGATGGACGTGATCGCGTCCGAGGCCGGCATCACCAAACCGATTCTCTATCGGCACTTCGGCGACAAAGGGGGGCTCTACACGGCGCTGGCGGAACGCTACGCCTACGCCCTCATGACCGAGATCACCGACTCCCTTCAGCGGGAGTCGATGCCGCGCGCACGCCTGGCACTGACCATCGACACTTACTTTGCCTTCCTCGAAAGCGAGCCCCAGGTCTATCGCTTCCTCGTGCACAGGGCACAGACGGAGCGTCGGGAAGTGCACGAGGTGATCGGCGCCTTCATACGCGCGGTCGCGCTCGAGGTTGCAAGCGTGACCAGGAACGATCTGCTCGTCGACAACGCTCCTCGAGCCGCGTTTGCCGAACCGCTTGCGTTCGCGATCGTGGGGGCCGTGCAGATGGCCGGTGACTGGTGGCTCGAAGACCGAAGCGTGCCGCGCGCACAACTCGTCGAGCAACTCGTGACCTTGGTGTGGGACGGATTCGAGCGTTACGCGCGAGAGAGCGATCGCCCCGGCGAACGGGGCCACTCGCAAGGGAGCTACAGGGGAGTGTGAACGAATGAGCGATTTGATCCAGACGCGGGAGTCCATCTCCTACGACAAGTTGTACCGGCAGTGGGAGCGCACAAACTGGAGCGCGACGAACATCGATTCCACGCGCGACAGAATCGATTGGGTGGAGAAGCTCGACGACAAACAGCGCACTGCCCTGCTGTGGAACTACTCGTTGTTCCTGGTCGGCGAGGAGGCCGTGGCCCGAGACCTCACCCCAGTCCTCGACGCCGCGACCGGCTTCCCAGAGAGCATCTTTCTCACCACCCAGATCGTCGACGAAGCGCGTCATCATGTTTTCTTCGATCGCTTCATGCGCGAGGTCGCGGGACTGGGCTCCGATACGGCCACAACACTGGACGCGGTCGAGCCCTATCTGACCTGGGGCTTCAAACAGGTCTTCGAGGAGCTTGATCGGGTGACCGACCGGCTGCGCCGCAAGCCGAAGGACAAGACGCTCCTGACTCAGAGCGTGGCGCTGTATCACGTCGTCGTCGAGGGGATGCTTGCCATCGCCGGGCAGCACTTCATCCAGCGGTACCTGAACGAGCGCGCGATTCTGCCCGGCTTCTCCGAGGGTATTGACAACGTGTCGCGCGACGAGTCTCGCCACGTCGCGTTCGGAGTTGCTTTTCTGGGTGATCTCGTGCGGTCATCGGAGGAGTGCCGCGCCGCCGCTATCGAGCTATGGGATCGAGTTCTTCCCTGGACCGTCGGCGTCTTCACCCCACCCAACTACGACCGCGACTACACCGAGGCCTTCGGCTTCACTCTCGAGGAGATCTACGCCTTCGGACTCCGAAGCTTCGAAACCAAACTGGGACGCGTCGGCATCGACCCGGGGGAGATCTCGTTGCTGTCGTTCGAGGATCGGACCCAGTCTTACGAGGAACGGGCTCGCCGTCTGTGGGTGCTCATCTCGTCGGGTGTGCTCGGAGACGAGCGCCGCGAGCCCCGGCCCAGTCGTGAGGCGCTCGAGATCCTGTTCGATGGCATGACGAGGCCGGTGGATCTCGAGGTCGCCCGCTCTCTGGGGGGGCCCATCGAATGGAGGTTCTCGGACGCCGAAGCATGGCACATCGTCGTAACAAATGGACACGCCGAAGCCAAGCCGGGCTCGGCGGGAGCTCCGGCCCTGGTCTTCGAAACGACTGCGCCGGAGTGGGCCAAGATCGCGGTGGAGCGAACCACTCCCGCCCGGTCACTCGCCGCACGCCGACTCAGACTGCACGGATCGCTGTCGGCCAAGGTCAAGGCACCCAGGTTGTTCAGGTAGGCGCTCCGGTCATAAGCGCTCCGGTTGGGTAAGGGCGCGAGATAGCCCAGCGAACAGGAGGCCACCATGACCGACAAGCGCGGCGAACACGACAACGACGAGGGCACCCCGCTTCCCCAGCCCGGCACCGACGAGCCGCAAGATCCCGAGGACTCTGACTCCACTGAAGGCCCGGGCAACGTGAGCGTCGACGAGCCCACGCAACCGAGCATGAACCCCGAGGACGACCACTTCGGCGAGGACGCAGAGTAGTTCCCTCAAAGTCATTAGTCGGCGTTGGCGTCAGTCGTCTTCTTGGTAGTAAGGAATGACATCATGTGCATCTTCCTTGCTGAGTACATGAAGCAAGGGGATAAAGGACGTGATGGCTAGCCTCCAACCGCCGATGATGACCGCGCACTGCGCTCCTGTCACCTGCAGGACCCACAGGCTTCGAAGGGCAACTCAAGGTGTGTGTAGTGATCCACCAGGACGGGCCGACCTAGGAATGATGTTCGTTCGCGGATTATTGCGAATTCGTCCCTAGCGAAGGTCTCGCAGCCTCCCGCCGTTAGTCGCTCGTCAATCATTCCCTGGTCGAATCGACTGGCGAAGTTCACGAACCAGTTAGGAGGCCTCCGCATGTGGAGTTGCCTGTGCGTCAGCGCCGTCGTCACCGCTAAACCCGAGTCGGGTTCGGCGGATCGATTCACGTACAGCAGCTGGATGGCCGCTATTCGAAGAGGATCGACACTTCCCTCCACATCGCCCACAAGGGAGACCGGCAAGGAGTGTTGCGAACTCAACCCAATGATCGGGGGGGAGAAGACGTCGAACCAGTCAAGTGGACGCTTGACCATGGTCTCCCATCGCTTCGGTTGGCGCCGGCACGGCCGGGTCGTGCTCTTTGACCTGCCGCAGCAGGACCGTCGCGGCCACGACGCATCCAGCGGACACGAGGCCCGCGCGACCGATCCCCCCCGCCGCGAACAGCGGCTGCGCCGCCAGTGCGCCGATCGCTCGGCCCACCGCGATCATCACTGTGAACATCGACAGGAGACGCTCTCGTGCTTCGACGGCCAATTCGCTGGCAAAGGGGATGGCCGCCACGACCGTCACCTCGAACGCCGCGATCCACGCGACGACCACGACCATCCCCAGAAGGAGCTCCGACCCGGTGACCGAGAAGCCCAGATAGGCGACGCCCGACACCAGCAGACCCCCGAGCACCGTCCGGCGCAGGCCCCAGCGATCGCCGTAGAGCGTCACGAGCACTCCACCGGTGAGCTCGGCCGCGACCACGACGATCGTGAACGCGCCGATGCCGGCGACCGAGAGACCGAACGACCCCTCGAGCCACTGCCCGTAGACGATGAAGGGGATCTCCGCCGCAACACTGAACAGAAGCGCGACGGCGAGAACCCGGACGCGCACCGAGGTCAGGACGAGTCGGTGGGCCGTGCGCTCCTTCGGGCGGTCCGAGTCGATGCCTCTCACCACCGCGAGGGCGCCGATCGCCGAGAAGACGCTCAACAGGATGAACGGGGCTCTCCAGCTCGTGCGCTCGATGAGGAAGCCGGAGATGGGCACGACCGATAAGAGGCCCATCGACCAGGTCAGCTCGGTGATGCCGAAGACCCGGCCCCGCTCGGCGTAGGGAACCCGGTCTCCGAACCACGCCTGCATGGGGATGGCGAACGCCGGGGTGGCCAAGCCCACCAGGACGATGCCGACGCCTGCGACGATAAAGAGATCGGTCGCGAACGTGAGCACGCAGCCGGCGGTTATCGCCAGCATCGCGACGAGCATCATCCAGCGACGCCCCCGTCGCTCAGAGAGCCGAGCAACCACGGGAGTGGCCAGCCCGCCGAGGTTCCTCAGCGCGATCAGCGAAGACAGTGTGCCGGGACCGACCCCGAGGCCACGCGCTATGGCGGGGAGAAACGGATAGACGACCCTGAGCGCCCCGTTGGCTGCGCTGCGCGCAACGAAGGTCGCCACCAGGGCGCGCTTGATATCGGTTCTCACCCGGCGAGATTACAGGCCGCTCTGGACCGGAAGAACTTGCAGTGCTGAGGCTAAGGAATAGGGTCGCCGGGATGGGAAGCCAGGGGATTTGCCTCGAATGTCAGCGCACCGTTCATCTTGCGGAGGGCGATGAGCCCCTCTGCCCGGTGTGCGGGTCCAGAGTCCTGGGCCCGCAGGTGGAGAAGGCCCGCATCGACCGGATCGTCAGGAACGAGGTCGCCTTCAAGGTCATCAACGAGGAGCAGGTCGACGCCGATCAGGACCAGCCTCTGGGGGTGATTTGCGAGTGTGGTGACCCTGAGTGCACCGCCGAGATCAGGGTGCCGGCCTCCAAGTACAGGAGCGTTCGACGGCATCCGCAACGATTCGTGGTTCTGCCGGGTCACGAGATACCGGATGCCGAAAAGGTCACAGAGAAGACGTCCGACCTCTACGTCGTGGAGAAGTTGGTACCGGTAGACGAGGTTTGAGTCGCCGGCCCGGTCGGCGCTAGCCCGGCTTAGGGCTAGGCCTTGTCGGCCAGGTAGTCGATGTAGAGCGGTCTCAGTTGCTCGGCGACCTCGGGTTCGTCGGAGTAAAGAACATCGGTGACGAGCGAAGAGAGGCTCACGACGTCGGCCTCCGCTTCGCCCTGGTGGCCTGCCGCAGCCTCGGCTACCGGCACGGCCTTGATCAGGCGCCACAGGAAACCGATGTCGACATGGTGGCGTGCGTGCGCCATGGCCCGATCGTGTAGTTCCTTCGTGTCGAGCCTCTCGAGCTCACTGCGATCGGTCATGGCGCAGAGATTACATGGCTAATGTTCGCGGGGCCGGTTGATAGTTGGGCGAGATGCGCGCTGGGCGCGCATGAGCACCGACTATCAAGGCCGCCCGGCACAGTTAGGCCCGCAGCCACAACACCGCTAGAGGGGGGAGTGCCACGGTGGCCGAGTGGTCGAGCCCATGCCACGGGATGGGCTCCGCCTCGACGACGCCGAGGTTACCGACGTTGCTGCCCCCGTACGATTCTGAGTCGGTGTTGAGGGCCTCGACATAGGCGCCCTTGGCCGGAAGCCCGACGCGGAAGTTGTAACGGGGGATCGGCGAGAGGTTGGCGATACACACGAGGAATCCGTCGTGTGTCTTGTTGGCGCGAAAGAACGAGATGACGTTGTTGTCCGCGTCGTTGGCGTCGATCCACTGGAATCCCTCCGGCTCGTGGTCGACCTCCCAAAGCGCGGCCGTGTCCCTGTAGATGCGGTTGAGGTCCGCGACGAGGTGCTGGACTCCGGCGTGGCGATGATCCCGCAGCGCCGCCCAGTCGAGTTGCGTGTCGTGGTTCCACTCGCTGTATTGCGCCAGCTCACCGCCCATAAACAGGAGCTTCTTGCCCGGGTGCGCCCACATATAGGCGAGGAGCGACCGGAGGTTGGCGAACTTCCGCCAGGGATCGCCCGACATCTTGTTGAGCAGTGAGCCCTTGCCATGCACCACTTCGTCGTGGCTCAGGGGAAGGACGAAGTTCTCGCTGTAGGCGTACATCAGCGAGAAGGTCAGTTGGTTGTGGTGATAGCGACGGTGGATCGGATCGTGGGTGAAGTAATCGAGTGTGTCGTGCATCCAGCCCATGTTCCACTTGAATCCGAAGCCGAGTCCCCCAACGTAGAGAGGACGGCTCACGCCCGGCCACGCGGTCGACTCCTCGGCGATCATCAAGACCCCCGGATGCTCGCCGTGCACCACGGTGTTGAGCTCTTTGAGGAACTCGATCGCCTCGAGATTCTCGCGGCCCCCGTACTGGTTGGGCACCCACTCGCCCTCTTCGCGCGAGTAGTCGAGGTAGAGCATCGACGCGACCGCGTCTACGCGCAGGCCGTCGATGTGAAACTCCTCGATCCAGTAAAGGGCGTTGCTGATCAGGAAGTTGCGGACCTCGGTTCGCCCGTAGTTGAAGATCAACGTGCCCCAGTCGGGATGTGCTCCCTGGCGCGGATCGAGGTGTTCGTACAGCGCGGTGCCGTCGAAACGGGCGAGGGCAAAGTCGTCGCGCGGGAAGTGTGCAGGAACCCAGTCGATGATCACGCCGATACCCGTGCGGTGGAGGGTGTCGATCATGTGCTTGAAGTCGTCGGGCGTCCCGAAGCGCGCGCTGGGAGCGAAGTAGTGACTCACCTGGTAGCCCCACGAGCCGCCGAAGGGATGTTCGGCCACGGGCAGGAACTCGATGTGCGTAAAGCCCATCTCGGTGCAGTAGTCGGCAAGCTGCGACCCCATCTCCCTGTAGCTCAGGGGGGCGCCGTCGGGCCCATGACGCCAGGAGCCCGGGTGGACTTCGTAGGCCGACATGGGGCCGGCATAGGGATCGGCCGACGACCGGCGGGTCATCCAGTCGTCATCGGCGAACTTGTAGCTTGGTGTGTAGACCTTCGACGCGGTATCGGGGGGCACCTCAGTCGCGAAGGCGTAGGGGTCGGTCTTCAGGACGAGGTGACGAGCGGTGTCGACGATCTCGAACTTGTAGTTGGCGCCGTCGGGAACATCCGGAACGAAGGTCTCCCAGACACCGGACTCGCCCAGCTTCTGCATCGGGTTGGCTCGTCCGTCCCACGCGTTGAAGTCGCCGACCACGCGCACCTCTCGGGCAGCCGGCGCCCACACCGCGAAGCTAATCCCGTCCGCTCCGTTGTGGGTTATGCGGTGAGCGCCCAACTTCTCGAACAGGCGCCTGTGTTTCCCCTCGCCGAGCAGATAGAGGTCGATGTCTCCAAGCCCAGGGGGAGGGGCGTGCCGCTCAGTGGTCATCCGGCTTCACTTCGTTCGATTACATCCCTGATGCCTCGAAGTGGGATGCGGACCCAGTCGGGGCGATGCCCGAGGTCGTAGCCGACCTCGTAGAGCGCTTTGTCGACCTCGAAGAAGTCGAGCAAGATCCCCAGGTCGTCCCTGTCGTGGGACAGAAGATCGCCCTCGTGGCTGGTGCGTAGGTAGGCCTGCCAGAAGTAATCGCGCGCCAGCTCCTCGAACGAGGTCGCCCATGGTTCGAGCTGCTTCCAACGTTCGGTGTCGGGCTCGGCCCGCTCGAACAGCACCGAATAGGCGGCGTAGGAGAACGATCTCAGCATCCCCGCGACGTCCCGCAGCGGGGACTGAAAGGCGCGGCGCTCTTCGAGCGACCGGAGCGGCTCTCCTTCGAAGTCCAAGATGAGCCAGCCCCGGGGGCCGAGCAGGGTCTGGCCGAGGTGGTAGTCGCCGTGGACGCGTGTCTTTGCACCGGGATCGGTCACCCTCTCGAGCGCGTCGATGAGTCGGTCGATCGCGGACAACATCTCGGGTGTGAGCTCGGGTAGGCGGTCGATGGGAAGAGACGCGAGCGCGTGGCGTGCGTGCATCCCCCAGTCCCTGAGGTCCTGTGACGTCGCCGTCTCTCGTCCAATGTCGGGATCGTATTCCTGGCCGCGCGCAAAAGCCACGTGCACGCCCGCCGTCACCTCGCCGAGTGCTGCGATCTCCTCGAGCAGGGTCGAACAGACCGCCTCGATCTGCTGGCGGCGGCTCGACATCTCCTCCTCGCCGGAGATGCCGTCGTAGAGGGCGGCGATGTGCTTCAGTGCTTCGCTCCAACCGTCGGTAGCGTCACTGATGAACTGTTGCGCGATGCCGAGGTCGATGTTCGTTCCCTCGTCGTGCAGTTGCGCTTGCAGTCCGACGGAGCCCTCTCGGTCCTTGGTGGCGACGTAGAAGATCTCACCCACCTGCGCGGGGATGTACTCGAAGCCCTCGTTGGTGAGGAAGCGGTTGAGCTCGAGCTCCGGGTTGTCACCTTCCTCCACCCGCCGGATCAACTTGAGGATCACGGCTTCGTCGAGCACGATCGAGCTGTTGGATTGCTCCGTCCCCAGTGCCCTGACCGAGCCCTGGCCTGGAGGCGATAGGGGATCCAGTCCCGGGCCCCCGAAGCGGAAGCTCCCGTGTTCGCCTCTGAGAGTCTCGCCGCGGGCCAGCAGGCGGCCGAACACGGAGAGGCGACCGACACTCTCGAGGGCGTCGCGCACGGTTCCGTCGTCCGCTACCAGCAGCGGCATCTGGTACAGCGCGTCCCGCCCGTCGACGAAGCGGACGTCGAGCAGCGCGAGTATCAGCGACTCTCTCCCGTCCACGCCCTCGTCTAGCACCGCATGGTCGCGTAACTCGACGGCCCGCAGAGCGCGGTCCTTGGACCCGAACCAACGCTGGTCTGGAAGAACGTGGATGAGTGGCCCGACGTCGATGTTCATTCTAAGAATCCTCGTTCGTTAGCTGGAACCAGTAGAAGCCGTGTGCCGGGATGGTCAGCAGGTAGGGGAGCTCTCCGATGCGGGGAAAGCGTTCGCGCCCCATGAGCTCGACCGGATACATACCCTCGTGGGCCGAGAGGTTCAACTCGACGGCCTGTGCCCTGCTCGAAAGATTGTTGACACACAGCACCACATCGTCTCCATGCTTTCTTATGAATGCCAGTATCGCGGCATTATCCGGATGGAGTACCTCGAACGATCCGAGCCCGAATACCGAGTGTTGCTTGCGGATGACCAGGAGCTGCCGGAACCAATGCAGGAACGAGTGTGGGCTTCGTAGCTCGGCCTCCACATTGCAAGCTTGATACCCGTAGATCGGGTCCATAAGCACCGGCAGGTAGAGCTGGGCGAAGTCGGCGGACGAGAAGCCCGCGTTGCGATCGCTGCTCCACTGCATCGGTGTTCTCACGCCGTCCCTGTCACCAAGGTAGACGTTGTCGCCCATGCCCACCTCGTCGCCGTAGTACACGATCGGTGTTCCCGGCAGCGACAGGAGCATGGCGTGAAACAGCTCCGATTGGTCCCGTGAGTTCTCCAGTAGCGGAGCGAGCCGCCGGCGGATACCGAGGTTGAGCTTCATGCGTGGATCCTTGGCGTACTCGTTGTACATGTAGTCGCGCTCTTCGTCGGTCACCATCTCGAGGGTCAGCTCGTCGTGGTTGCGCAGAAAGATGCCCCACTGGCAGTTGTCGGGAATTTCGGGCGTCTGGTCGAGGATCTCGACGATCGGATAGCGCACCTGTCTGCGGGCCGCCATGAACATGCGGGGCATAAGCGGGAAGTGAAAGCACATGTGGCACTCGTCGCCATCGTCGCCGAAGTACTGCACGACGTCCGACGGCCACTGGTTGGCCTCGGCGAGAAGCACGATGTCCTCGTACTCCGAATCAACCTCTTTGCGCAAACGCTTGAGGAACTCATGCGTCTCCGGAAGGTTCTCGCAGTTCGTTCCCTGCCGTTCGAAGAGATACGGAACCGCGTCGAGTCGGAAGCCGTCGAGCCCGAGGTCGAGCCAGAACTTCAGCGCGGCCGTCAGTTGTTCCTGGACCTCGAGGTTGTCGTAGTTGAGATCGGGCTGGTGGCTGAAGAAACGGTGCCAGTAATACGCGCCCGCCTCGTCGTCCCAGGTCCAGTTGGATTTCTCGGTGTCGATGAAGATGACGCGGGCGTCCGAGTACTTCTCCGGGTCGTCCGACCAGACATACCAGTCCCGTTTCGGCGAGCCGGGCCGCCGGGCCTCTTGGAACCAGGGATGCTCATCCGAGGTGTGGTTGACGACGAAGTCGACGACGACGCGCATGCCTCGCTTGTGAGCCTCTTCGACGAACTCCATGAAGTCGTTGAGATTTCCGTACTCGGGGAGGATCGCATAGAAGTCCGAGATGTCGTAACCGCCGTCGCGCAGCGGGGACTGATAAAAGGGCAGCATCCAGACGCAGTCGATACCGAGCCATTCCAGGTAGTCGAGCTTGTCGATCATGCCCCGGAAGTCGCCGAAGCCGTCGGCGTTGCTGTCGAAGAAGCTGCGCACGTAGACCTCGTAGAAGACGGCGGTCTTGTACCACTGCGGGTCGCGCTTGAGCTTCTTCACGGGCTACCTGAGCACCCGGAAGACGTGAGCCGGCTCGTGGAACGGGTCGAGACGAACGTATGCCCGCGCGCCCTGCCATTCGTAGGCCTCGTCGCTGATGAGATCGTGCACCTTGAAGGTGTCCCACGGGTCCAACCCCAGCGCCTCGAGCTTCAACGTAAGCGTGCCCTCCTCCCAGTGATACGGGTTGAGGTTTACAACGGCGAGGATCGGGGTCTCGCCGGGCAGCGACTTCGAGAAGGCCATCAGGTTCGGCGTGTCGACGTCGTGGAAGACGAGATTCGTGAGGTGCTCGAGCACCGGGTACGCCTTGCGGATCCTGTTGATGCGCGTGACGTAACGGTTGAGGTTGCCCTCGGACTGGTAGTCGCGCTGCGCCACCTGGTATTTCTCAGAGTCGAGGTACTCCTCGCTCCCCGGCTTGACCGGTGTGCTCTCGCACAGCTCGTAGCCGGAGTAGATGCCGTAGCTCGGAGACAGAAGGGCGGCGAGGACGAGCCTGATCTTGAACGCCGGCCTCCCCCCCGTCTGGAGGTACTCGTGAAGGATGTCGGGTGTGTTGGCGAAGAAGTTGGGCTTGAAGTACTGCGCCATGTCGGTCGCGGCGAGCTCGGTGAGGTACTCGGTGAGTTCGGCCTTGGTGTTCCGCCACGTGAAGTAGGTGTAGCTCTGGGTGAAACCGATCTTGGCGAGGCCCTTCATCACCTTGGGCCGGGTAAAGGCCTCCGACAGGAGAATGACCTCAGGGTGCTCCGTCTTGATGGTTGTGATGGCCCACTCCCAGAAAGGCAGAGCCTTGGTGTGGGGGTTGTCGACTCGAAAGATCGTGACGCCGTGTCCGATCCAGAAGTCGAGGATTCCCTTGAGCTCCCTCCACAGTCCCTCTCTGTCTTCGGTGTCGAAGTTGATCGGGTAGATGTCCTGGTACTTCTTCGGTGGGTTCTCCGCGTACTTGATCGATCCGTCGGCCCTGTGCATGAACCACTCGGGATGCTCCGCGACCCAGGGGTGGTCCGGCGAGCACTGAATGGCGAAGTCGAGTGCGATCTCGAGACCTCGCTTGTCCGCCTCCTTGAGGAAGGTATCGAAGTCGTCGATCGTGCCGAGGTCGGGATGGACCGCGGTGTGGCCGCCGTCCTCGCCGCCGATCGCCCAGGGGACGCCGACATCGTCCGGGCCGGGATCGAGGCTGTTGTTGCGACCCTTGCGCCAGGTCGCCCCGATCGGGTGAATAGGAGGGAGGTAGACGATGTCGAAGCCCATGCTCGCGATACGGTCGAGCTCGTCGACCGCCGTGGTCAAGGTCCCCTGCTCGCCCTCGTGCCCCGTCGAGCGAGGAAAGAACTCGTACCATGCGCCGAAGCGGGCCAGCGCGCGGTCGACCGTGAGCTGCAGGACCGGTTTCGTGACGGTCGAGCCCGCGCGGGTGTGATGCATCGACATGAGCTCGGCGATGTGCTCGTCGAGCGCTGCCGTGATGCGAGGGTCTTCGAAACTCGAGGCCGCGCCCTCTTGGTCGGCCGGTGCTCGAAGCGAGGCGATGGCCTGCTTGACGGTCTTGCGCTCGGACGACGGCAGCGCCCTGAGATGGTCCTCGAGGATCTGAGCGCCCTCCTGAAGCTCGAGGTCCACGACCTGGCCCGCCTCGACGCGCGTCTTGAGGTCGCGGCGCCAGGTGGCGAAGCGGTCGGTCCACGCCTCGATCGCGTACTCCCAGACGCCGATTCGATCGGGACGAAAGGCACCCGTCCAGCGGTCGTTCTCGACGTGAACCATGCGCGCCTCGGACCACCGCTTGTCGTCAGGCCCCCGGAAGCGGACGGCGGCGGCCACCACCGCGGGGCCGTCGCGATAGATGTCCGCGCGGACTGATACGACGTCCCCCGTTATCGCCTTTGCCCTGTAACGGCCGCAATCGACCTGCGGCTCCACGTCCTCGATGTTGACGTGACCTCTCCGAAGGGACGACTTCACGTCGGCGATGCTCCTTCCCGATGGTCTTGGTGGCTTCATCTCGTCGGTCCCGCGCGCTCTCGGACGATGGTCCGCTTGTCCTGCGGTTCGGCCGAGCCCGTCCCTTACCCCGCAGAACTACGTAGCTAAGGAGGCTACTGCGCGCCGCCTCGCCTGCGCGACACTGTGCGGATGAAAGCACTCAGGAGTTTTGCGGTTCGAGCGTCCTTACCCGAGCCGTTGGACGCGTTACCCGTCATCGCGACGAACCTTAGATGGTCGTGGGACGGCCGGGCGCTCGACCTCTTTCGCTGGGTCGATCCCGATGTGTGGGACGAAGCCGGACACGATCCCGTGCGCATGCTGGGACTCGTGTCCAAGGAACGGTTCGCGGAACTCGCCGAGGACGGTCCCTTTTTGACCTTTCTCGCATCCGTTAGCGACGGGCTCGCCCGTTATCTGAACGAGCCTCGCTGGTATCAGGGTCGTCACACCGAGACGTCGATCAACACGGTTGCGTACTTCTCTCCGGAGTTCGGAGTATGTGAGGCTCTGCCGACTTACTCGGGGGGTCTCGGCGTTCTTGCGGGCGATCACCTCAAGGCGGCCAGCGATCTCGGGATCCCACTCGTGGGCATCGGACTGCTCTATCGTCAGGGTTACTTCAGACAGCAGCTCAATGCCGACGGCTGGCAGCAGGAGCGCTATCCGGCCCTCGATCCGCACGGGATGCCCCTGACACTGGTGCCGTCGGGGGACGACGGGCCCGTCAAGGTCGAGGTCGATCTCGAGGGCCGTTCCTGCGTCGCCCAGGTCTGGCGCGCGCAGGTCGGTCGCGTACCCCTCTATCTTCTCGACTGCGACGTCGAGGACAACGCTCCCGAGGAGAGGACGGTCACGGACAGGCTCTACGCGGGCGGCAGCGAGCATCGCTTGCGTCAGGAGATCGTCCTGGGGATCGGTGGAGTACGGGCGCTGCGCGCCCTCGGCCACGACGCGGACGTCTTTCACTCCAACGAAGGACACGCGGGTTTCCTGGGCCTCGAACGGATTCGTGAGCTGGTGGCCACAGGGACACTCGATTTCGGCCAGGCCGTCGAGGCGGTACGGGTATCGACCATCTTCACCACTCACACGCCGGTGCCGGCCGGAATCGATCGCTACGACCTCGACCTCATGCGCCGTTACTTCGAGTCCTACGCCAAGGAATCGGGGGCCTCGTTCGAGGAGCTGATCGATCTCGGACTGGAGCCCGCGAACGCCGGACCAAGCCCGGCCTTCAATATGGCCGTGATGGGTTTGCGTCTTGCGGGGCGCTCCAACGGCGTGAGCAAGCTGCACGGCAAGGTGTCGCGTTCGATGTTCGTTGGTTTGTGGCCGGAGGTACCCGAAGACGAAGTCCCGATCACCTCGATTACCAACGGGGTGCACACGTCGACATGGCTCGGTCCCGAGCTCGCCGAAATCTTTAATCGGAGGCTGTCGCCCGGATGGGCCGAGACCGGCGGCGCGCGCTGGGACCGCATCAAGGAGGTGCCGGACGCCGAACTCTGGCGCGCACGCGACCGGGCCAGGGAGCGACTCGTCTACTTCGTGCGCGAGCGGCTGCGCAAACAG
This sequence comes from Actinomycetota bacterium, assembly GCA_030860505.1. GTDB lineage: Bacteria > Actinomycetota > CADDZG01 > CADDZG01 > WHSQ01 > WHSV01. The sequence continues at coordinate 20,884 of JALZIB010000128.1, forward strand.
CTTCTCGCGCGCGGTGCGTCCGAGTCCGAGGTCAATTGGACGGACGAGGTCTTCGACCCGGGAGTGTTGACGATCGGGTTCGCCCGTCGCTTCGCCCAGTACAAGCGGGGGACGCTGCTTCTCGCGGAGGTCGATCGCATCAAGGCGCTGCTGCTCAGCTCGGATAAGCCCATCCAGCTTGTGCTCGCGGGCAAGGCGCACCCGCGCGACGACGGCGGCAAGGAGATGATTCGTCAGCTCGTGCACTTTGCGCGCGACCCCGAGATCCGTTTCCGTTTCGCCTTCATCGAGGACTACGACATGGAGGTGGGCCGCTATCTCACCCAGGGGGCCGATGTATGGCTCAACAATCCCCGCCGGCCGCTCGAGGCGTGTGGAACCTCGGGCATGAAGGCGGCGCTGAACGGCGCCCTCAACTGCTCGATCCTCGACGGCTGGTGGGACGAGTGCTACAACGGCGACAACGGGTGGGCCATCGGCACCGATGACGTCGCCTCGGACCTCGACTATCAGGACCGGGTTGACGCTAGCGCGCTCTACGACCTCCTCGAGCGCGAGATAACGGTGCGCTTCTACGACCGCTCGGAGGGACCGGTGCCTCGTCGCTGGACCCAAAGAGTTAAAGCTTCGATCCAGAGCACTGGCAGGTTCGTGACGGCGGACCGCATGGTGCGCGACTACGTGACCGAGCTCTACGAACCGGCCGCGGCTCAGGGAGCGACACTGAGGGCCGGTGACTACGAACGGGCGCGCGCCCTCGCCGACTGGAAGGCTCGTATCCGCGCCGCGTGGGACGGGGTCAGGGTTCTCGATGTGGACGGCGACATCACCGCCGCAGACGTCGGGGACGAACGCACGGTCGGTGCGACCGTGAAGCTCGGCGAGCTCGAGACCTCGGACATCATGGTTCAGCTAGCGCACGGCCGGGTCGGACCCACCGGCGAGCTAGTGGACCCCACCGTCGTCGCCATGAAACCGGCCGGCACCGACAACGGCATCTGCAGCTTCAGGGGTACGTTCGGAAGCGAGAGCGCCGGACTGTACGGCTTTGCGGTGCGTGTCATTCCCGCCCACGAGGACCTGCCCAACAGCATGGACGTAGGCCTGATCACCTGGGCTTGACCGCTTGACCGCTTGAGCGGGGGCTACCACCCGAGCTCGTCAAGGCGCTCGTCGCTGATCCCGAAGTGGTGGGCGATCTCGTGGATGACCGTGATGCGGACCTCGTCGCGAATGGTGTCGGGATCCCTGAAGGTGCGCGTGAGCGGTCCCCGGTAGATCGAGATGCGGTCGGGGATCGCGCCGAAGTAGGTGCTCGGCCCCCGTTGAGTCAGCGGCACTCCGTGGTAGAGGCCGAACAACGTCTCGCCCGCCGGCATCTCGGCGAGGATATCGGGGGCCGGCTCGTCCTCGATGACGACGTCGACGTTGTCCATCGCCGCGGCGATGTCGGGCGGCAACGAATCCAGTGCCTCCGCGACGAGATCCTCAAACGATAGATCGGCCATCGTCCAACGGTAAGCGAGCGGCGAACCTTTGAGGGCGCGCCGGAGTCTTAAGAGTGTGAGCCGAATCCAAGGAGGTCCCGATGCCACCGACACGCTTGCTCGCGCCCGTTACGGTCGTCTTCCTACTGTTGCTGTCGGCCCCCGGCGTCGCCTCGTGCTTCCAAGCGTGCGGGAGCGGCGACGCCTTCTCGCCCGTGACCGAGTACCTCTATCGGGGGCAGGCCGTCAGCTGGGAGACCACGCTTTACGTCGATCGCCGCGCCGCCGGTTCTGAGGACGGCCCCTTCTACGCGTACCTCATCGATGCCGGCTCGGGCGAGTCCCGCCGTCCCCTTGTCGACCGCCGTCCTGTTGTAGACGACGGAGTGCTGCTGGGGGAGGTCGTTGCGACGCCGAGCGCGCGCCGCAACATTCTCGATGTTGCGTTGTCGTTCACGGTCCCCGCCGACGCGGCGCTCGGCCGGCAGATGGTCGAGGTGTGCAACTCGCCCTGCGACACGAGGCTCGCCTATATGACGCCGACCGAGGTCGTGGTTGCTGACGATGAGGGCGGGGCGGACCTCGGATACCGGCTCGACCGGCTGACGCTGAGGGTGGACGGGTTGAAGCGAACCATGCCACGCCGGGCGAGCAGGATCGCCATCGAAAAGATAGAGCCGGCGATCGACGACCTTCGCACGAGCCAGAGGCTCTGGGACGTTGCGCTGGAAGACAGAATCGCAGTGCTCGAGGGTGAGGTGGAAGAGCTGAGCGCCTCCCAACCGGCGCCGGAGCCCCAGAGGACGGTCGAGTCGGGGCTCCTGCTGGTCGTGCTGGTGGGGAGCCTCGCCGGCACCGTTGCTTGGAGTCGACGCAGAGCGCCACGCTGAACGCCGGCCCGTTCACCGCGCCGTGTAGATCGTCACGCTTTCGGCCGGCAGGCGGATGACTTTGACCTCGGCCCCCGGTTGGTGCGCCGAGGTCTGCAAGATAGGGGACGATCGCCGCGGCGTCGTCAAAGCCGAAGCCGGCGTGAAGCTGCACACGGTAGGTCGCACGCGGAGCAGGCGTTGTGGTCGCCCGAGCGCGGTTATTCGACACGCCGGAGCACCACGATCGAGCGCGCCTCGACGTCGATGGCGTCGCCCGCCTTGTAGGTACGCTCACCCTCGTCGAGCAGCGGCTCGTTCGTGTCGATGACCGCGTTCCAAACCCTGCCGAGGTCTCCGATCGGAATCGTGAAGTCCATGGATTCGTGGTGCGCGTTGAAGAACATGAGGAAGCTGTCGTCCGTGATTTGCTCCCCACGGGGGCCGGGTGTAGCAATCTCGTCGCCGTTTAGCCAGACACCGATGGACTTGGCGTAGCCATCGTTCCACTGCTGCCCGGTCATCTCGTCCCCGCCCGGGTTCAACCACGCGATATCGCTCGTCTCCTGTCCGTGGATGGAGCGGCCCAGGAACCACTTGGGTCGTCTAAACACCGGGTGGTTGCGCCGGAACTCCATCAGTCTGCACGCGAAGCCGAGCAGAGCCAGATTCTCGTCGCGCAGCGACCAGTCGATCCAACTGACCTCGTTGTCCTGGCAGTAGGCATTGTTGTTGCCCTCTTGGGTGCGCCCTATCTCGTCACCACCGAGGAACATCGGAACTCCCTGGCTCAGCGCGAGGGTCGCAAGGAAGTTCCGCTTCTGCCGTTCTCGAAGCGCGTTGACTGCGGGTTCGTCCGTGTCGCCCTCGACGCCGTGGTTCCAGGATCGGTTGTGGCTCTCGCCGTCCCTGCCGCCCTCGCCGTTCTCCTCGTTGTGCTTGTCGTCGTAGGAAACGAGGTCGTTGAGCGCGAAGCCGTCGTGTGCCGTTATGAAGTTGATCGACGCATTGGGCCGCCGTCCGTCGTCCTTGTAGAGGTCGGAGCTTCCGGTCAACCTGAACGCGAACTCTCCGACTCCGGCCTCAGCTCCACGCCAAAAGTCGCGCATTGAGTCGCGGTACTTGCCGTTCCACTCGCTCCAGCCGGGCGGGAAGTTGCCAACCTGGTAGCCACCCTCGCCAACGTCCCAGGGTTCGGCGATCAACTTCACCTGCGACAGCACGGGGTCCTGATGAATGATGTCGAAGAACGCGCTGAGGCGGTCGACCTCGTAGAGCTCGCGCGCCAGTGCCGAGGCAAGATCGAAGCGAAAACCGTCGACGTGCATCTCGATCGCCCAGTAGCGCAGGCTGTCCATGATGAGCTTGAGCACCTGGGGATGGCGAACGTTGAGCGAGTTGCCCGTGCCCGTGAAGTCCATGTTGAAGCGTTGCTTGCCGTCGATCAACCGGTAGTAAGCCGCGTTGTCGATGCCGCGAAAGCACACCGTCGGGCCCATGTGGTTGCCCTCGCCGGTGTGGTTGTAGACGACGTCGAGAATGACCTCGATGCCGGCCGAGTGCATCGCCTTGACCATGTGCTTGAACTCGGGCACGCCGTCTGCTCCACCAGCTCGACCCTCTCGCTGCGCTCGAAGCTCGGACGAGCTGTACCCGGCATAGGGGGCGAAGAAGCCGATCGAGTCGTAACCCCAGTAGTTGCGGAGCCCTTTGTCGATGAGGAACCGCTGATGCAAGAAGTGGTGGACGGGCATGAGCTCGATTGCGGTCATGCCGAGCAGCTGGAGGTGCTCGATCGATGCCGGGTGGGCGAGCCCGGCGTACGTTCCCCTGATGTCCTCGGGGATGGAGGGGTTCGTGTAGGAGAACCCCTTCACGTGGGTCTCGTAGATGACGGTTCGATGCCAAGGTGTTTGCAGGGGTTGGTCGTCCCCCCAGTCGAAGGTTGGATCGATGACCACGGATTTGGGAACGCGTGTCACCGAGTCGGCTTCGTTGAAGCTCAGGTCCTCGTCGCCGTCGCCGATGGCGTAGCCGAAGACCTCTTCGCCCCACTCGATCTCGCCCTCGATCGACTTCGCATAGGGATCGAGCAGAAGCTTGTTGCGGTTGAAGCGATGTCCCTTTAGGGGGGCGAATGGCCCGTCGACCCGGTAGCCGTAGCGTTGCCCGGGGCCGACGCCGGGCAGGTAGCAGTGCCACACGAAGCTGTCGATCTCCGTCAGCGCGACCCGGTCCTCGTGACCCGAGTGGTCGAAGAGACAGAGCTCGACGCCGGTTGCGCTCTCGGAGAAGAGTGCGAAGTTGGTCCCCTCTCCGTCCCAGGTTGCGCCGAGCGGATAGGGGACTCCAGGCCAGATTTCCATGAGCAGGGAGACTAAATGCGATGCGCGGCCCTTCCGTGCAGTCATCCATCGCTATCTGCCAGTCCTGGTCTCTGCGAGGGTCGTCTTGGGAAGTTCGGGGCGGTGCTAGCTCAGCCTGAGCCGCTCTCCAGGTCGCTTAGCGATGACCAGACCTCCTCAAGCTCTGGATCAAGACGTTCCCGATCGATGTTCTCGATCAGAATCGCCACGACGTGATCTTGACCAGCGGCCGATGGGGAACGTATTGCCTGGAATCCTAATGAGTGGGCCGCCTCCCCGATGCTGCGCGTGATCGACAGGTCCTCGGACACGAGATCGTCTTCGCTAAGCCCCAGTCGGTTAGGCCGTGACGCCTTCGGCCAGGGCGAGGATGGATCCGATCACTCTTTGGTACTCGCCTCGAGCTACTACATCCAGAGGTTTCTCGTATCCGAGGTCGGGACTGGGGCTCCGAAGCCACAACCGGGCCGGCTCAGCGCGCATTACCCGACGGAGTAAGTCGATCACGGCGTTCAGCTCCAGAAGACGCTCCTCCGTCGCGCGTCGAGGGCTGCTGCGGGCCGCGTGCCATCGGGTCACGCTCCTCGGACTGGTCCCCAAGACGCGCGCGACATCGGCGCCGTCGAGGACGTCTGCATCCAGGAGCCGATCCAGCACCGTTGCGATCTCCGCCAGGACGCACTCCTTACGTGTCTGTGATTCGACAGCTCTATGTCCGTAGTATCGCGCAATAAATGGCGCAGCATTGTCGCTTAGAGGCGCGTAGGTCGGACTTGACTTATAACTCAACATGTGTTGAACTCAACAAGTGTTGAAATTGTGGACGGTTCGAGGAGGGACTGTGATGTGGGCGCTGGTGCTCAAGGAGTTCAGGCAGGTGCGGCGCGATCACCGCACCTTGGCGATGATGATCGTGATGCCGCTGCTGTTGCTCGTGGTCTTCGGTTACGCGGCGAGCTTCGACGTCGAGGAGGTCACGACCGTGGTGACGGGCCCCGGGGCGTCGACAACCGAAGGGCGGCTTTCCGGGCTGTTCGAGGTCACCGGGTCGCACGTGGCCTGGGATCGGTCGGACGCCATCGATCACCTGCGCAACGGCGACTCGGTGGTGGCGGTGGTGACGGGAGAGGGGGCCGGACCGGAGGTCCTCGTGGACGGGACCGAGCTGTTCTCGGCCCGGGCTGCGGTGACCGCCCTGGCGCAGATTCAGAACTCCCCCCAGCCGGAGGTCCTGTTCAACCCGGACCTCGACACCTCTGCGGTCATGGTGCCGGCCCTCGCCGGGATGATCCTGATCTTCGTCGGCACGATGATCACGAGCCTCGGCGTCGTGCGAGAGCGCCAGAGCGGCACGCTCGAGCAACTCGCGGTCATGCCCTTTCGTCCTCGAGACGTCTTCGTCGGCAAGGTGGCCCCCTACTTCGTGGTGGCTGCCATCGACCTGACCGTCATCGTGGGCGTCGGCACGTGGTTGTTCGACGTGCCCTTCAACGGCTCCGTGTGGCTGCTGGCGGTTGGTTCTCTGCTGTTCTTGTTCGTGACGCTCGGCCTCGGCGTCCTCATCTCGAGCGTGTCGGCCAACCAGGGTCAGGCCATTCAGCTCGCGCTGATGTCGCTGCTGCCACAGATCCTGCTGTCGGGCATGATCTTTCCCGTCGCCTCCATGGCGGCCGGCATCCGGTGGATCTCCTACGGGCTGCCGTTGACCTATTTCGTTCAGATAGCCCGCGGGGTCATGGTGCGAGGCGAGGGCATCGGCGGACTATGGTTTCCGCTCGTGGCGCTCGCCGGGCTGGGGCTCGTCATCTTCACGTTCGCGCTCGTCCGCTTCCGGCGCGACCTGGCCCCCGCAAGACCCATGCGCTCGCCGATCGCGATGCGGGTCGCCCAAGGAGAAGCGGGATGAAGGCATCGCAGTGGGGCGTCACCGACCTCTCCGTCGATTACGGCCGGAGGACGGCACTGAGAGACGTAAGCCTCGACTTGAGCAGCGGCACGATCGCCGCGGTTGCCGGCGGAGATGGGGCTGGCAAGACCACGCTGCTGCGGGCGCTTGTCGGACTCGTGCCGCCGACGTCAGGCGACGTCCGACGTCCCACCGAAGACGCCGTCGGGTATCTGCCGGCGAGCTCCGGCGTCTACCCCGATCTCACCGTCGAAGAGAACCTCCGCTTCGCCGCGCGCGCCTACGGCGTGCGCGGGAGCGACTATCAAGCGGCCCGCGCCGAGCTGCTGGAGCGCACCGGGTTGGAGGGCGCGAGCGATCGCCTCGGCGGGAATCTCTCGGGAGGCATGCGCCAGAAACTTGGACTCGCGATGGCGCTAGTCCATAATCCCTCGCTGCTCGTCCTCGACGAGCCTTCCACGGGGGTCGACCCCGTGAGCCGCAAGGAGCTGTGGGGGCTCGTCACCGACGCAGCGCGCGCCGGCACGGCTGTGCTGCTGACCACGACCTACCTCGACGAGGCCGGGCGCTCGGATGTGGTCTGCGTGCTCGACGCCGGTGAAGTCCTCTTGCAGGGTGCGCCCGACGCACTCGTGCGGGGGGTGGGCGGATCGATGGGCGAGGCGAGCACCGAGCCCGATACTCACTTCACCTGGCGACGCGGCGCGACCTGGCGCTGGTGGACCACCGACGCGACCCCACCGGCCGGGTCGCGCCGGGTCGCCCTCGACCTGCAGGACGCGGTCGTCATCGCGGCGCTCCGCAAGAGGGAGCAGCTCGAGGGGGTCCCACGATGACTCTGGTTCGGGCGCGCGGCGTGCGCAAGACCTTCGCGACCTTCACCGCGGTCGACGGAGTCGATCTGAGCGTCGCCTCCGGCGAGGTCGTGGGCCTGCTCGGAGCCAACGGCGCGGGAAAGACGACACTCATGAAGATGCTGCTGGGCCTGACGACTCCAACCGGCGGGATCATCGAGCTCTTCGGGGGCGAGTCGCCGGGGCTCCACGCGCGCGAGCGGATCGGCTACGTCCCGCAGGGGCTCGGTCTCTACGAGGATCTCACGGTGGCCGAGAACCTCGAGTTCGTCGCATCCGCGTACGGACTGGAGCTTCCGCCGCTCGGTGACCTCGCGCCCCACCGAGGAGTGCTGGTTCAGGACCTGTCGCTCGGCCTCCGAAGACGCACCGCGTTCCTCGGGGCTCTTGCTCACAACCCCGAGCTATTGGTGTTGGACGAGCCCACCTCCGGCGTCGACGTCCTGGCGCGCTCGGATCTCTGGGGCACCATCCGCACCGCTGCCGAATCGGGCGCGGGGGTGTTGGTCAGCACGCACCACATGGAGGAAGCAGATGAGTGCGACCGTCTGATCGTCATGGCCGCCGGCCGAGTCGTACTTGCCGGAACCATGAGCGAGATCATCGGCGACGCCGTCGGCGGAACGAAACGCATCGAAAGCTTCGAGAAGCGCTTTGCGGAGCTGGCGGAGGCGACATGAGTGAACGGCTGACAGGACGCACGGGCAGGCGCCCGGGGGTTAGTGGAGCGAAGGAGGCGATCCTCGAGGCCGCTCGCGGAGCCTTCGCCGAACGAGGCTACGAGCGCGCCACCATTCGGGTCGTGGCCGCGACCGCCGGCGTCGACCCGGCCCTCGTGCATCACTACTTCGGCAACAAACGCGGGCTGTTCGTGGCGGCAATGAACCTCCCGGTCAACCCCGCTCAGATCATCGAGGGCCTGGTTGCTGCGAATGAAACGGACACCTTAGGCGAACGCACGCTGCGGACGATGTTGACGGTGTGGGACGACGAGGTCCGACGCGCTCCGCTCGTGGCCATGATTCGGGCGGCGATGTCCGACGACCAGGCGGCGACGATGATCAAGGAGTTCATGACCGCCGAGATCCTCGCTCAGCTGGTGCGGGCCGCGGGAAGCGACCGTCCCGACCTGCGCACGACCCTGCTCGCGTCGCAGATCCTGGGACTAATGATTGTTCGGTACGTGCTGCGACTTGAGCCTCTCGCCTCGGCGGACATCGACACGGTGGTCGAGACGGTGGCCCCGAACTTCCAGCGCTACCTCACCGGCGACCTCTAACGCCGCCTTTTCGTCGACTTTCCGAAAGACCGCGCTAGTTGTCGTCGTTGGGTAACTCGAGGAGTCAGGCGCGGATGGGGGCCTCGAGGATGGGCTGTCCGTCCCCGGGTGCGTCGGGGCCTTCGATCGACATCTCGAAGGAGTCGAAGTTCGCCGGGTCGGCGGGCAGCGGGAAGGTGACCGTCCAGGACTCGGTGTTGGCCTCGGACACCTGGAAGGCGGCGACGGTCACGCGCTCGCCGTTTGCGCCGACGAGGTCGAGCCGGCAGTTCTCGTCGCCCGCGACCTCGGGGTAGTCCTCGAAGGTCACGGTGAGCGCGTGGGTTCCATCTGATCTCTCGGTGATGGTGCCGTCGACCTCCGGCCAGATCGAGTCGGCCGAGGTCTCGGTGAAGGTGATGTCGGTCGCACCCGAGGCGGAGAGGCCCGGAGCCGAACCGACCTCGCCCGGAACCTCGTCGTCGGACGAGAAGGCGAGCCAGCCCACGATGAGCAGGCAGGCGGCGAGCGCGGGGGCGAGGTAGGCGGAGCTGCGCTGCCAGCGAGTCGGTCCCGGCACGACGACGCCCGCGTGCTCCATCGATCTCCGCTCGAGGATCGCAGGCGGTTCGTGTTCGAGCGGCGCCGCCCGGACCGCTGCGGCCACCGGCTCGAGTTCCAGGAAGGTGAAGACGTCGCTTGCGAGATTGCCGGGGGGCGCGTGCTCGAGCGGAGCGCGCGACACGAGCCCGATGACCTTTCGGGTCTGGGCGAGCTCGCGTCGACAGTGATCGCACGACACGAGGTGGCCCTCGACGGTCGCGCTCTGGGCATCGTTCAACTCCCCGGTGACGAGGGCCGGAAGTTCGATGCAGATCGCATCACACGAGCTCATGATCGTCCCACTACGGACGATGCGCGCGCTCGACGAGAAGATGGCTTCATCCGTCGTCAACTCCCATGATGCCGATCTCCGCGAGCATCGGACGGAGGGTTCGCAAGCCCTGGTAGAGACGAGTCTTGACGGTCCCGAGCGGGATGCTCAATGCCTTGGCGATCTCGGACTGGGTGAACTGCAGGACGTAGGCGAGATGGATGATCCGTTGCTGCTCGACCGGCAGGTTCTGGACCGCGGTCGCGACCTGCCACTGCTGCCACGACGACTCCTCGTTCCAGGGCTCGGACGAGATCGACACGATCGGGTCCTCGACCGGCGTCGGCGTGCGCTCCTTGGCCCGGCCCAGATCCGAGGCGACGTTTCGGGCCACGCCGAAGATCCACGAGCCCGCCGCTCCCTTGGCGGGGTCGTAGCTGGAGGCTCGCCGCCAGATTCGGAGGGTGACCTCCTGCACCAGTTCTTCGGCGAGTGCTTGATCGTGCAGCCATCTCATTCCAAGCGTGTAGAGAGGCCTCTCGAAGGCCCGGTAGAGCTTCCGCAGAGCGTCCTGGTCGCCGCGCGCGACCGCCTGGAGGAGCTCGCCCTCCTGGTGACGTTGCGTAGCGGTTGTCTGCCCTGCGCCGTCCATTACCCGCCCGTCCGTTCGATCGGTTGTTCGCTTAGTGTCGCAGAAAGCGCCGGTGATACTCTCAGCCCGATGCCGAACGAAGTCACTTCCGCCGCTCTCAGGCGACTCCTGGACCTCCAATCCGAGGACACGGCCATCAAACAGCTCGAGACGCGACGGGCGTCGTTGCCCGAAGCGCAACGGCTGGACGAGCTGAACGATGCTCTGGCCGAGCTCGAGGCGGATCTCGCCATCGCCACGAAGCAGTCGGGCGAGATCGCCAGAGAGCAGTCCCGCCTCGAGGGCGAGATCCAGCTCCTCGACGGCAAGATCGCCAGAGAGGAAGAGCGGATGTTCTCTGGGAGCGTGGCCAACCCCAAGGAGCTGAGCGCGCTGCAATCCGAGGTCGAGAGCCTCAAGCGGCGTCGCTCGCAGCACGAGGATGCCCTGCTCGATGTCATGGTGCAAGGCGAAGCGGCGACCGAGATGGCCGAGAGGCTGGGGGCCGAACGAGACGAGAGCTCGGCGCGCGCCATAGAGCTGGGAGCAACCGTGGGAGCTCTCAACGATGACATCGACGCGGAGCTCGGCCGGCACCGCGCCGAGCGTGAGAGCGTCCTGCCCGACGTCCCCGCCAGCGTGCTGCAGATCTACGACCGGCTGCGCGAGCAGAAGGGGGGAATCGGCGCGGCCGCGCTCGTGGGCGGAACCTGCGAGGGCTGTCACACGAAAATCTCCAACGTGGAAGTGGAACGCCTACGTGCGGCCACCGGGCTGCAGCGGTGCGAGAACTGCCGCCGCATTCTCGTGGTCACCTGATCGGACGGTGAAGGCCACCCTGCATTGCGACGGCGGCGCGCGCGGCAACCCCGGCCCCGCAGCGATCGGCGTCGTGTTGCGCGACTCCTCGGGCCGGACGGTCGGCGAGATCGCGCGGACGATCGGCGAGACGACCAACAACGTCGCCGAGTACACGGCCGTCATCGAAGGCCTGAAGCTCGCGCTCGAACAGGGAGTGACCGACATCGACGTCCACCTGGATTCTCAGCTCGTCGTCTCACAGCTCAAGGGCGAGTGGAAGATCAAGTCCGCCGGCCTGAGGGGCCTCGCCGTGGAGGCGCGCCGCCTGCTTGGTCGCTTTTCGTCGTTCTCTCTCACCCATGTGCGCCGGGCGCACAACGCCGACGCCGACAAGCTCGTGAACCAGGCTCTTGACGCGGACCAGGCCGACGAGCTGGGACCGGAGTGGGTTCCCGACGAAGACGACGGACGCCCGAGGCCGGGCCCCGGCCAGACCTCCCTGCTCTAGTGCTGTTCTGGCATCTTGGGCTTGCCGCGGTCATCGTCTACGTGACCCTCGGGCGGCGACGCATCGACTACCGCATGATTCTCGTGGGCGCGATTGCGCCCGACGTCGTCGACGGCCTTCTCGGTCTGGTCGCGTTCGAGGGCGACGCGGGCCGCTGGGTAGCGCACTCGATTCTGGCCCCCGTGGTCCTGACGATCGCGATCATTCTCGGCTTCAAGGGGCCGCGGCGCCAGAGTCTCTTCGGGCTTGGGGTGGGGTGGCTCTTGCACCTCGTCGGCGATGCTATGTGGAATGCGCCCCTGACTTTCCTGTGGCCCGCGTTCGGAGCAAAGTTCTCGGAGGTCCCGCGCGAGCCGTACTCGTGGGATCTACTCGTGCATCCGCTGACGCATCTGTCCACGTGGTCGGGCGAGCTCGTGGGACTCGCCATCCTGGCCTGGTTCTGGGTCGCGTTCCGGCTCGGCGAGAGGGACCGCCGGCGACTTTTTCTCGCCGATGGCTACCTTCGTCCGTGACTGCGGGCGGGCGAGGAGGTAGGCTCGCTCGACTGACAACATTCATACCCACGCGTTGCGCAGGGGGAAGTCCGGTCGAATTCCGGCGCTGTCCCGCAACTGTAGGTGCGAGCTCGCTCGCACAAGCCAGGTCACCCTCGCAGCGTTGGGCTCGATACCTTCGAGGTAGGGGATCCCGAGCCGCGGAGCCATCTCCGTAGCCCGACCTCTCGTCTTCGAGGGGTCGAACTGTTTCCGGCGAGGACCGGAGAGAGGGGAACGAAGATGGTCTCAAGGCATCGGGTTCTTGCGTGGTCTGTTGCCGCGGCAGTGGCACTATCCGCGCTGCCTGCAGGCGCGGCCACCAACACCGAGAGGGCGCGCGCCGCGGTCGGCTACATAGTGCGCCAGCAGTCCAAGAGTGGCGCGGTGAAGGGTTTCTCCACGATCGGAACGACCTCGGACGCGGTCGTCGCCATGGTTGCGGCCAAGCGTGGCAAGCGCGACATCAACGAGGCGCTGAACTTCCTGGCGCGCAAGACCAAGGCCGGCAAGCTCTCAGACGACGCGGGTGTCTACGGCAAGGTGATCATGGCCGTCGTCGCCGGTGACAGAGATCCCCGAGCTTTTGGCGGCGGCACCAATCTGGTCAAGAGGCTGCGCGCCTCAGAGCAGCCCGATGGGAGCCTCGGCGAAGGTGTCCAGGTGTTCAGTCACGCGCTCGGCGTACTGGGACTAGTCGCTGCGGACGCGAAAGTGAGTCAAGACTCCGTGAAATGGCTCATCGACGCGCAGTGCGGTAACGGGGGCTGGGCCTTTGACAGGCCCTCTGCTCCCTCCGACGACGACAACTGCAAGTCGGGCGGCGACGATTTCGTCGGCGCCGACTCCAACACCACCGCCATCGCGGTCATGGCTCTCGAGGCCGCCGGCGACTCGGCGGAGGTCGATCCCTTCGCCTATCTCCGCACCGTGCGCGACGACGACAAGCGAGGTTGGGGCTACGATCAGAGCTTCGCCGTCACCGACGCCAACTCGACCTCCGTGGTCATCCAGGCCTACATTGCTGAAGGCAGGAACGTCCCGCGCGGCGGCATGAAGGCGCTCAGGGGTCTGCAGCCGAAGCTGTGCGGCCGCAACGGCGGCGGAGTCCGCTTCGTCTACGGCAAGGACCAGCCCGTCGACGTCGGGGCCACGGTCGCGGCCGTCCCGGCGCTGATGAAGGAACCGTTTCCGCTGAAGCCCGGCAAGGTCACCAAGCAGGCCCCCAGTAAGAAGCCGTGCCGTTGAAACTCCGGTCGTCGCTGCTGGGGGTCGCGCTCCTAGCCGGAGCGCTGGCCCCCGTGGTCGCGGCAGGAGTCGCGTGCGCGGCGAGCAGCGCGGCGCTCGTCGTCAGCACCGGGGGCAACGACTACACCTACTGCGTCGAACTGGGTGGATCCTCGGTCAACGGGGTCGAGCTGATCCAGCGGGCGGGCAGCCAGCACGGTCTCCAGTACAAGCTCGGCTACGGGGGCCGCGCGGTCTGCATGCTCGCCAACGTGGGTGCGAGCGGCAGCGACTGCTTCGGCGAGCACCCCTACTTCTGGGGCTACTGGCAGGGTGACGGTTCCGGCGGATGGAAGTGGTCGGGCAGTGGCGCCGCGAGCATCACCGTGCGCGCGGGCGACGTCAACGGCTGGTCGTGGGGGACCGGCGACGGCGGTTCGTCGCATCCGGCGCCCGCGGCCGCCACCTACGAATCCGTGTGCGGAACGACGCTGTCCCCCAAGCCGACGCCGCCACCCGAGCGACCGAAGGATCGCGGCCCGAGCGAAACCGGTGCTCCCGAGAAGCCCGGCGGCGCGCGGCCGGGGGACGGTTCCTCGACCACCGGCGCCGGTGACTCGGGCGGGCACTCGACGGATTCGACGAACTCGTTGAAGGGGACCGCGGAGGACGAGCCGCAACGCGACCGCAAGAACGAGCGCGCTGAGGACCCCAAGGAGAGCGACAAAGGTAAGGAGCCGCGCGCCGAGCGATCCGAGGTCACCGCTGTGACTCCCTCTCCGAGTGAGACTCCGGTGACCTCGGCGAACCCGGCGGGAGCCACCGCACCGGAGCCCGAGACCCCGGTGGCGGCACTCGCCGCACTCGCCGCAACTGTGCTCCTTGCTGCCTTGGGGGTCTTGCTCAATCGCCGTCGCGACGGCGCGAGCGCGCAGGGCGGAGCGGTGGAGCAACAAAGAACCGAGACCTAGCCATGCATCCGGGGGCCTGGCTGCTGTGGGCGATGTCCGCCGGTCTCGTCGCGATCTCGACGACGAACCCGTTTTACTTGCTGCCGCTGCTCGGCGTGGCGTGGGTCGTGCACGCCGCGTGTCACCGCTCCGGTCCTCAGGCGCGCTCCTGGCGCATCTTTCTGCTCTTCGGCGGCCTCACGATCTGCACTCGCACGGCCCTGGTTCTGTGGCTACCCGACATCCAGCTCGGAAGCATCGTGGAGGCCGCGCTCGAGGGACTGCGTCTCGCGGTGCTGCTGACGGTATTCGGCGCCTACAACACGGTCAGCGATCCCTTCGGCGTGCTTCGCCTGGCACCGCGCCGTTTCCACGAACCGGCTCTCGCCGCGGCGCTTGCACTATCCATAGCGCCGCGCACGATCGCCGCGGTCTCGACCGTGCGCGAAGCGCAGCGGCTGCGCGGCATCGAGGTCGGTCGGTTCCGTTCTCTGCCCGCGCTCGCCGTTCCGGTGCTCGAGACGGGGATGGAGGAGGCGGTCGTTCTCGCCGAATCCATGGACGCGCGAGGCCACGGCCGCGGCCGGCGCACGCGCTACCGTCCGGAACGCTGGGGACGGCGCTCGACCGCCGTTGCGTTCGCAAGTTCGATGGCCGTCGCAGTTGCCGCGTGGGCGCTGCTGCGCGCCGACCCATCGCTGGCGATGTCCGCGTTCCCGATCACATGGCCCCAGGTTTCGCCCGTGGTGCTCGCCGCCGTGCTGGTGCTGAGCCTGCCCGCGTGGTTGCCGCAGTCGGCCTCGGAGCGGACGACAAAGTGAACGCCGTCGAGTTCGAGCGCGTGTCTTTTTTTTATCCCGATTCGGACTCGCCCGTGCTGAATGAGGTGAGTCTGACTCTCCCCGAGGGCGCCTTCGTGCTCGTGACCGGCGCGACGGGCGCGGGGAAATCGACGTTCATCCGAGCCGTCAATGGACTCGTGCCGCATTTCAGCGGGGGTGACTTCTCCGGGCGCGTGACGATTCATTCTCGGAGCACACTCGACTACGCGCCGCGCGCTCTCGCCGACCTCGTTGCGTTCGTGCCACAGGATCCCGCGGCCGCCTTCGTGGTCGACCGGGTTGAGGACGAGATCGCCTACTCACTCGAGAACCTCGGCGTCGAGCGGGCCGTGATGCGCCGGCGCGTCGAGGAGACGCTCGACGCGCTCAACGTCGAGCCGCTGCGCAATCGCAGCGTGCGCACGCTCTCGGGCGGAGAGCAGCAGCGCGTCGCCATCGCCGCCGCCCTCGCGCCCGGCCCCCGCGTCCTGCTGCTCGACGAACCGACGAGTCAACTCGACCCTCAGGGGGCCGAGGACGTTCTCGCCGCCCTGCAGCGCCTCGTCCACGACATCGGTATCACCGTGGTGCTGGCCGAGCACCGCTTGGAGCGAGTCGCCGGCTTCGTCGACCTCGCCGTCGGACTCAGACGCGGCGAAGCTCCGGTCACCGGAGAACCGGCAGAGGTGCTCGACGCGGTCGACTCGGGCCCCCCCGTGACGCGCCTCGGGCGCCTCGTCGGATGGCGCCCGCCGCCGCTGACCGTGAGAGGGGCCCGGCGGATGGCGCACGGGATGCACCTCACCGCGCCGCCGCGGCTCGAAGTCGCGAGCCCGGGCCGGCCGCTGGTGGTGGCCCGGCGCCTGCGCGCGGGCTACGGTCATGGTCGGGTGCTCGACGGCGTCGATGTGCACCTGGCCTCAGGCGAGATCGTCGCTCTCATGGGGCGCAACGGCGCGGGCAAGACGACCCTGTTGCGTTGCGTGGCCGGGCTGCATCGACCCGAGTCGGGGAGCGTCGAGATCGACGGTGGCGATCCGGTCGCAGGTCGCAACATCGCGCTGTGTCCTCAACGACCCGAATCGGTGTTGTTCGCCGAGACCGTCGCGGGCGAAGTGGTCGCAACGTTAAACGCCGTCGGCGGGAACGGAACCGTGAACGACTCGCTGGACGCGCTCGACATCGCTCATCTCCACGACCGGCACCCGCGCGATCTCTCGGCCGGGCAGCGCCTGCTGGTCGCGCTGGCGGCGATTGTCGCCATCGACGCGCGCGTGTTGATGCTCGACGAACCGACCCGGGGGCTCGATCGCGACTCCAAGACGAGACTTGTCGGGTTCCTGCGGGGGTGGGCGCGACGGGGGCGCGGCGTGATGCTCGCGACGCACGACGTCGAGTTTGCGGCCGAGGTCGCGACCCGCGTGGTCATGATCGCCTCCGGCGAGGTCATCGCCGAGGGCGAGCCGGGCCTCGTTCTCGGCGACTCCCCGGTGTTCGCCCCACAGATGGGACGCGTGTTCGGGCCGGGCTGGCTCACTCCGGAGCAGGTCGCGCGCTCGATGATGAGCGTCGCTCGTGGCGACGACCGCGCGGGGACGACGTCGTGAGCGCACAGAGTGTCCTGCGCGGATATCGCGCGAGTGACGCCGACCACCCGTTGACGCCTCGCCGCGCGCGGGCGCTGCAACGCGGCGCACTCGTCGCCGCGAGCGTGCTCGGGCTGGGCGCGTTCTTGTGGCCCTTCGTACTTCCGGTCGCGGTTGGGGGCCGGCAAGCGCACGCCATGGACGCACCCGTGATCCTGGTGCTGCTTCTCGCGTGCCTCGGTTCGGCACTGTTCCTGCAACTGGGGCGGGGCGGGATGGGGCCCAAGGCCGTCGCGCTCATCGGCGTGCTCGGCGCAGCCATGGTCGCGCTGCGCCTGCCGGGGTTCATAGCGGGCTTTTCGGCGATGTTCATCATCGTGCTCGTGGCCGGCAACGCCTTCGGACCCTCCTTCGGTTTCGTGCTCGGCGCGGTCGGCACCTTCGCGTCGGGGTTGTTCATAGGGGGGCTCGGTCCCTGGCTCCCGTTTCAGATGGTCGCGGTCGGATGGGTCGGTATGGGTGCGGGGATGC
>JALZIB010000026.1 GCA_030860505.1 Actinomycetota bacterium
CCTCCGACTCTTCATCCCGCAGATCATCTTCTACGCGTTAACCGCCATCACCGCCGGCCTTCTCAATGCCCACAAACGGTTTGGCGCGCCCATGTACACGCCGGTGCTCAACAACATCGCGGTCATCGCCGTGTTTCTCAGCTTTCGCTACGCTTACGACGCGGTCTCTCTCGACGGCGTCACCACGTCTCAACTCTTCGTCATCGGGGCGGGCACCACAGCGGGCGTGGTTCTCATGGCGCTGGCGCAACTCCCTTTCTTGCGAGGCCTGGGCCGCTATCAATGGACCTTTCACATCCGTCACCCGTCGGTCGTCAAGCTCGCCAAGCTCTCCGTCTTCGTCATCGGTTACGTGGTCACGAACCAGATCGGTTACCTGGTCGTTCAGGTACTGGCCGGCGGCGAGGTCGGTGGATACACCGCATACACGTGGGCGTTCACCTTCTTCATGCTCCCGCACGGCCTCTTCGCGGTTTCGATCATCACGGCCCTGTTGCCCGGCATGAGCGCACACGCAAGCAACGAACGCTGGGATCTCTACCGAGATCAGCTCTCAATCGGAGTACGGGCCACGACGCTCCTCATCCTGCCCGCGGCGATCGGTTACTTCGTGCTCGGGACCCCGATCGTGCGCGTTCTTTTGGAGCACGGCATCATGGGGGCGGCGTCCACCGAGCTGGTCGCCGGCGTGCTGCGCCTGTTCGTGCTGGGCCTCGTTCCCTTCGCACTCTTTCAGTTGTTCCTACGGGCGTTCTACGCCCTGCACGACACGAAGACGCCCTTTCTCATCAACGTGGCCGCGGTTGTGCTCAACACGGCCGTGAACCTCCCGATGTACGCGTTGCTGGGAGTGCGCGGCCTGGCCGCGGGACACGCGATCGCATATACCTTCGGAGTGTTCGTCCAGGGCCGAGCCCTGTCGCGCAGGATCGGTGGAATCGACGAGGCGCGCATCGCCCAAAGTGTCGCTCGCATCGGAGGGGCGGCGCTGGGGATGGGCCTGGCCGTCTGGGGAGCCTACGGCGCCACCACGGCGTTGATCGAGCCGACCTCATTTGCCAGCGAACTCGTGATCGTCATGGTTCCTGTGGTGATCGGGGGAATCTCCTACCTCGGACTGTGCCTCTGGCTGAAAGTCGAGGAGCTCGACTACGCAAGGAGCATCGCCGGCAGGCGCTTCTCTCGCAATAAGTAAACCGACCCCCTCGCGCGGCCGATAGGGACTACATGTATCTACTGAACGACGAACGGGGCCTGGTAGTCGGCTGGATGGCGAAGCTGCTGCTTCTGTTCGCTCTGCTCGGAATCCTCATCTACGACGCGGCGGCACTTGCCGTCAACGGATTCCAGCTCGATTCACTTTCGGACGAGATCGCGATCTCGATCGCGCTGTCCGAGGCGGACGACAAGCATCTCTTCGACCTCGAGCGCGAGGCGCGCAAGATGGCCAGAACCAAGGACGCCAAATTCGTCTCTCTCGAGGTGGACCGCGAGCTAGAGCAGGTGCGGGTCACCATCAGGCGCGAGGCTGCCACTCTGGTGGTCAATCGCTTCTCACAGACCTCAGACTGGGGCCGGATGTCCGCAACGGGAAACTCGTCCACCAACTAGGGCATCCCAGCAACCGACGCACCTCGAGATGAAACCAAACCTTGCGTCCTGAACCACCGAATCGGGGGCTGAGGACGCCGAGTTCGGGGACTGCGTCATCACATCTCGGTGATGAGGACGCTTCAAGGGGCCGGGCCACCCTCTGGTTGCGAGCTCTCACGGACATCGGAGGTGGGGCGGATGTCTGCAACGGGAAAGGTCGTCCACCGACTAGCATCGCCCTGTGGCTTCAGAGATGATTACTCTCGCCGAGCGCTATGTGCTCGAGTCCGAAATCGCGCGCGGTGGCATGGCCACCGTCTATCGGGCGCGCGATGACGTCCTCGCTCGTCCCGTCGCCGTCAAGGTGTTGCACCCCCATCTCGCCGACGACGAAGCCTTTCTCGAGCGATTTCGCTTCGAGGCCCTTTCGGCCGCACGACTTGCTCATCCCAACATCGTGTCGATCTACGACACCGGCGCCGAACAGCGCCCGGGAGAGGATGAGGCTCGTCACTACATAGTCATGGAGTACTGCGGAGGCGGAAGCCTGGCCGACCACCTCGTGAACGAGGGCGTCGTCGAGCCCGAGCGCGCTGCGATCGTGGGCGCCGCCGTGTGCGAGGCGCTGGCCTACGCTCACAGATCCGGCGTCATCCACAGGGACATCAAGCCGGCCAACGTCTTGGTCACCGCAGACGGAGGCGGCCTCAAGGTCGCTGACTTCGGGATAGCGAAGGCTGCCTTCGGCAGCGGTGACGTCACGACCACAGGTTCGATCCTCGGAAC
Organism: Actinomycetota bacterium; assembly: GCA_030860505.1. Classification (GTDB taxonomy): domain Bacteria; phylum Actinomycetota; class CADDZG01; order CADDZG01; family WHSQ01; genus WHSV01. The sequence goes on from JALZIB010000026.1 coordinate 2,380, forward strand.
CGTGACCTACCTGTCCCCGGAACAGCTCAAGGGGGAAGAGCCGGACCAGCGCAGCGACATCTACTCGCTCGGCGTAACCCTCTACGAACTGCTGGCGGGGCGAGCCCCGTTCGAGGAAGAGACGCAGATGGCCATCGCCATGAAGCACCTGCGCGAGGAGCCTCCCTCCCTCCGCTCGGTAAGGGGTGGCATCCCGCGCGGCATCGAGAGCGTCGTCACCAAGGCGATGGCGAAGGACCCGGACCAGCGCTACCAGAGCGCCCAGGAGATGCGCAACGCGCTCGAGGGTCCTTCTCCCGGCTCATCGACCGCCGTCCTCCGACGGCCGGCGCGCTCGGCGGACCGGCCGGCGCCGACGCGCCGGTCTGCGCGACCACAACGCTCCCGCCAGACGGGTCCCTTCGTGATGCTCGGCGTCATCGCGCTCATCGTGGCGGTGGCCTCCATCGTTCTGCTCAGCCTTCTCAACGATCCCGACCCGGACGAGGGGGGCCGGGAGACGGGCGGTGGGGGTGGGGGCCAGACTGATACCGGCGAGGGTGACGGCGACGGCGCCCTCGAGGTGCAGTCGGTCACGGATTTCGACCCGGTGGGCGGCGACGGCGAGCACCCCGATGAGGTCGACCTCGCCGTCGACGGAGATCCCAACACCGCCTGGACCACCGAGAGCTACCAGGATCCGCTGAGCGCACTGGGCAAAGACGGCGTCGGCCTCGTCTTCGACCTCGGCGAGGGGACCGAGGTCGCGAGCGTCGATGTCCAAGGCTGCTCGACCTGCGGCCTGCAAGTGGGCCACGGAGAGGCGCCCGGTCCGGACGCCTCCGCCTTCACCGTCGTGGGCGAGACCGACTCTGCGAGCGACACCGAGTCGTTCACCTTCGACGCCGCTTCCAACCGCTACTGGCTTGTCTTCATAACCGAGCTTCCTGGTGGCGGGGGTGGATCGGGCGCCTTCTCCGAGGTCACCTTTGGCGGCCCCTAGCCGGGAGGGCTCGGATAAGCGCACGGACCAACGTCCCCCGGACGACAACGACCTCCTCGACTCGTTCGTGGGGGGCGACAACGACGCCTTTTCCGTCCTCATGGCGCGCCACGAGGAGAAGATCTTCGCCCTCAGCCTGCGCATGCTCCGCAACCGCTCAGACGCGCTCGAGGCGACCCAGGAGATCTTCATAACGGCGTTTCGGCGTGCAGGCTCGTTTAGAGGGGACAGCGCCTTCGGCACCTGGCTCTACCGCATTGGGATCAACCACTGCAAGGACGCCCTGCGGCGGCGCAAAGACATTCTTCTCGAACGGGATAGCCCCGAGTTCGAGAGCAGGCATCAGGGGGTGCCTCGTCTCGACGAGACCGCCTCGCTCCGGCTCGACCTCGCCTCCGCCCTGGCCCAGTTGTCCGACGACTACCGCAATGCGGTGGTCATGCACGACCTCGGAGGGATCCCCTACGAGGACATCGCCGCAAGCGCCGGTGTGCCGATCGGGACCGTAAAGTCACGCATCAGCCGGGGGCGCCGGCAGCTCGCCCGCTTGCTGGAACAAGCGGAGGCCCCCGACCCGTCAAAGGACAAAGCATGAGTTCACCCCTGAGCCACGAGCGCTGCTCCGAGCTCCTGCTCGTCTATGTCACCGACGAGCTGGACGCTGAGGAGCGAACCTCGGTCGAGAACCATCTCGAACACTGCGCGCAGTGTTCGGCTGAGCGCGCCGGCCTCCTGGGGCTGCGGTCCGGCCCGGCCGAGCCCCTGAGCGAGGACGAGCGGGTCGTCCTGCGCGCTTCGGTGCTGGCCGCCGCGCGGGGCTCTGAGCCCGCCGAAGGGCCGCTCGCCGACGAGCACGACGCCGTGATCGTGCCCCTCGGCGGCCGGCGAGCGCGCGCGGCGAAATACGTCGGCATTGCAGCGCTGCTGGCCGTGCTGGCGGTGGGTTTTGCCTACGGTGGGTTCCTGGGCGGGAGCGCGGACGACTCTGCGGGCGACGCCGGGTCTGCGGCGCCGGAGGCGGTCGAAGGGGGCGAAGCTCGCGACGAGCGCGTCGCGGGACAAGCCGAAGGGGGGGCCGAGTCCGAGGAGGAACCCACGACCTCGGAGGCACCGGAGGCGCAGGATGACTCAGGCGACGACGAGATCGACTCCGGAGACGAGTCGGAGGGTGAGCGCAGCTCGGAGCTCGTGGCCGAGACCGAACCGGTCTTCACGGGCGACGAGGGGGATCTCGATGGAGACGAGCTCGGTGACCTCGCAAAGGGCAGGCGGTTCCGCCTGCTGAATCGCGCCACGTCCGTGCGCGTTCCCGACGAGGATACGGACGCTGCACTCGAGGCTCTGGTCGAGAGCTCTCCTGCGGAACTGGTCGCCCCCGTGAACAACTGCGGTCTCGCGGCCCTCGACGAGCTGGACGAGCAGGCGCTACCCGTATACGGCGCCACCGCGACCGTCGATGGACAAGAGGCAGTCGTCATCGGACTCGTGACGGGGGAGTCATCGCTCGATCGCTTCTTGGTGGTGGCCTTCGAACTCGACGACTGCACTACGATTCTGAACAGCAGCGAGGGTCCCATACCCTAGCGGTGGAATTGTCGGCCGGCGATTGCGTTATCAGGGATGTGAGCACTGTGAGCGACGACGTGAGAGACGTCATCATCATCGGATCGGGGCCGGCCGGACTTACGGCCGCGGTCTACGCGTCGCGCGCCGATCTCAAGCCGCTCATGATCGAGGGCTTCGAGGCCGGGGGGCAGCTCATGCTGACCACCGAGGTCGAGAACTATCCAGGCTTCATCGAGGGCATCATGGGGCCCGAGCTCATGGAGCGCATGCGCTCCCAGGCGGCCCGTTTCGGCACCGACTACATCACCGACAACGTCACGTCGGTCGATTTCATCAGTCGTCCGTTTGAGGTCGCCACGACGGATCGCTCCTTCAAGGCGCGCTCCGTCATCATCTCGACCGGCGCGTCGGCCAAGATGCTCGGTGTGCCCGGCGAAAAAGAGCTCCTAGGTCACGGAGTATCGACCTGCGCGACCTGCGACGGGTTCTTCTTTCGAGACCAGGAGTTGCTCGTCGTCGGGGGCGGCGACTCGGCTCTCGAGGAGGCCACCTTCTTGACCAAGTTCGCCTCGAAGGTGACGGTCGTGCACCGGCGCAACGAGTTGCGCGCCAGCAAGATCATGCAACAACGAGCCTTCGACAATCCGAAGATCGAGTTCCTCTGGGACACGACCATCACGGATCTCGTGGGCGAAGGAAAGCTCAGCGGCGCCAAGATCCTCAACGTCAAAACCGGTGACGAGTCCACCATCTCAGCGGGGGGTGTCTTCGTCGCCATCGGACACACTCCCAACACGTCGTTGTTCGAAGAACAGCTCGAGCTCGACGGGGGCTACATCAAGACCGCCGGTGACACCACCGACACCTCCGTGCCGGGCGTCTTTGCGGCAGGTGACGTGGTCGATTACCGCTACCGCCAAGCGGTCACCGCCGCGGGCATGGGTTGTCAGGCGGCCATGGACGCCGAACGGTGGCTCGAGGCGCAGCACTAAGCCGCCTCGGATCGGGCGGGCGGTTCCGCGATCGCAGTCTCGAACCGTAGTCTCGAATTATGGATTCCCTGCCCTTGCGCGCCGTGGTCGTCGTGGTTGTGTTGCTGGGGTGCGCGGGGAGCGCCGGTGCAGACGCACTGCTGGCCGAACGTGTCGCCGCGACGGTCGAAGTCGATTACCTCGAGCCGCCTCCGGGCCGCAAGGTCTTCCCCGTGGCCCGCTCGACGTGGTACTCGGTGATCAATTTCGCGAACGACTGGCATGCTCCTCGGATGCGACTGATCGGCGGGAAGTGGGTACAGGTTGGCATTCATGAGGGCAACGACATCTTCGGGGAGCCGGGAACGCCGGTGCGCGCGGTGACGGGTGGCACGATCGAGCGCGCGGGGTGGCTCTTTTACTCGGGCTGGCGCGTGGGCATTCGCGCCGACGACGGACGCTACTGGTTCTACGCTCATCTCGAAGACGCGCCCGGCGTTGAGATGGGACAGCGAGTGGCCGCCGGTGACACCATCGGCGCCCTCGGCAACACCGGCTACGGCAACAGGCCGGGACATAAGGACGAGTTTGCGGCGCACTTACATCTCGGCATCCAGGAACCGGCGGGAGAGTGGGTCGACCCGTACCCCTTAATGAAGGATCTGTACGCCAGGGAGTTGCGCCGATGAGGAGTTTGATCCGGCATGGTGACGACTCCGACGAAGTCGCCGACGTTCAGTGGCGACTGCGGTCGCTCGGGTTCACGGTCGAAGACGAGTCGGGACGCTTTGAGGACTCCACCCTCCTGGCCCTCAAGACCTTCCAACAAGAACGCGGGCTGCATGCCGACGGCATCGTCGGGCCCGACACCTGGGACCAGCTCGTCGAGGCGGGCTGGCGACTCGGCGACAGGATCCTGTACACGAAGTACCCGGCCTTCCGGGGCGACGACGTCCAGCTTCTCCAGGCTCGACTCAATGCCCTCGGCTTCGACGCCGGGATGGAGGACGGCATCTTCGGGGCGGATACCGAGCGCGCCATAAAGTCCTTCCAACGCGAGTACGGGGTCATCGAGGATGGCATCGTCGGTCCTCACACCACGATCGCACTGACGGGTCTCCGCATCGATCGCCCCGGCACGGCCGCCGGTCTGCGCGAGGAGCTGCGACGAGTCGAGCACGAGGGCATCCACCAGGCGCTCATCGCTATTGATCCCGGGCACGGCGGCGACGACTCGGGAGGCGCCAGTGTTGGTCTCAACGAGGCCGACCTCTGCTGGGACCTTGCGGGGCGAGTGGCCGAACGGCTCTCGCGTCACGGGGCGCGCGTCCGCTTCACCCGTCCCGAAACCGAGAACCCCGACTCGACGATGCGGGCGACGCGCGCCAACCACATGGGCGCCGATGTCTTCATCTCGCTCCACTTCAACGCTCACAGCGAGCCCACGGCCGAGGGCTCGTCGACCTACCACTGGAGCACCTCGCGCGGAGGGGCGCAGCTCGCCGATCTCGTGCAGGAGGAGCTGGCGAATCTCGGTCTCAAGGACTGCCGCAGCCACCCGGGATCGTTCGCCATACTGAGAGAGACCAAGATGCCGGCGGTGCTCGTCGAGCCCGGATATCTAACGAATCCCGACGACGCCAAACGGCTCGAGGATCCCGACTTCCGCACTGCAATCGCGGACGCGCTAACCGTTGCGATACGCCGTTACTTCGAGGCGCGCTGATCGACCACTACTCCGGGGAAGTTGCGGTCGGACTCGCCCCCTTCTCGTCTCCCGTGATGACGCGCAGCAAGCGCTCCAGCTCCTCGAGCGAGACGAAATCCAGCAAGATGCGTCCCTTGCGCTTGCCGACGTCCACTCTGACGCGCGTCTGCAGATAGTCGCTGAGCCGGTGCTGAGCGTCGGTCGCGAGCGGTGACCGCTCCGGCGGCCGGCCCCCGCTCCCGGCGCGCTGGTTCGTCGACGAGGCCACGGCTTGATAGCGCCGCACAAGATCCTCGGTCTCACGCACCGAGATGGCCTCGGCGGCAACTCGCTGGGCGAGGCGTAGCTGGAACGGGTTGCCCTGCAACCCAAGGAGAGCGCGACCGTGAGCCGCCGAGATCCGCCCTTCGACGAGCAACTTCTGCAGAGCGGAGGGGAGGCCGAGCAGGCGGAGAGAGTTCGTGATCGTGACCCGGCTGCGCCCGAGGCGAGCCCCGAGCTCCTCCTGGGTGAGCTCCGCCTCGTCGATGAGCTGTCGGTAGCCCTCGGCCTCCTCGATCGGGTTCAGATCCTCCCGATGCAGGTTCTCGACCAGCGCTCGCATGAGCGAGCCGCGATCGTCGGTCTCCACGGTCATGACGGGAACGCTCTCGAGACCCGCCAACCTCGACGCGCGCAGCCTCCGCTCTCCGGCGACGAGCTCGAAGCGACCTTCGCCGAGGGCCCGCACCAGCAGCGGCTGCAGGATCCCGAGCTCTCGGATCGACTCGGCCAGGCCCCGGATGGCGTCGTCGTCGAAGCTGTGGCGGGGCTGCCGTGGGTTGGGGCTTATGGCGTCGAGGGGAACCTCGTCGAGGGAGCCTCCGCCGCGCGCTCCCGGTTCGTGGGCGGGAAGCAGCGCGTCTAGGCCTCGCCCCAGTCCCGACCGGCGGCTCACGCTGTCCTCCAGGGGTCGGGCGGGGGCCATGACGACTCGAGGCCGGGCGGCTCGGCGACCTTCACACCGAAGCCCCGCCCTCCCGGGCCCTGAACTGCTCGCGCGCTGGGCTCGAGCGGGGCGGACCCGGTTCGAGGCGGCGGTTCTGGAACGTGGGTCGCGAGGCCGAAGCGGGTCTCGAACTCGGCCGCGAGAAGCCGGTAGGAGAGCGCTCCTCGAGCGGAGGGATCGAGCGTCACTACCGGCTCACCGAACGAGGGGGCTTCCGAGAGCCGCACACTCCGCGGCACGACCGTGTCGAAGACGAACTCTCCGAAGTGGTTCTTGATCTCGTCTGCGACCTGACTCGAGAGCTTCGTGCGCCCGTCGTACATCGTCAGCAGGACCCCGCCGATCCGCAGGTGCGGGTTGAGGCCGGAGTGAACCCTGTCGGTCGTGTCGAGGAGCTGACCGAGACCCTCGAGGGCGTAGTACTCACATTGCACAGGCACGAGCAGGTCCTGTGCGGCGACCAGCGCGTTGACGGTCAGGAGCCCCAACGACGGCGGGCAATCGAGAAAGATCACGTCGTAGCCGTCGCTCGTTCCCATGAGGGCCGAGGCCAGTCTGCGTTCGCGCTCCGAAGCCGCAACGAGCTCGACTTCGGCGCCGGCGAGATCGGGCGACCCGGGAGCGAGATCGAGGCCCATGATCGCGGTCGGCATGATGATCTCGCTCACGGGCGTCCGGTCCACAATGAGGTCGTAGGTCGACTGCTCTAGCCTTCTGTGGTCGACCCCGAGCCCGGTCGTGGCGTTCGACTGCGGATCGACGTCGACGACCAGGACGCGGTGGCCGCGCAGCGCGAGGCTCGCGGCGAGGTTCACCGAGGTCGTGGTCTTACCAACCCCGCCCTTCTGGTTGGCGACCGCCACGACGCGACCGCGTCCCGAGTCGATGCGCCGTATTGCCAGAAGTTTCCACAATGTGGAGCCGCCTGGTCGTTGGTTGTCGGTGATGTCTCGTGGCCTCCGAAAGAGTGGTGGGCCGGGTCGATTCGCTCCTTATGGTGCGGACCACTCAGCGCATGATAGCAAGGCCTTCGGCTCGTCTCTCGGAACCCGGCGGGGTGACCGCGTTGCGCCCGAGCCATACGACTCGGATCCCGGCGGGCGCCAGCAGCGGCTCCATGAGCGCGAAGGCGCGGCTCGGTTCCGTCACCGCGCGCGCCGTGGCGACGGCATGAGCCGCCGCGAGAGTTGGGTCCCCTGCCGCCTCCTGCGAGCTCTTCCTAACGACCTCGGCGTTGAGGTCGAGCTCCCGGACGACCTCGTCGAGGAAGGCCGCGCGCCTGGAGCGCGGCTCGAGCAGGCGCCACCATCGCCCCGGGCCCGCGATCGCAAGAGGAATCCCCGGGAGGCCCGCGCCCGAGCCGACGTCGATGGCTGGGCCCGCCGGCGCGCCCTCCACGAGCGCGAGCGCCTTCAAAGAGTCGTCGAGGTGGCGCTTGTCCAGGCGCTCGAGGTCGCCGGGCGCAACGAGGTCGATGCGGGTCCCGTGGTGTCTCACGAGGGCGGCGAAGGCGTCCAGGGTCTCCTCTACGGCGGGGGGCAGAAGGGGACGAGGGGGACGATGTTTCTCGTGGATCGTCGTCTGACCTGCACTTTCTCCGTTTTCGGAACTGGTGGCCCGGGCGTTACCGGCCGACGTTAGGTGCGGACCGACCACCTAGTCGCCGCGCACGATCACCTTGCGACTTGGCTCCTCGCCCTCGGAATAGCTCGACGCCCCGTCGATGTCGGCGACCGCGTCGTGAACCAACTTGCGCTCGTAGGCGTTCATCGGCTCGAGTTCGATCTCGGTCCCTCGTTCCATCGCTCGTCGGGCCATGGAGCGGGCGTACTCCGTGAGCGACTCGCGCCGCCGGGAGCGGTAACCCTCGACGTCTACGAGCAGACGCACCCGGCTCTTTAGACGGCGCTGTACCGCGCTGCGCGTCACCTCTTGGAGCGCGTCCAGCGTTTGGCCTCGGCGCCCGATGAGCGCTCCGAGGTCGTCGCCGGCCACATCGATCACCGCTCGTTGGTCCTCGAGACGGGTGCTCACCTCTGCCTCGAGCCCCATCGACGCGAGGAGTCCTTCGACGAAATCCTTGCCCGTGTGCGCGATCGCCTCAGGGGTGACCTCTTCCTCGGCGGGCGTCGCTGCGTCCCCAGGCTCGGTCTCGTCGACTTGGCGGGCGGCCTCCACTGCCTCGTCCCTCTCCTCCCCGCCACTCTCGATTGCGCTCATCTTCTCCGCTTCTTCTTGCTGGATGAGGCCCCTGCAGGCGACTTGGCGCCGTTGCCGGACTGCGCCGAGCTCGATTTCTTCGGCGCCGGCTTACCGGTCTTCGGCGCCGGGCCATCGGTCTTCTTTCCGCCGTTTTTGGCGGCCGGCTTGGGCTTCGCACCCGTCTTCTTGGCCGCTGGGGTTCCTGCGGACGGCATCGGCCCGAACTTGGCGAGGATGATCCGCTGTTGCACGATCGTCCACAGGTTGGTCGTGACCCAGTAGAGGACGACGCCGGCGGGGAAACCGGGGGGGAGGGGGATCCCGATGGCGAAGGCGACCAGCAAGGCCGGCATGAAGCGCATGATCATCTGCATCTGCTGCGCCTGGGCGTCCTGCGCGCCGCGGCCCGCCATCATCTGTCGCTGTTGGTAGTAGGTCGTGAAGCCCATCAGACCTATCAGCAGCGCATAGGGAAGGATGGCGAGCAGGGGGTTGCCGGGCCCGCAGGAAGCCTGAACCGTCTCCGTGGCCTGATCCCTCCAGACCTCGAGGAAAGAGCAGTCCAATCTCAGGCCTGGTAGGAATTGGTTGACCGTTTCCCTGCTTGCCGGCTCGAACAGGTCTTGCGCCAGCTTGCTGTTGGCGAGCGCCCCAAGGAGGCCCCCCGAGCTCTCGTCGCGCAGGACGAAGCCGGCGACGGCATCCTCGTTCACCGTGTAGCCCATGTAGCGGAGGTTGAAGCGGACGACCTGGTAGAGGCCGATGAACAACGGCATCTGCATCAGCAGCGGAAGGCATCCGCCGAAGGGGTTGACGCCGTGCTCCTTGTAGAGCTTCATCATCTCTTCGTTGCGCTTCTGGGGGTCGCTCTTGTACTTGGTCTGGAGCTTCTTGACCTCTGGTTGGATGACCTGCATCTCGCGCATCGACTTGGTCTGCTTGATCGACAGTGGGAGCAGGAGCATGCGCACCGCGATGGTCAGCAGGATGATCGCAAGGCCGTAACTCGGAACCAGCGCGTAGAACGCCGCCAGGGCGCCCGCAAAGACCTCAAAGAAACCCATTACATGCCTCTCCTGGCCGGAACCTGGTCGACCCCTCCGGCCGACCATGGGTGACACCGGCCTAGTCGCGTGACCGCCAGCAGAGTTCCCCTTACCGCCCCGTGGACTCTAATGGCCTCGAGTGCATACGCCGAGCAGGTCGGGTGAAAGCGGCAGTTCTGCCGCATCAGGGGCGACAGGAAACGGCGATAGAGGCCGATGCAGAAGCCGAGCAGGCGCGCCCCCGGGCTCATGACGCCCCGCTTTGCGCTCGGACGAGGGCGACCTCGAGATCGCGCGCGATCTCGAGGCAGTGAACGTCCTTCGCCGGATCGCGGGCTCCCACCACGACGTCGTAACCGGGCGCCATGTCGACGGCGCGAAATGCCTCGCGCAGACACCTCTTGATTCTGTTGCGGGCCACCGCTCCGCGCTGAGATCTCACCGCGAGTCCGAGCCGGGAGGGTCGCTCTGGCGTTGTGCTCGGTGCGAGCGTCACGACGATTCCGCCGCACCGCCCCCTGCGTCCCTCGTCCAGGACGCGCCGAAACTCTCGTCCACTGCGCAACGAGCGAGGGTTCCTCACGAAACCGGGGCCGCCGTTGCTACGCCGAGAGCCGTGCGCGGCCCTTGGTGCGACGGTTCTTGAGAACCGACCGGCCCGCTCTCGTCTTCATGCGCGCGCGAAAGCCGTGCTTGCGCTTGCGCCGGCGCACGTTGGGTTGAAAGGTTCGTTTGGACATCGTGCCTCACCACATCTCTCGCGTTCGTCCCGCCGTGGCCGCCACCGGAGCAGGTCGCGAATCTTCGGGGGTTTTCGGGGTGTCGCAGGAGTATAGCGGAGACGCGTTTATCCACGTCAACGCGCCCTAACCAGGTCGCGAAGGAGTTTTCCACAAGAGCCTTGACTCGCCTCTGGGCTCGCTGCGTAGGATACGTTCCGGCTTCGTACCTCATGCAATGAGCCAGGGACTCGCGGGACTTCCCCCCGGCGCTTTTTCCGACGGAGTGCGCTGAAACGCCAGGTGGGTTGTCCACATTTGTGGATATCCCTGTTGATCCGGTGAACCAGACCGCATTTCCACCGCTCCCTTTGTTGGCGTTTGTGACGCTTTGGTGCCGCTCACCACCGAGGCGAGGTGCGAAGACGGGGTGCAGGACTGTGGAACACCGAGGAACCAACAAGGGGGAATCTCGTGACGACGTACTCAGATGTCCGCGACCAAACGGCAGTGGTCGACGCCCGGAGTTCGGAACACGAGCGCGCAGAGGAGCTGTGGGGACGAGCCTCGAGGCTGCTGCGCGCGCGCCTCTCGGAGGGAACTTTCTCGGCCTGGTTCGGCCAAGCTCGCCCCCTCGGCATCGACGGCAGCACCTTTGTGCTCGGCGTTCCCAACCCCTTCGCCAAAGAGTGGATCGAAGGGCGTTACCTCGCCCCGCTCGCCGAGAGCCTCGCCAGCGCGAGCGGCATCGGGCTCGACGTTGCGCTCCTCGCGGGCGACTCGTTCTCCGGGGGTGACGACGAACCCGCCGGCGCGGAGCAGCCCTCCTCGGTCGCCGGCGCGCCCGCCTCGGCTCCGGCGGAGGTCGCGGCGCCCGATCTGACCGGGCTCCATCCCAAGTACACCTTTGATTCCTTTGTGATCGGCTCCTCCAACCGGTTCGCTCACGCCGCCGCGCTCGCGGTCGCCGAGGGACCGGCGAAGGCTTACAACCCTCTGTTCATCTACGGGGGGGCGGGTCTTGGCAAGACCCATCTCCTGCATGCCATCGGGCGCTACGTCCGTGAATGCCACCCAGGGCTCGAGGCGCGCTACGTTTCGACCGAACAGTTCATGAACGAGTTCATCGTGGCCCTGCAGCGGCGCACGATCCCCGAGTTTCATCGTCGCTACCGCGCCGTCGACCTTCTGATGGTCGACGACATCCAGTTTCTCGAGGGCAAGGAGCGGACCCAGGAGGAGTTTTTCCACACCTTCAACGCGCTCCACCCCAACAGCCAGATCGTCATCACCTCCGACAGGCCGCCCAAGAAGATCTCCACTCTCGAGGAACGCCTGCGGACCCGGTTCGAGTGGGGCCTCATTACAGACATTCAGCCTCCGGATCTCGAGACCCGCATCGCAATCCTTCAGATGAAGGCCGAGACCGAAAAGCTCCCGACTTCTCCAGACGTCATGAACTTCATCGCGAGCCGCATCCAGACCAACATCAGGGAGCTCGAGGGCGCGCTCATTCGCGTCGCGGCCTACGCTTCGCTCACCAACTCGGAGCCCTCGCTCGAGCTCGCCCAGGGCGTCCTTCAATCCCTTCTACCCAACGCTGCCGAGGCGAGGGTCACTCCCGACCTCGTCATCGCGGTGGCGGGGGAGTACTTCGACATCACCCCCGAGGAGATCCGCTCCTCTAACCGCTCGCGGCCGCTCGTCAACGCTCGTCAGATGGCCATGTACCTCTGTCGCGAGCTAACCGATCTCTCGTTACCGGAGATCGGCAGGCGCTTCGGGGGCCGCGATCACTCCACCGTTCTGCACGCCAATAACAAGATCCGACGTCAGATGCAAGAACGCCAGAGTTGTTTCGAGCAGGTGCGCGAGCTCACCACTCGGATCAGACAGCGGGCTGCGCGTGGATAACCCCTCTCAACCGCTGTCCGTAACCTCCTGTTCACGTGGACAACTCTTCGCGCGCAGCCGCCGGCACTTAGTTCGCGCTCTCACCCAACAGCTCCGTCGCGCGCGAAATCCCAAGCACCTCGAACCCGCTGCCTGCCCTTTAGCGCGTTACCCACGGAGTGCACAGGCCCTAGTAGTACTTCTATGAAAATCAATATCTCTTTAGAAGAACCAACCCCAAGAACCAGAACCTGTCACAGCACGGACGTAGGGTCTTTCCTAACGACACGTTCCGCGCAGAACGGAGGCGTTTGATGAAGTTTCGCTGTGAGCGTGACGATCTGCTCGAGGCCGTGCAGTTCGCGTCGCGCGCTATCTCGAACCGGGCGACGCTGCCGGTCCTCTCGGGGCTTCGCATCGACGCGACGGCGGAAGGAGGCGTCGACGTCGCGGCCACGGACCTCGAGCTCACGATGAAGACGGCCTTCAAGGCCGGCGTCGACGAGCCAGGAACCGTGATCGTTCCCGGACGGTTGTTCGGCGAGATGTCTCGCAGCCTGGCGACCGGGCAGGTCAGCGTCGCGCGCGGGGACGGAGAGGTCGAGATCGGCTCAGGTCGAGGGCAGTTCCGGGTCAAGGCGTTGGCGCCGGACGACTACCCGGCGCTTCCGATCGAGGAACGCGAGGATCGGAGCGCCGGCACCGAGATCTCCGTGGGGGCCGTATCGCTCGGCACCGCCCTGTCCCAGGTCGTTCGGAGCGCCTCCACAGACGAAAGTCGCCAAGTACTGACGGGCGTGTTGTGGGAGATGGAGGCGGGCGCGCTCACGCTGGCGGCCACGGACTCCTACCGACTAGCGGTGCGCTCGCTTGAGGTCGAGGGGGGTCCGCCCGAGCCGAAGAAAGTCATACTTCCGGCACGAGGTCTCGGCGAGTTGGTTCGGGCCCTCCAGAGCGGCGCCTCGAGCGTAAAGGCGACGGTCAAAGACAATCTCATCAGCTTCGCCATCGTAGGCGCCGGAAAGAGTCAAGGCGCGGGGGAGTCGGTCATCGGATCCCGCTTCATTGAGGGCGAGTTCCCCGATTACCGGAAACTCATTCCCTCGGGCTACGCCAACTCGCTCACGGTCGACCGAGAGGCGCTGCTCGAGATCGTCAAGCGAGTGGGACTTCTGGCGCAGAACAACATGCCCGTGAAGATGCAACTGGGACCGGAGCTCGAGGTGTCGGCTCACACACCCGACGTCGGCGAGGGCCAGGAGATCATCGACGCCGACTACAAGGGCGAACCGCTGGTGATCGCCTTTAACGCGGGCTTCTTCAACGATGGTGGCTCGGTCATCGAGGCCGAACGCGTGGTCTTAGAGGCCGGCGATGGGCTCAAGCCGGCGGTTCTGCGAGGCGAGGGCGACCAGAGCTTTACGTATCTGCTGATGCCGGTACGGGTCTCCTAGCGAGCAAGGCCGAAGAGTCGCGTCATGCGCGTCGAGCACCTCGATCTCGAGGACTTCCGAAACTACCGGAGCGCCGGCACGGAGCTGTCGGGTGGCGTCAACCTCGTAGTGGGGCGCAACGCGCAAGGTAAGACCAACCTGCTTGAGGCCGTGCACTGCTTGTCGGGTATGGGCTCGCCGCGCGCCGCCGACTCGGCGCTGGTGCGAGAGGGGACGGAGCGCGCGCTGTTGCACGCGCGCGTCGGGCGGGGCGACCGACGTCTGGACGTCGACATGGAGTTCCGGCTCGGCCGGGGCATGAGGGCGCTGATCAACAAGACTCCGGTCTCGGGCTCCCGGGCGCTGGGAGCGTTGACGGCCAGCGTTTTTTTCGGTCCCGACGAGCTGTCGTTGATCAAGGGCAGCCCGGAGGGACGGCGGCGTTTTCTCGACGACCTCGTGGTCAAGCTGAGGCCGGCCAGGGAGGGGCTTCGGAGGGAGTGGGAGCGCGTGCTGAGACAACGCAACGCTCTCCTCAAGAGCGCCCCAAGGGGAGCGCGCTCCGCGTCTCTTCCTACTCTCGAGGTCTGGGATGAGTCCCTCTGCAGGGTGGGGGCGGAGCTGGCGGCCGCTCGGCTGGAGGTCCTGGGCTCCCTCTTACCGTACGCGCTCAAACGGTACGAGGCGATAGCGGGCGTGGGACGACTCGATCTCGCGTACATCAGCTCCTGGATCGACCCCGACTTCTGTGTCACGGCGCTGCGGGATCCCTCCGCCGTCGAGGCCAAGGCGTTGGTGCGCATGCTCACCAGTGGCCTCGACAAGATCAGGTCGCGCGAGCTGGAGCGGGGCATGTCGCTGGTCGGGCCGCAGCGCGACGACGTCGGTGTGCTGCTTCAGGCGGCCGCCGATTCTCTGACGATGCTCGATGCGCGCACCTATGCGTCCCAGGGGGACCAGCGCACCTCTGCCCTTGCGCTCAAGCTGGCGGAGCACGACCTCTTGTCGGAGCGCCTCGACGAGCAACCGCTCCTGCTGCTCGACGATGTTTTTTCCGAGCTCGACCCGTCGCGCCGCCGGTGGCTGGGAGACGCGGTTCGGTCGCTGGGCCAGACGCTGGTGTCGTCCGCCGAGCCCGGCGTCGCAGAGGCGATCCGCCCCGACAAGGTGATCGAGATAGCCGGGGGCGAAGTGGTGCGGACGGAGGGAACCGATGGACCGGACCGCGGCGGGTGGGAACCAGATGGGTAAGGAGCTCGCGCGTATCGGCGACCTGCTCGACGGTGTCGGGACGCGACTGGGCCTGGGTCGCTCGCGCGATGCCGGACTCATCTGGTCGCGCTGGCCCACCATCGTGGGCGCGACCATCTCCGAGCACGCAGAGCCCAGCTCGTTGCGAGATGGGGTTCTGCGGGTCCGGGCGGAGACGCCGGCATGGGCGGCGGAGCTCGGCTACCTCGGACCGGACATCAAGGCGCGGGCCAACGAATTGATAGGTCGTCCCGCCGTCGTCGATGTGCGCGTCTGGACCGGGCCGGGTCCCATGACGGCCGGCGGCGGCGCCGGCGCGCCCCCCGAGCATGAACCGGTCGCGAGGCGCGACTCGGAACGTTCGGACGACGACCCCGCGGCGGCCTTCGAACGGGCTCGCGCCGCCTGGAAACGGCGCCGTTTGCGAGGCCCCGCCGAGCACACTTCAGATGGGCGCTGACGGCTCCCCCGGGCCCGCGCCAAACCCGGAAACGACCAGCTAGATGCTAGTATTGGGCGAACACTTGCACCGTCTCGTCCTGCGCTCGGCGCGCGCCCAAAGTGGTGCCTCGCGAGGGCCGGCGCAACGGACTCATCCACCGGCGAGGCAGATGGGGCACATGGCCATCGGCGACTACCAGCGTGAGGTTTTATGACCGCTTCAAAGGGATCCGCTACCGCGCGCGCGGACCACTACACAGCTCAGGACATCACCGTCCTCAAGGGACTCGACCCGGTGCGCCAGCGCCCCGGGATGTACATCGGCTCGACGGGTACGAGGGGCCTCCACCACTTGGTCTACGAGGTCGTCGACAACGCGGTTGACGAGGCGATGGCGAACCACTGCGACCGCATCATCGTTGAGCTTCTCGCCGACGGCGGGTGCAGAGTCTCCGACAACGGACGAGGGATACCCGTCGACAACGTCAAGGGCGAGGGGCGCACTGCGGTCGAGGTCGTCCTCACCACCCTTCACGCCGGCGGAAAGTTCGGTGGCAAGGGCTACCAGGTGTCCGGCGGTCTGCACGGAGTCGGCGTGTCGGTAGTCAATGCGCTGTCCGAGAAGCTGATCGTCGACGTGGCGCGCGACGGCAAGCTCCACCACCAGGAGTACGAGCGGGGCAAGCCTCAGGCGAAGCTGAAGGCCGTCAAGAGCATCAAACGTACGGGCACTTCGATCACGTTCTGGCCCGATCCGCTGGTCTTCACCGACGACATCGAGTTCAAGTTCGACACTCTGGCGCAGCGTCTGCGCGAGATGGCGTTTCTGACCAAGGGACTCGAGATCCGGCTCATCGACCAACGCGTCGAGCCGGAAGTCAAGGAGGAGTTCCGCTACACAGGCGGAATCGTCGACTTCGTCAAGCACCTCAACTCCGCGCGCGACGCGCTCTTCAAACGAGTCGTGTACCTCGAGGCCAAGGCAGAGAACCACGAGCTCGAGATCGCGATGCAGTGGACCAGCTCGTTCAACGAATCTGTGTTCACCTTCGCCAACAACATCAACACGCACGAAGGCGGGATGCACGAGGAAGGATTCCGCCGGTCGCTCACGCGCGTGATCGGGAACTATGCCAAGGCGAAGGGGATGCTCAAAGAGAAGGATCCCCCGCTCACCGGCGATGATTGCCGCGAAGGTCTGACCGCGATCATCTCAGTAAAGCTGCGCAACCCGCAGTTCGAGGGCCAGACCAAGACCAAGCTAGGAAACACCGAGATCCGTAGCTTCGTCGAGACCTCCATGAACCAGCTCTTCGGGGAGTTCATGGAAGAGCATCCGAGCGAGGCGCGCGCGATCTGCAACAAGGTGATTACAGCGCAGCGCGCTCGGCTCGAGGCGCGCAAGGCTCGGGACCTGGTGCGGCGGAAATCGTTGCTCGAATCGACCGCGCTGCCGGGAAAGCTCGCCGATTGCCAGACCAGCGATCCGCACGAGGCCGAGATCTTCATCGTCGAGGGTGACTCCGCGGGCGGATCGGCCAAACAGGCCAGGGCGCGAGAGACCCAGGCGATCCTTCCCCTACGCGGCAAGATCCTCAACGTCGAGCGCGCGCGCCTGGCCAAGACGCTCGAGAACAAGGAGATTCAGGCGATCATCACGGCGATCGGCACCGGCATCGGAGAAGACTTCGACCCCGACAAGTGCCGCTATCACAAAATCGTGTGCATGGCGGACGCCGACGTCGACGGTAGCCACATCAAGACATTGCTGTTGACGTTGTTCTTCCGCCACATGTTCCAGCTCATCGAACTCGGCTACATCTACGTGGCCAAGCCGCCGCTGTACCGCGTGAAGCACAAGGGCAAGAACCACTACTTCATGAACGACGAGGAACTGAATCGCTACCGCGCCGAGAGCAGCGGCAAGGTTGAAGCGGCCCGTTTCAAAGGGCTCGGAGAGATGAACCCCGATGAGCTCTGGGAGACGACGCTCAACCCGAGTAACCGAACGTTGATGAGGGTCACGATGGAGGACGCTGCAATCGCGGACGCGCTCTTCGATCAGCTAATGGGCGAGGACGTCGAAGAGCGGAAGAATTTCATTCAGCGCAATGCGAAAGACGTGCGCTTCCTCGATATCTAGCCGGAGCGCCGCAACCGGGCGGCTTCGACAAGGAGACTGATACAGAGAGCCATGGCAGACGAACCCTTTCAAGACAAACTCCCCGACGACGACGGAACCATCGGCGGAAGCACGGACGTCACCATCGAGGAAGAGATCTCGTATTCGTTCCTCGAGTACGCGATGTCGGTCATTGTCAGTCGTGCGCTACCCGATGTGCGCGACGGACTGAAGCCGGTGCACCGCCGCATTCTCTTCGCAGGTCTCGAGGCGGGGCTGCGACCAGACCGGCACTACCGCAAATGCGCGGCGCTGGTGGGCGACGTAATGAAGAAATACCACCCCCACAGCGACCAGGCGATCTACGACGCGCTCGCGCGCCTCGCTCAAGATTTCTCGACGCGCTACCCTTTGATCGACGGCCAGGGCAACTTCGGCTCGATCGACGGCGACGCGCCGGCGGCCATGCGTTACACCGAGTGCAGGTTGTCGCCGCTCGCGATGGAGCTGCTGCGCAACATCGATGAGGAGACCGTCGACTTCATCGAGAACTACGACGGCTACGAGGTTCAGCCCTCCGTGCTGCCGGCGCGCTGGCCGAACCTCCTGGCGAACGGGTCAAGCGGCATTGCCGTTGGGATGGCGACCAACATTCCACCCCACAACCTCGGCGAGGTCATCGACGCGACTGTGGAATTGTTGCGCAACCCCGACGAGGCGGCGGACGACGCGAGGTCGCTCGAGATCGCGATGAAGCACATCAAGGGACCGGATTTTCCCACCGGTGCGCTCATCGTCGGACGTCAGGGCATCCTCGACGCACAGATGACCGGTCGCGGTTCGGTCAAGATGCGAGCGGTGTGCGAGGTCGAGGAGGGTCCGAAGGGTAATCCTCGCATCGTCGTGACCGAGCTCCCCTATCAGGTGAACAAGGCGAGGCTGGCTCTCAAGATCGCGGATCTCGTGAACGCCAAGGAGCACCGGCTCGAGGGCATCGCCGACCTGCGCGATGAATCGAACCGTCAGGGGATTCGTCTGGTCATCGAGCTCAAGAGAGCTGCCGTCCCGCAGGTCGTGCTCAACCAGCTCTACAAGCGCACCCAGCTCCAGGACAACTTTGGGGTCAACACCCTCGCACTGGTCGAAGATGTCCCCCGCACACTCAACATCGGGCAGGTGCTCACCGAGTACATCGCCCATCAGGTCACCGTCGTCACGAGGCGCACTCAGTACCGTTTGCGCAGGGCTCAAGAGCGCAGCCACATTCTCGAGGGGCTCATCATCGCCCTCGACAACATCGACGACATCGTTGCGCTAATTCGTGCGGCGGCCGACGCCGAGGAGGCGCGCAATGGGCTCATCGCGCGCTACGGGTTGACCGAGATCCAAGCGAACCACATCCTCGATATGCCGCTGCGGCGCCTCACCGCTCTCGAACAGGACAAGATTCGCGAGGAGTACGAGGAACTCCAGAAAACCATCGCCGAGCTCCAAGCAATCCTGGACGATCCCAGCCGAGTGAGAGCGCTTATTGCCGAGGAGCTCGAGGACATCAAGGAGAAGTACGCCGACTCCCGTCGCACGCGCATCGTTCCGGACGAGGGCGAGTTTGACATCGAGGATCTCATCGCCGACGAGGAGCTGGTGCTGAGCGTGTCGCGCGGTGGCTACATCAAGAGCGTCCCGCTCGACACCTATCGACGCCAGGGTCGCGGGGGCCGCGGCGTCAAGGCCACGGCGCTCAAGGAAGGCGACATCGTCGAGCACTTGACCACCACGACGGCGCACTCCTATTTGTTGTTGTTCTCGAACAGCGGGCGGGTCTACCGGCTCAAAGCGCACGAGATCCCGAAGCGCGATCGAACGGCGCGCGGAACCGCCGTGGTCAACGTGGTGTCAATGCGTCCCGAGGACGAGGTCGCGGCGATGATCGACACGCGCGACTACGAGTCCTACCGTTATCTGCTGATAGCAACGCGCAAAGGCATGGTCAAGAAGACCCTGTTTCGCGAGTATGACTCGACCCGCAGAGAGGGGATTATCGCGCTCAACCTCAAAGAAGGTGACGAGGTCGTTCGAGTCGTCCCGACCTCGGGTGAGGAGGATCTGCTTCTCATCACTCGCAAGGGCAAGGCCATCCGGTTCAGTGAGCGCAACGTGCGTCCTATGGGACGGACCGCAACAGGTGTGATCGGTATCCGATTGGAGCCGGATGATGAGGTAGTCGCCTGTGGCGTGGTCCGAGATGAGAACGACGACCTCCTTCTCCTTACCGAATTAGGGTTCGGGAAGCGGACGAAGCTGCACCATTTCCCGCGCAAGGGGCGAGGTGGGAAGGGCGTGATTGCCGCCAAGCTCACCAAACCTCGTGGCGACATCATCGGGGCGACCGTCGTTAAAGCGGGAGATGAAGTGTTCGTCATCTCCGACGACGGTGTGGCCACACGCCAAGGTGTCGATGGCATCTCTCGTCAGGGCAGGCCGACGACGGGCGTCCGAGTCATGCAGCTCGGCGAGGGTGCGAAGATATCGGCGCTGGCCCCCATGGTGAACGAGGTCGACGAGGGCGGTCAGGACAAGCTGCCCACCTGAAGAGCCGCGAACCCATTCGAGGCCTGAAGCGTCGTAAAGGCGTGACAATGGGCGGTCGATGCTATCGAGTAGAGCGGACGACCCGATCTTTGGGCCCGCCGCTTCTGGGACCGCGAAGGCGGAGCGCGGAGAAGTAACCCATACTGGTTCTGCCAAGAATGGCTGCTGAAGGGTGATGCGTGGCTTCGAGAGAGCACGGAAGAGAGCAGCGCCCGGGGGCTAAGCCCGACCCGGACGCCGGCTCAACCGCGTCGCGTACCTCCGAAGGGACCTTCGACGCCCTGCGCAAGATGGGTGACGAGGACCGAGGTCTCTCGGCCGCCGGACGCCGGTTGCGGGAACTGCGCAACAAACGGACCGCGCGCTCAGAGGGCGCGAGCCCTCCACCCGCCCCGTCCGCTGCCGGTACGCCCGGGCGCGCCTCCCGAGAACGAACCTTCGAGGTGCTCGATCAACCGCTGCCGAGCGAGCGAGAGGACCAAGAGAGCTATCCCCCTCGCGACAAGCCCTCGGTCACAGGGCGAACCCCTCGGGCGGCTCGTACCGTGACCTCGCCCCCCCGGCCCCCTCAGGAACGTCGCACGACCCCGAGCCCTCGGCGCGGCGCTGGTCGGACCACAACCAAACGGACCCGCCCGGCACGTGGCGCAGTCCGAAGGGTCAAACGAACGATCAAGCGCGTTAGTCCGTGGTCGGTGCTCAAGATGTCGCTGTTTTTCTACTCGATCTTTCTTGTTGTATGGCTTGTGATCGTAGCGGTGCTGTATTCCTTCATCGAGTCTCTCGGCGTCTTTACCACCGTCGAGGAACTGGCCCGGTTGTTTACAGTCGAACAGGCGCAGGACATCAACCTTTCTCTGGGACTCGTGGAGAAGTGGGCTTTTTACATTGGAGGGACGGTCGCGCTCGTGGCCTCTCTGGTGAACGTTCTTCTCGCCTTTTTCTACAACCTCGGTTCCGACATCATCGGTGGCATCGAGGTCACGTTCGTCGAACGCGAGGGCTAGATCGGGACGGGTTCGAGGCGTGCGACTCTCGTTCCCCTACGGCCGAGCGCGACGAGAAAGCTCCTTGCGTCGAAGGCCTCGGCCGGGGATTTCACCCCCGGCTCATGCGATCCACTTCCCAGTCGCTGGGCGGCTAGAGCCAGAGGTGCGCTGGCTAGGTTGACGAGATGGTCGACCACCCCCAGAGACACGGTCACGGTGCGCCCCCGGCGCGTACCCACCACGTCGACCCGAGCCGCCGACCACTGGGGGCCGCGCGGCGGAAGAGTATGCGCGACGTCGAGCGTCCGGCGGATAAACGCGGTCGAGGAGAGCGGAGCAGAGCGCGCCGCCCTGAGCGCGTCCATGGCCGCCCGTTCCGTAAGACCACAGCGGACGGACAGCGCTCGAAGCGGCGCGGCGTGGAAATTGTGCACCTCTGGATGCGCCCACGCGACGGTCTCGACCCAACCCACGGGTTCCGGAAAATAGATGAGTTGCGGGCTTGTACCCGCCTCCTGGCGCGCCGCCCTTCCGTCGCTTATGACGGCCGGCGGTGAGGACATGGCGTGGACGAGGTGGCCGGTGTGGGCGGGAGTCGGCAGGTCACCGTAGGAGAGGGCGAGGGAGATCAGAATCTCGTCCACTTCGTCGAGTTCGTCCTGCGCGAGTTGCGCAAGCATCGAGGTGATTCCCGGCGCCAGCCCGCATCCTGAGATCATAACGACTCCGGCCTGCTGCGCCCTGGGATCGAGTTCGGCAACCGCCACTCCCGCGTCGTAGTCGTCACACAAGGAGACATAAGACGCCCCGGCCTCGACCGCAGCGGTCGCCGTCGCCACCTCCATCTCGTGGGCAGGACCGGCGCAGCTCACGACCACCTGCGCACGGCGACACGCGGCGATGAGCTCAGCCCGATCGGCGGTGTCGATCATCGCCGGGTGGACCTTGTCGCCCAGCAGGGAGGTCAAGCGCTCGAGGACCTCGGGATCGCGCCCGCCTACCAAGAGCTCCGTGACCTCGTTGGACCGGGCAAGCTCGGCGGACGTCCGGCGCCCCGTTGCCCCGGTGCCGCCGATAACGAGAACTCGCATCAGCCCTTGCCGGAGCCGGTCGCCCCGCCGAGGAGCTCGGACTCTGGGATCTCCCGCCAGCGCCCCTGGGGAGGCGGCGTCTTCGAGTGGGCGACCTGACGTCCGAACCACAGGCCGACAACGCCGAGCAGAGCGGCAGTAAGTAGGCGGAGCAACTTGGCTAGCATGTGATTCAACTATAGGGGGGTAAGGAGTCGGGAATGGTTCTCCCGAAACCGACCCCGTCCGGGGTGGCGCATAAGGTGGCTCGATGTCCGAAGTAGCGATCTCTCTCAGAAACGTCTCCAAGAAGTTCAGCGCCAACGGCGGCCCTGCGGCGGTCGACGACCTCTCGCTGGACATGAACAAGGGTGAGACCGTCGTGCTCGTGGGTCCGTCGGGGTGTGGGAAGACGACGACCATGAAGATGATCAATCGTCTCATCGAGCCCACCGGGGGTTCGATCGAGGTAGACGGAACGGACGTGTTGGCGCAGGACCCGGTTGAGTTGAGGCGCAACATCGGCTACGTCATCCAGAGCATCGGGCTCCTTCCCCATCGTACGATTCGAGAGAACATCGCGACCGTGCCCAAGCTCGTCGGTTGGGATGGCGGTCGCATCGACAAGCGGATCGACGAACTGGTCGAGATCTTCGAGCTCGATCGTGAGTTTCTCAAGAGGTATCCCTCAGAGCTTTCCGGGGGCCAGCGCCAACGGGTCGGGGTCGCGCGCGCTCTGGCGGTCGATCCTCCCGTGATGCTGATGGACGAACCCTTCGGGGCCGTCGACCCCATCGTGCGCGAGCGACTTCAGGATCAGTTCCTGAAGATCCAGGACGAACTGAAGAAGACGATCGTTTTCGTTACCCATGACATCGACGAAGCCATCAAGATGGCCGATCGCATTGCGATCCTCAACAAGGGCGGTGTCATCGAGCAGTACGCGACTCCCGAGGAGATCCTGCGCGAGCCGGCAAACAACTTCGTGAAGCAGTTCGTCGGGGTGGAGCGCGGGCTCAAGCGTCTCGCCCTGACCAAGGTCGCCGACATCGACACCGAGGAGGGCCCGGTCGTTACGTCGTCGACATCGGCGGCGGATGCGATCAATGAGATGGAACGGCTCGACTTCCACTGGGCGAGCGTCGTGGACGACGGAGAGCTCAGGGGTTGGGTCGAACACAGCGCGCTCAAGAGGGTGACCAACGTCTCTGAAGTCGAACCCAAACCCTTTAGCGCATACGTGACCGGTGAGAGCACCCTGCGCGAGGCACTCGACTCGATCGTTACCTCGCGCACTCAGGTCGCTGTAGTCGCGATCGAAGGCCAGCGCTACAAGGGGATTTTGACTTTGCAGCGCATCTCGAAGGAGATACTCACGTGATCCTGGCTCAGATCGAGGATCGGCCGCTCGTCGAGTGGGACTGGATAAACGATAACCGCGACGTCGTGCTGGCGAAGCTCCTCGAGCACGCCCAGCTCACGGTCATCGCGGTCGTGGTGGGGATGATCATCTCCTTTCCCCTGGCTCTGTGGGCCTACCGCCACAAAAAGGTCTATCCACCGATCACCGTGGTCACCGGGACGCTCTACACGATCCCGAGCCTCGCCTTGTTCGCCATGCTGATTCCCTACACCGGCCTCAGCGTGCTGACTGCAGAGATCGGGCTGGTGAGCTACACGCTCCTCATCCTCATCCGCAACATCGTCGCGGGCCTCGATGCGGTCCCGAGCGACACCAGGGAGGCCGCGCTCGGGATGGGATTCACTCAGCGGCAGCTGCTGTGGCGCGTCGAGCTGCCGCTAGCGACGCCCGTGATTCTCGCCGGAGTGCGCGTTGCGACGGTGACGACGATCGGTCTCGTAACCGTGGCGGCGTTCATCGGCAAGGGCGGTCTGGGCCACTTCATTCTTCTGGGGTTCGACCGGCTCTTTCCGACGGCGCTGTTGTTGGGCTCGCTGATGTCTCTTCTGTTTGCGGTCGGCATGGATGCCTTGCTCGTATGGACTGAACGTCGTGTGACTCCGTGGGCGCGCTCCCGAACGGTGGTGACGACCTAATGGGCACCCTCGGCAAGGTCTTCGCCTTTCTCACCGATCCCGGGAACTACGAGGGCACGATCGGAATACCGTTCCGCTTCTACGAGCACTTCTTGATGTCGGTGCAATCGCTGCTGGTGGGAGCGCTCGTGGCTCTACCCATCGGCCTCTACATCGGCCACAAGAGGCGCTTCGAGTTCCTTGCAATCTCGGTCGGCAACATCGGGCGCGCGCTTCCCTCCTTCGGGATCGTCGCCCTCGTCTTCGTCTTCGCCTACAACCTGCCGGGCAACATCGGATTCTGGCCCACGTTCATCGCTTTGGCCCTGCTCGCGATCCCTCCGATCATGCTCAACACCTTCGTCGGCATCAAGGAGGTCGATAGGGACACGATCGAGGCCGCCCGCGGGATGGGCATGAGGGAGACCGAGATCCTGAGGCGAATCGAGATTCCGCTGGCGGCGCCTTTGATTCTTGGGGGTCTGCGCACCGCCGCAGTACAGGTCGTGGCGACGGCGACGCTGGGCGCGTTCACCGGTTGGGGCGGGCTCGGCGCCTTCATCAGGGATGGCTTCGCGGTTCGTGACTTCAGTGAAGTGGGCGCCGGCGCGGTCCTCGTCGCCCTCTTCGCCATGACCACCGAGTTGCTCTTCGCAGGCATTCAGCGCCTCGCAGCGCCAAGACTCGCGTCGAGCCGCCGGAAGAGCAGGCGGAGGGCCGAGCCCGCCGATGCCGGCGAGCCGGCCGCAGCTTGATCCAGTCCCCACTACAGCACTCGTAACGGGTCCGCTCGTATACATTTGCCTCTGCCTAACAGGCGGGGCAGCAGAGACCTCGCCGGAAATGAGGGAGGGACCCATGCGGATCTTCCGCAGGAATACCCATGGGGCGATCCTCGTCGTGCTGGCGCTGGTGCTGGCCGCGTGCGGATCGGGTGTGGGTGACGATGGTGACGGCGACTCCGGTGGTGGCAACGGCGGCGGCGAACCCATAGCGAGCCAGTTCATCCTGGGCGGGCCGCCCGAGTGTCCCGAGAGGCCGTTTTGTCTCCCAGGGCTCGAGGAGACCTACGGGCTCGAGTTCGAGAGCTTCCAGCCACTCGACATCGGCGGACCACAGACGGTGAACGCGCTCAAAAACGAGCGTGTCGACGTCGGGCTGCTGTTCTCGACTTCGAGCGCGATCATCGCGAACGACTTCGTCGTGCTCGAGGACGATCAGAATCTGCAACAGGCGGAAAACATCACGCCGATCGTGAGGGAGGAGGCGCTGGACGAAACCGTCGAGGCGTCGCTCAACGCGGTCAGCGCGGCACTAACTACGGACAACATCACCGAGCTCAACGGCCGGGTGGAGATCGATGGTGACGACCCTGCAGATGTGGCCGCCGACTTCATCGAGTCCGAGGGCATCGCGCCGGAGGGTTCCGGATCAGGTGAGTTGACGGTAGGAGCAGTGTCGTTCGCCGAGAACCAGATCGTGGCCGAGATGTACGCGCAGGTCCTCGAGGAGGCCGGCTTCAGCGTGAGCAGGCAGATCGACCTCCGCTCGCGCGAGATCGTTTATCCGGCGATCGAATCCGGTGAGATCGATATCGCCCCCGAGTACGTGGGCACCCTCTCGTTCTTCCTCGAGCCCAAGGCCGAGGGCGGCAGCGATCCCGAAGCGATCCGCTCCGAGCTCGAGCCGCTGCTGGCCGAGGACGGCATCGCCATTCTCGAGATCTCGGACGCGAACGACACCAACGCCTTCGTGGTCAGACAAGAGACCGCGGACGAGTTCGGTATCTCCACGCTGAGCGACCTGGCTGACCCCGCCGAGTAGCTTCCAGTCCCACACACAAATGGCCCGCGCGACGCGCGGGCCATTTGTTATTCGACGTGACGTTCTCCGACTTCGATGGGCAGAGCGAGATGGTTCGCCGGCGGCGAGAGCGGACAGACCCAGCGTGGGTCGTAGGAGCACGATGGGTTGTAGGCGAAGTTGAAGTCGAGCACCAGCTTGTCGTAGAGCGTGCCGAGGTCCGCTCCCTTGACCGTGTCCAAGAGATAACGTCCCGCGCCGTAGGTCGCCTTACCGCTGGTCTCATCTCGAAAGGGCACGAAGAGACCGCCCCCGTAGGCGTCAAGCCAGTAGAGCTCTAGTTCAAGGAGTTGACCGCGTAGCATGAAGGCGGCCACGCCGCCGCGGGAGAAACGCATGGGTTCCGTCCCGCTTGTGGCGATGTCGTAATGCTCGGTCTCGGCGTCGGAGTAGTCGGCAAGTACTCGGAAGGCGGGATCGTAGTCGTAGAGATCGGGGCCTTCAAAGGTCCCCCTGTGCTCAGGAGGGATGGGGCTCTGAGGATGGGTGACGAACATCTCGCGCCGCACCTCGCGCCAGCGCCGCCAGGCCCATTCGGGTTCGGCGTACCCGCGAATCTCGCTGTAGAGCTCCGAGGTCCTTCGCTTCCAGTCGAGAAGTGTCAGTGTCTCGTCGATGGACCGTTTCGTTTCGTGGTCTGTCACACCGGGGATTCTGCCCCGGCGCCCGCCATTTCACTCACCGACTGACAAGGGTGGTCCAGACTGGGCGGCACGTTGGTCTTGTGCTGGTGACGTTCTCGAATCCCGAAGAACGACACGATGCCTCCCAGCATGCAAAGGACTCCCGCGCCGAAGGCCGCCTTCTGAAAACCGGCGGAGAAGACCTCGGGATCGAGAGCGTCGGACCCGGAGATTCCTCCGAAGAATGGAAGCAGCGCCACCGCCAGCAGACCGGCGATGCGAGCGACTGCGTTGTTGACGCCCGACGCGATGCCCGCGTGACGTGTCGCCACCGCCGCCAGTACGGCGGTCGTCAAAGGCGCAACCGTGAGAGCCATTCCCGCGCCGAAGACGAGCGCTGCAGGTAACACGGCCGAGACATAGGTGGAGCCCGCCTCGATACGCACCATGAGCATGAGTCCGATGCCGGCAATGATGGGCCCGAACGTCAGGGGAAGGCGGGGCCCGATGCGCTGCGCGAGGGCTCCCGTTCGGGACGAGAACAACAGCAACATCAGCGTGATGGGCATGAAGGCGAGCCCCGCTTCGAGTGCGGAGTAACCAAGCACGCGTTGCAGTTGAAGGATGACCAAGAACATGGCGCCGCCCAGGGCAAAGTAGACGACGAGCGTGGTCGCGTTCGTGGCGCTGAACTGACTCGATGAGAACATGCTCAGCGGCATCATGGGCTCGGGCGAGCGAGTCTCAATCAAGAAGAAGCCGGCGATAGCTACGACTCCGATCCCAGCCGCGACCAGGACTCTCGGTTCCAGGAACCCGACGGCCGGTCCTTCGACGAGGGCATAGATCAAACCGCCGAGACCTCCGACGGCGGCGAGAGACCCTGCGATGTCTGGGCGCTTCGCGTCAGCGTCGCGAGTTTCGGGAACGTGACGAAGAGCAGCGGCGATGGCGGCGATTGCCAGCGGGATGTTGATGTAGAACACGAGCCGCCACGACACCGAATCGATAAGCCATCCACCAACGAAGGGACCGATTGCGGTCGACACACCCGACAGACCCGACCATGCTCCGATCGCACGTCCCCGATCGTCGGGATGAAACGCCGTCTGAATGATGGCGAGACTGCCGGGGACTAGAAGTGCTGCTCCGACTCCTTGAAGGGCGCGCGCTGCAATTAGGAACTCGACCGAGGGAGCCAAGCCGCACAGCGCGGATGCGATCGTGAACAGGACGAGACCGTAAACGAAGATCCGTTTTCGGCCGTAGAGATCGCCGAGCGAACCTCCGAGGAGGATCAGCGATCCCAGGGTCAACAGGTAGGCTTCGACCGTCCACTGCAGTCCCCCGATGGAGGCGTCGAACTCCGCACTAATGGCCTCGAGGGCGACGTTGAC
>JALZIB010000043.1 GCA_030860505.1 Actinomycetota bacterium
CCCTCGCGCAGGTCCTTGTCCTTGATGGGCAGCTCGAGCCTGTCGCGGAACTTCATGAGTTCCTCGACCGACAGCTTCTTGGCCTGGTGCGTGACGTTGCGGCCCTCGATCGCTCCGCCGAGCGTCCAGCCCTTGACGGTCTGAGCCAGGATCACGACCGGCGCGTCCTTGAGCTCGACCGCGCTCGCATAGGCCGCGTAGACCTTGCGGTAGTCGTGTCCCCCGCGTCGTAGCTTCTTGAGGGCGTCGTCGTCGAGATGCTCGACGAGCTCCTTGAGGCGGGGATCGGGGCCGAAGAAGCGCTGGCGGATGTAGTCACCCGACTCGACGACGTACTTCTGGAACTCGCCGTCGACCGTGGTGTTCATCTTGTGCACAAGCGCGCCCTCGGCGTCGTTTGCGATCAGTGGGTCCCACTCACGGCCCCACACGACCTTGATGACGTGCCAGCCGGCGCCGCGGAAGGTGCGCTCGAGCTCCTGGATGATCTTGCCGTTGCCGCGCACTGGACCGTCGAGGCGCTGCAGGTTGCAGTTGACGACGAAGATGAGGTTGTCGAGGCCCTCGCGCGCCGCGATGTTGAGCGCCGCGCTCGATTCGGGCTCGTCCATCTCGCCGTCGCCGAGGAACGACCACACGCGCTGCCCGCTCGTGTCCCTGATGCCGCGGTGCGCGAGATAGCGGTTGAAGCGGGCCTGGTAGATGGCGTTGAGGGGGCTGAGACCCATCGAGACCGTCGGGAACTCCCAGTATTCCGGCATGAGCCGGGGATGCGGGTAGCTCGACAGTCCCGGGAACAGCGCCTCGCGCCTGAAGCAGTCGAGCTTGTCCGCGTCGAAACGCCCCTCGAGGAAGCTGCGCGCGTAGATCCCGGGGGCCGCGTGGCCCTGGTAGAAGATGTGGTCGCCGCCGCCGGGGTGCTCCTTGCCCCTGAAGAAGTGGTTGAAGCCGACCTCGTAGAGGCTCGCCGCGCTCGCGTAGGTCGAGAGGTGACCACCGATTCCGTCGTGGGCCTTGTTGGCCCGGCTGACCATGGTCGCGGCGTTCCAGCGGATCATGCGGCGGATCCTGTGCTCGATGGCCTCGTTGCCGGGGAAGAAGGGCTCCTCCTCGGGCGAGATCGTGTTGATATAGTCCGTCGAGACCTGAGCCGGGAGCCCGATGCGACGGTGGCCCGCGTGGAAGAGCAACCGGTTCATGAGGTAACGGGCGCGCGCCGGCGAGTTGTCGTCGATGACCTGATCGAGCGCCTCGAGCCATTCCTGCGTTTCGTCTGCATCGTTGTCCGGCAACTGGTTGCGAAAGGCGTCGTACATGAACTTCACCCCTCTTTCCTGATCGTCGACCACCAGACTAGAACCTCTCAGCCTGCTAGCGCGCGTTGGGGGTGGGGGGGCTAGCTCAGTTCGAGGCGGTAGCCCACTCGGATCACCGTTCTTATCGCTCCCGGGGGCAGTTGGCGTCGCAGCCTCGAGACGTGGATGTCTATCGTTCGGCCGGGGGCGGCCCCGCCCCATACCCGCAGCGCGATCTGGTCCCTGCGCAGCACACGGCCGCGATAGCGGACGAGGAGCGCGAGTAACTGGAACTCCTTGTGGGTCAGCTGGAGCCGCCGGCCATCAAGGACGGCGAGGTACGCGTCCTCGTCGACGGCGAGGGGACCGGCCTCGATGGGGGGTGAGGCGTTGACGGCCAGCGGCTCCGGCGGACTCATGCGTCTGCGGACACCCTTTCTCCCGTGCGGGTGACGAAGACCGCAGCGACGTCGGTGACGGTCACGATGCCGTCGCCCACGGCGCCGGTCTTAGCGGTGTTGAGGATCGTCTCGACCACGACGGGGGCCTCCTCGTCCTCGCAGAGCACACTGATCAGGATCTTGTGCACGACGTGGAGCTCGAACTCCTCTCCCCTCCAGGTGCCCCGCTCCGCGGCCTGGTTGCCGTGGCCCCGGACGTCGGCCAGGGTGAAGCCCCCGAAGCCCCGCTCCTCGAGACCCTGCTCGACCACGAGCAAGGTCTCGGGCCGGATGATCGCCTCGACCTTCTTCACGAACGCACCTCCTCTCTCACGGCCGCCGCGCCCAGGGCGGAGCCCACGGGCGTGGTGGCCGGCGGCACGAACACATCGCCCTTGGCCTCGAGGAAGTCCGGATAGGCGAGGGCTCCCATCTCGGGCAGGTCGAGCCCGATGAGCTCGTCAGTCGCCTCGGAGCGGATGCCCATAACTCGGTCCTGCACCTTGAAGAACGCATAGGCGAGCGGCAGAACGAAGAGCAACAGGGTCGCGACCATCACGATCTGGGCGAAGAGCTGGCCCGCGTCTCCCGCAATGAGGCCTTCGACGGCTCCGTCAACGCCGTTCCAGCCCTCGCCGTAGGTGCCGTCCGCGAAGACTCCGACCGCGAGCACACCCCATAACCCGCATGCTCCGTGCACCGCGATCGCGCCCACCGGATCGTCGACCTTGAAGCGGTTCTCCACCACGGACACGGCGGTGACCACCAACCAGCCCGCCACCACTCCGATGAGTGCGGCCGACCAGGCCGGCACGAACGCGCACGGCGCGGTGATCGCCACCAGCCCCGCGAGCATCCCGTTGGCCGTCATCGACGGATCGGGCTTGCCGTAGCGACGCCACATCATCGCCATCGCAACCAGACACGCGGTCGATCCCGCCAGGAAGGTGTTGACCACGATCACCGAGATGCGCAGGTCCCCTCCAGAGAAGGTCGAGCCGGCGTTGAAGCCAAACCAACCGAACATCAGGATGAAGGTCCCGAGCAGCGCCATGGGGATGTTGTGGCCCACGATCGCCTTGGGCTTGCCGTCCTTGCCGAACTTGCCGATGCGCGCGCCGAGCACGTAGGCACCCGCCAGCGCCGTCAGACCACCGACCGCATGGACCACACCGGAGCCCGCGAAGTCGACCGCTCCGTGACCGAGGCCGAGGTTGTTGCCGAGTTGGGACATCCAGCCGCCTCCCCATACCCAGTTGCCGAAGATCGGGTACAAGAACATCGCCATGAAGAAACCGAAGACCACGAAGGCCGAGAACTTCCACCGCTCCGCCAGCGCCCCCGTGGGGATGGTCGCCGCCGTGTCCATGAACACGAGCTGGAAGAAGAACAGCGCGAACACGCCGACGTCGTAGACATCCCCCGTCAAGAAGAAGCCTTTGGTCCCGAAGAGCCCCCAACCCTCGACCGGAGCGAAGAGCCCGTCGAGCGGCGCGGTGCCACCGAGGGCGGTGATACCCGACGCACCTCCAAACATCAGCGGGAACCCAACCGCCCAGAAGCCCACCATGCAAACGGCGAAGACCACGAAGTTGGTCATCACCACGTGACTGGCGTTCTTAGAGCGGGTGAAGCCGGTCTCGACCATGGCGAAGCCCGCCTGCATGAACAGCACCAGCGCGCCGGCGATGAGCATCCACACGAAGTTGAGGGCGATCTTCTGATGTCCGAGCTCGTCGACGACCGTGTCGAGCACGCCCTCGTCGTTCACATCGGTCACGCCGATGTCGGTCCTCGTCCCGGTCTCCGAGCCGGTTGGGTCGCCCGCAAGGGCGGTTCCGGCAAGGACGAAAAGAACCAGCAGCGCGATCAAGAGGAGCACCGTGGCCCGCTTGAGACTCCGGGCGGCTCTGTCCTTGGGCCTGATATCGACTGCCATACGCTCTCCTAAGGTTCTGCTCGAGGCCGGCCCCGCGCGGCCGGCGCTTGAGGCCAACTTAGAGAGAGCGTGTTTCACGTCGTTTTCACCGGTGTTACGGCCAGGGAAACAGCGTGTATCTGCGAGGACGGGCGGGCGCACCCAGGAACGGCTCCTTTACCTCGAAATAACCCTGCGTTCACGGCCACGGAACGAGGCCGCAACGAGCGGGCTCTAGCCTGCCACCATGTTTAGGTTCGTATGGAATGGACCACTGCGCCTCGCCTACGAGGCGGCCCGGATTTTCGACTGCATGGTGGCCGGAGGCTCCCTCGACAACGCCCGGTCGGCCCTGCTCGAGGGGAAGGTCCGCAGGCAGGAGTTCGAGGCGCTGGACGACGCCGAGAGGTTCTCGCTCGCACACCCCCTGGTACATCACGCACCCCCGCCGACTGCAGTCGCACACTAGCTCCCCGTCTTAGGGGTCGGGCCACCGTGCGGGGCCGCCGGCTCATGTCGACGCCTCGTCATGGGATCGAGGCGCGCACCAGCGACGCCGAGCCGGGATCTTCGAGCTTCTCTAGGATTCGGGTCTCACTCCCCCTTAAGGGGACGGCACTGCCGGGGCGTGCCGCCACGAGCATCGCTCTCTGGACGCCCTCGACGCAGCCGTTGGTCTGCGGCCTTCCGGCACGATGACTTCGGGGGACCTCGTGGTCCCAAATACGCGGGTTTGCCCGGAGGTCGCCTTCCACAGCCTAAGCGGAATCCTTCGTCCGACGAGAACAACAGGAGCAGGGCGAGGAAAATAACCCCTCGCCCTGCTGGTTCGAACTTGGCAAGTGCTATTCGTTAGAAGGGCAGCGCCTTGCTGTTGGCAGATACGATCTTGATATCGGTCCCGGCGGGCAGACCGTAGAGGTTGTCGGCCTCGGTGATAGTGAGGTGGATCATGATCAACCTGGCTGTGCCCTCGTTCGCGCCCCCGCTGGTGCGCTCCTCACGAAGGGTGATCTCGCCACCTGGAATTGGAACAACCGTGTTCGGCATCACGTCGTTCGGATAGGGAACCCCTGCGATCACGAGGTTGCCGAAGCTCGAACCCTCGGTCGAACCGGTGCCAGACCTGCTACCCATGTCGTAGGTGCTCTTTGCTACTCCTTCGACGAGGTCGGCCGTGACAAGGCCGTCGAGAAAACTCAGGTTCTCCACCGCTGCAGTCGTCTTCGCCTGAGTGCCTCCGTCGACTTTCCCGCCGAAAGCAGTTGTTCTGCCGGCGCCGGAGGTCACTACCCCGGGGACGACTAGCTCGTTGACGTTGTTCCTGCGAGTCTTTCCGTGTGTGCCCTCGCAACCGAGCCAGACCGCGCTCGCCCGCCCTACTTTGTTCTCGACATCGGTGGCATTGGACTTCGCCGAGGTGACGAATGCGGATCCGCCCACGATCACATCTGGCTCGTTACGGTTGTAGCCACTCTTGGCATGCGCAATGACGATTTTGCTGTCGATCGGAATGTCGAGGACGTTGTCCCGAGTAATGACTACTGTCACCATATTGACGACGATGCTGCCGGACTTCACCCCGTTGCCCTGGCGCTTGACGTCCTTGAGGATGACGTGCCCGAAACCGGGTAGGTCGACCCGCTCGCCGGATTTGATCTCGGAATTGCGAAGACGGGTGCCGAGAATCCTGAGATTCTTGAATTTCGAGTCCTTCGCGGTGCTCTTGATCTTATCGACGTCGGCATCGGTATGCGCTACCGCCGTGATCACATCGGCCTTGATCATGCCGTCAAGCAAACTGGTTCCCGACACTTTGGACGTGTTATGGACGAGTGCCGTCCTGGCCGTCTTGTCGGTCATGACCGTGTTGTACACCGTGTCGACCTTGGCCGCGTCCCCGGCATCTACCGACGTCACCCGGTTGGTATTGGTCTTGCCATCCGTCCGGTTACAGGGAACAACCAGATAAGCCGACCTTCCGAGGGTAGTAGCGATGTCCCCGGCCTTGGCGTTGGCGAAGGTCCCGTAGACATTCCCTCTGAACGAACCTTTGAGCTGCTTTGCAGCCGACGCCGTCCCGGCGAGGGGCACAAGCCCCACGACCAAGAAAGTAGAGAGAAGCACTATTCGCAGTCTGTTCATCTTGATGCCTTCCATTCGTCCGTTTGTACTCCATCGGCACCTGCTGCCGAATCCTTTAGGTTTAGGCTTAGGGACGAGCACGCATGAGTCTTTAGTGAGCCGAGCGGAAGCTCATCAAGCGGGCACGGTGCGGGCCCCGGGCGAGGCGCTCGATGCGATTCAAGGCCGGCGGCGCCGGCGCAACGCCAGGAAAGGCGGCGTTATTCGGCTATGACCGGCGCTGTCGACGCCTCGTTATGGGATCGAGGCGCGCACCAGCGTCAAGATGGGGCCGGGCACGATCCCGAGAAGGATCGTGAAGCACGCGGTGACGACCGTCGGGACGAGCATCTCCATCGGTACCGCGCCGCCCGGTCGCGGTGACGACGTCGGCTCGTCCGCTCCGACGCCGACCCTTATCGTCGGAGCCAGCGAGGTCCGAACCAGGCGCAGGTAGTAGGTCGCCGTCAGCATCGTGGATGCGGCCAGCACCACCAGCACCACCCATTGACCCGCGTCGGCTGCTCCGATCAATAGGAAGTACTTGGTGACGAAGCCGACCGTGGGCGGAAGTCCGACGATGGAGGCCGCACCGACGACGAAGACGCCGAGCAGCAGCGGCATTCGCTGACCAAGTCCCCGCAGTTCCTTCACTGTTGTGGCTCCCGTTCCGACGGCGATTGCTCCGACGGCGAAGAACAGAGTGATCTTGCTGACCGAATGTCCGACGAGGTGGAGGACGCCTCCCGTCGCTCCCGCTTCGTTCAGCAGCGCGATTCCAAGGACCATGTAGGAGAGTTGACCGATCGTGGAATAGGCGAGGATCTCCTTCAGGTTTCCACGTCGCAGGGCGACGAGGGAGGCGACGAGGATCGTCACGGAAGCAGCAATCAGTGTGAGCCTGCCGAGCCCAAGAGATGCGATCGCATCGTATCCGAACACGTCCAGCAACACCCGAAAGAGCGTGAACACCCCTACGTTTACGACGGCAACTGCGTGCAGTAAGGCGCTCACCGGAACCGGGGCCACCATGGCGGCGGGGAGCCATGCATGGGCCGGCACGATCGCCGCCTTCGCGATTCCAAAGAGGAACATCAAGTAGGTGAGGATCGGCAGGAAACCCGACGGCTCCGCGCCAAAGACACCTCCCGGTGTCAGAGCAAACGATCCGGTCTGCGTGTAGGTGAGCACGACGGCAGGCAGAAAGAAGGCGATGCCGGTTCCAAGCTGATAGGAGAGGTAGCGGCGCCCGCCGGCCGCCGCGTCGTCGGTGCCGGTAGCGGTGACGAGGGGGTAGGTAGCGATCGTCATCGCTTCGTAGAACAGATAGAGCGTTACGAGGTTGGCGGAAAACGCCACGCCGGCGGTCATGGAGATCGTGACGGCGACAAGTACGTGAAAGCGTGTGAGAGAGATGGTGGAGCCGCGCAGATAACCCATCGAGTACACGGTCGTAAGCAGCCATAGCGGCGACGCAGTCAGGAGCAACAGCACACCAAGGGGGTCCGCCCGAATTACGAGCGGTGCTTGAGGCAAAAACGGCGCGATCGTGAAGGTCACCCTATCGCCGTCCAAAATCCCGGGCATCATGGCCGCGATGGCGGCGATCTGAGCGACACCGCCGAGGATCGCAGCCAAGTCACGGGCTTGGGGCCGGTTACGCAGTAGCGCGATCGCAGCGGCCGCTAGAAGCGGGATGACGAGCGGCGCCATCATGTTCACGGCCGCACCGCGACGGCATCAGCGGCGCCGGCCAGCCGCTCGACTAGTTGGGTAACCGAGGGTTGAGCAGGGTCGAGAACCAGAGAGGGGAATAACCCGAGCGCCACTATCACGGCCGCGACTGCGAGAGCAAGGGCGGCTTCACGAGGTCCGAGATCGATGATGTGGTCGACGCGGTTGTTTGTGACCGGCCCATAGAAGGCGCGCTGCAGCCATATCAGCGTGTACCCCGCGGCCAGAACGACGATGACCAGCGCGATCAGAGCCGGTGGGCCGAATTCACGGAAAGCTCCGAGCAACGCGAGGAATTCACCGGGGAAACCGCTCGTGCCCGGCAACGCGGCTTCTGCAAAAGCAAAGACGAGGGCGAAGGCGGTTAGAACCGGCGTGCGCGTGGCCAGCCCGCCAAAGGCACCGAGATCGGTGCTTCCCAGCCTCTGGTGAAGGAACCCCGCGATCAGAAGGAGCCCGGTCGAGGTCAGTCCGAGGTTCGCCAGCAGGAACACGGCGCCGGAGACGCCGTCGGCGTTGGCAGAAGACAAACCGAGAAGGGCGAGACCGACGTGGCTCACGCTGGCGAAAGCGACCAGGCGCCTGAGGTCGGGCTGGGCGAGAGCCGCGAAACCTCCATACAAGATCGCAATGACGGCCAAGAGGGCGATGAGCCATCTCCACCCCATGAAAGGTTCGGGCGTCAACGGCATGATGAGGCGCAGGAACCCGTACACCCCAACCTTCAGACCCGCCAACAGGATGGCGATGCCGATGGGGCCCTCCTGCAAGGCCGGAGGAAGCCACGAGTGCAGAGGGAAGAGCGGCGCCTTGAGGGTGAACGAAAACGCCATGAGGAAGAACACCACCGTCCCGAGGCCCCCCGGCACTTCGACATCGAGCAACGCCAAGTAATCGAATGAGAGATTGCCCATGGCGCGGCTGTGGTTGACACTCAGCAAGACGAAAGCCGCCAGCAGCGTCATCGAGCCCATGAGCATCGCCAGGACGTACTTCGTGGCCGCATGGCTGCGACCCGTGCCCGTGCCCCACAGCTTGATCAGCACGAATGTGGGGACGAGCATCAGCTCCCAGAAAACGAAGAACAGCGCAAGGTCCAGGGCCGTGAACACTCCCGTCGATGCCGCCGAGAACGTCAGAACCGAGATGAGGTACGCCTTCTGGCGGTGGGACACGGTCGTCCGCGCCTGCACCACGGCGACGACGGTCACCAAGGCGGTCAAAGGCAAGAAGGG
Source organism: Actinomycetota bacterium (assembly GCA_030860505.1). Lineage (GTDB taxonomy): Bacteria > Actinomycetota > CADDZG01 > CADDZG01 > WHSQ01 > WHSV01. The sequence continues at coordinate 8,747 of JALZIB010000043.1, forward strand.
CGCCGAGAGACCGTCGATTCCCAGGTGGAAGCTCGCACCGATGGCGTCTATCCAGGGCAGGCGCTCAGAGAACTGGAAGGCGGTCGTCGGCGCAGATGAGAAGCTGACAAAGACCCACAGGGAGGCCACCAGCTCCACGAGTGCGCCAATGAGAGCAATCCGCCGGATAATCCGCAGACTTCGCAGGGGCACGAGCGCGCCGGCGACCAGGAGAGGCCACACGAGCATGAGCGACAGGAGCGAGAGCCCGCCCACGGCGTCTTGATTCAAGATCGCTTCCCCAGATCGACGACCGGGAAGGGCGCCGCTTCGACCCTCTCCTCGAGCCAGGTGAGCGGTGGGCGCATCCTTTGAATGAACGGGCTCGTGCCCAGCCCGATCCAGAAGATCAGCGCGGCCAGAATCACAACTATCACGCGCTCGACGCCGCTGAGATCGTAGATGCGTTCGGCGACCCCCTTATGCACCTCGCCCATGAAGCCGCGCATGAAGTACCACAAAGAGTAAGCCGCCGTTAGGAGAACGCCGAGGCCCGCAACGACGCCGATCCACCAACTTCGCTGGTAGCCACCAAGCATCACGAGATGTTCACCGTTGAACCCGTTGGTACCGGGAAGGCCGATTCCGGCAAGCGCGACCACCAGGAAGGCCGTCGTCATGAGCGGGGCCGAGTAGACGAGTCCTCCAAGGGAATCGAGTTCCGGCTGGCCGATCCGAGCAGACAGGAAGCCGGCCACGAAGAACAAGCCGGCGCCGACGATCCCGAGATTGATCATCTGGAGCAGCGCTCCCTCGAACCCGTCGAGATTCAACGAGAACAGCCCCAGCATCACCACGCCCATATGTGACACGCTCGCGAACGCCAGCAGGCGCCGGAGGTTCGTCTGCCCCAGCGCGAGAAAAGCACCGTAGATCACGCTCACCGCGCCGGCAACAGCCATCGCCCAAAGCCACTTATGGGCCGCGTCGGGAAACAGAGGGATGGCGAAGCGCAAGAATCCGTAGGTGCCGAGTTTCACTCCGACGAGGAACACACCCATACCGACGACCGGTCCGTGTTCCAGGACCTTCGGCAGCCATGTGTGGAACGGAAAGAGCGGCGCCTTGGCCGCGAACCCGAGCGTCAGCAGCAGGAACGGCCAGCTCTGCGACGCCGGCGACAATCCCGACTCGAGCAGTCGACCGAGCTCGAACGAAGCGCCCTCGCCGGTGGCAACTCCGTGCGCACGACCGACGAGCACGATGCCCACCAGCATGACCGCCGCACCTACGCCGACGAACCCAACATAGTTACGCGCTGCGTCCTGACGCCGTGGGCCGGTTCCCCAGCGCGTGATGAGGAACCAACTCGGGATCAACTCCGCGACGAAGAAAATCCAAAAGACGATCAGGTCGAGCGCGACGAACGCTCCAAGCATGGTCGCCTCCAGGGCCAGGATCGCCGCCGAGTAGCCACGCGCTGTCCCGGTGATCGGAGGGTCGCCGGGACTCCTACGCGCCGGGATGTTGTGCTCAGCGTAGGCGACCACCATCAGCCCAAGGAGCGCGGTCAGCGGCACGAACAGAACGCTCACTCCGTCGACTCCGACGTGCCAGGAGACACCGAGCAGGGTGCCCAACCGTTCGACGAACTGCACGTCTGAGGTACCCGCTTCGAAAGCAAGCGCCAGTGCAGCCGCTCCGGCAAACTCCAGCGCCGCCGCCGCGATCGCGACTCTCGTTGCTCTGCGGTCGTCCCGCATCGACATGACCGCAGCTGCGGCGACGAGTGGGAAGAGGACGAGAAGGGTCAGGGCGGGAAAGCCAACCTGGTCTGCCGCCAGTACCTCTTGAGGCATCACCGCGCCGCCGACAGGGCAACCATGCAGCCCAGCGCGACGAGCGCGGCCACGACGGGTCTGCCGAGGAGTTCTTCGATCTGCAAGAAGAGGCGGCGGACGTGGCCGCCCAGCTGAGCAACCCGACCAGGGCCGAGCTCGAATACTCGTCGCTCAACCGCTTCGCTGAATGCAGCGAGCACGGCCGTGAAACGACCCACCACGCTCTCGATCCCGCGCTGAAAGACCACTCGTTCGGTCCTATCGCTGAATGCAGAGAGAGCGGCCGTGAAACGACCCACCACGCTCTCGATCCCGCGCTGGAAGACCACTCGTTCGGTCCTATCGCTGAATGCAGAGAGAGCGTTGGTCAGCGCTCCGTATAGGCCCTCACCCCGAGACGTGATTCTGTGCTCGAGACGTACGGTGGTGGAGCTGAGCCGTTCCAACGGGGTGCCGGTCGCCCGGACCCTCGGCCCCTCGGTCTCCACCACGGGGGCACTGGGTTGATGCAGCCAGTCGAGCCCCGGGCGCTCGGACAACTCGGCGACATCGCGATCGGAGGCCGCGGCGGCGACTGCGAGCCTCGCCTCCCAGGTCGTCTCCGGGACCGGGGTGTAGGAGGAGGGGAGCGCCCCCGTTATGGGATCGAGAACGACGCGGTCGAAGCGGTCGGCGGCGGTCCCCGCGCCAGTCGCGGCCACGGTCGCACGGTCTGCGAAGTCGTCCAGCCACGCTCGGTTCGAGGCGGCGAAGTAGAGCCGGCGTGCAAAGGCCCCTCCGGCGCCTGCAGGCCGCTCGGCGCGAAAGCGGTCGAACCAGCGCGGCACGGCGATCCCGGAAATCAACAAGCAAGCCAGGGCGGCAACCAGCAAGACCGTCGCCCCCGCAGGTGCTTCGACGGCGGCCGTCGTCGAAGCGGCGGTGGGGGCAAGCAGTTCGGCGAACCAGGACCCGCTGATCCCTCCCGGCTGTATCCCCAGAGCGACGCCTGCCGCGACCAGTGCGGATCCCACCGCAACGACGATCCCGGTCCGCCGAGCGCTCCCACTCTCGGCGTGGAAAGTCGCGCGCACCATCCGGCGGGCCGAGAACCACAGTCCGAACGCGGCTACCGCCCCCAGTCCGCCGAGGACGACCGCTCCCCGCGCCCACTCCGGGGACAACGACAAGGGCTCCGCCGCAAAGGGAACCGCGACGAGCAGCACCGCGGCCGCCCCAACTAGAACGGATACCCCACGGGCGGTATCGGCAGGCTGGGCCACCTCCGTGGGATCTGGTCCCCCGTGGAGATGGTGAAGGATCGACGGCGCGGTAAGAAACAGGTTTGTTTTGTAGAACGCGTGCGCGACGAGATGGAAGACCGCGATCGGGTAGAGCCCGAGACCACACAGCAGCAACATGAACCCGAGGTGTGAGTTGGTCGAGGCTGCGAGCATGCCTTTGATGTCGGTTTGAGTAAGGCCTGAAAGCTGGCCGAACAGGACCGTCGTGGCCCCGACCACCCCGACCGCCACCAGGGCAATGGGCGCTTGTTCGTATATAGGCGCGCTTCGCACCACGAGGTAGACACCGGCTGTGACCATCGTTGCCCCGTGGATGAGCGCACTGGACGGCGTCGGGCCTTCCATGGCGCGAGCGAGCCACCCTCCCAGGGGGACCTGAGCCGACTTCCCGATCGCGCCGAACAGCAAACAGAAACCCACGGCCGTCGCCGTGGTCCCAGGCAGCGGCGACGTCAGCACCTCGGAATAGCTCAGCCCCCGGTCTTGGACTGCGAGCAGAAAGAGGCCGGCGAGCAAGCCGGCGTCACCTATGCGGTTCAGGACGAATGCTCGCGTGCCGGCCTCGGCGGCGGAGTTGCGGTCGCGGTAGAAAGCGATCAGCAGGTAGGAGCAAGCTCCGACCACTTCCCACGCTACGAAGAGCATGAGGTAGTTCTCTGCGAGAACGAGAAACAGCATCGCCCCGACGAAGAGTGGCAGAACCGTGAAGTAGCGATCGAAACCAACCTCGTTGTGAAGATAGTTGACCGAGAAGCGAGCGACGAGCCAGCTCAGCCCGGCAATGGTGATCGCCATTGTGGCCGATAGGGGATCAAGAACCAAGGCGACGTCCACCTGCAAAGAGCCGGTCTGAAGCCAGGTCCCCAAGACTACGAGCCGGCGAGAAGGATCGGCGAATGTGACGGCGGCCGCGACGCCGGCGGCTAGAGCCGACAGACCCACTCCCGACACCGCCACGCGAACGAGAAGCCGTGCGCCCAACAGTCGCCCGCCGGTGATGCGATCCGCCGTTGCGAGCACAGCGGCAAGAAGGGGAAGGCCGGGGATCGCCACGATGACAAGGTCGAATGCCGTCACCGCAGCCCCTTTGATTCAATGCGAGCGGGTGGCAGAAAACCCTCGCGGCCATTGTAGTAGTCGAAGGAATTCGCCACGACGGGAATCTTCGCCGCCTCTCCGTCCCAGGCAACGAAACCTCGCCCCGGGAGGAACAGGTCCAGGTGTCCGTCGGCAGGGTTGACGGCCACCAGATGAACCCATTCGTTGTCGAGCAGTTCGGCGATGGCCGGCTGCGTACCGTAGATGTGGCCCAGAACCTCCAACGACGATTCGACGATCAAGAGAAGGCGCATAGCCTCGTGCAGTTCGACCATCTGCTTCGGCAGCCCGGTGCGAAGATCGCTAGCCGCGCCCTCCATGACCCCGATCAAGCCGCTGACGTTATGCGGCACCTTCGTGTCGCACCCGAACACGCGGTTGTCGACCGTCGAAAAGTAGTACTCGAGGTTGATGCCGGCCCCCACGGGGCCCATGGCGAGAAGGATGCGCTGGACGATCGAGCCGTCGGGGTCGCCGTCGGGGTTATAAGAGATGACGAAGGTGCGGCGATCTAGAAACAGACCTTGAGTGAGGGCGCGACGGCCGACAACGGCAACCGCATTGGTGCAGTGCCCCCATTCGGGGCGCACCTGCGAAAGATCTCGCGAACGACCTTCGACGTGCCTTACAGAACGGCTCACTGAAGAGGTCTTGGGAGCAGAGTCGAAGCGCCTACAACGTTCCCGAGCCGATAAAGCGCGGGCCTTATCGAGATCCGCGCGCACCGCGGCCCACTCGACACGGTGTGTTTCGGGGACGTCCTGCGTATCGAAAAACTTGGTGCGGTCGCTGGCGGTGTTGTGTATCCCCCCGACGAAGTGCGTGTCGTCCGGGATCTCGACGCCGCGCCGCGCGAGCTCTTCCCGCACCGCAGGCTGGTTCGCCACGGCGGCGAACGCACGCCCGTTGGGCGCTCCGTGCTTGCCGCCACAGGCCCCACAATCATGTGCAGACTCATGTGGGTTGTTGACCGATGATGAGCCGTGGCCGACGAAGACGACCAAGCGAGCGAAGTGATGAGTGAGCCCGATATTGCGTAGTTGCGTTTCGATCCGGTCCGCCTGCTCCTGCAACGTGAACCCAAGGTCGGGGAATTGCTCAGCGTCCACCGTCAGCTGCGTGTCCGGCCACGGAATCACGAGGTTGTGCACGCGTTCTGTGATCTCGCCCCAATATCGCGGCGCGAGCACGCGGCCCACCAGCGGCACCGACTGAACCAACCCGACGAGCTGGGTGACGAACAAGCCCGAAACTGCGTTGCGCTTGAGTTCCCAATAGGTGTTCTCTGCGCTCTCGAGCCACAAGCGTCGGTTGCGTCGCGCCTTGCCGGCCGCAACCGAGGCAACATCGTCGCGCGGTTCTTCCCTGACTCGATTCGTCGGGATGACGCCCGCAGGACAGAGCGGGGTGACGTGATGGTCGTCAAAGCCACTGAAGTTCATGGCCATGTTGAAGAAACCTCCGGCACCGAAGGTCTCGTACTCAGGATCGACCTCGTCGAGCGCCCTGTGCATAGATTCCTCGCGCTCGTCGATGCAGAAAACGACCTGGGCCTTCGGCCTTCGATCTCTGACCTGCCAGCGGCCTTTGCCGTAGTTGGCCGCGAGCGCTCCAAGTATCTCGTCACGATAGTGGCGTTCGAAAGCCGCCAGCCACACCGTCCGGTGCTCTCTCTCTGGATAAGAATCGAGAACCGCAAGGATCTGGTCCCTCGTGGACGAGGACAGCATCCGGATCTCACCTCCCGACCAACCGGCCAGCTGAGCCAAGCGGAACAGCCGCCAAACCTTGTCGGATATCTCCAGGCGCGCGGTTGCCTCGGGGTGGCGCCTCCACAACCACGCTTGGTGAGCCACCATCGACCACTGCTCGCTGTGGCCGCCTCTCCGCTCGAGGTCGCGCGCCGCATGCAACAGAAGGCTCGGCAGCGACCCCCGATGAAGCTCGGTGCGGACGTAGTGCTGCAAAGGGGTCGCGCGCAGCCGTTCGGAGACGGCCTCTTTGTGGGGATCATCGACGCCCAGGGCTTCCCCAAAGCTCCGGGTCACAACCGCCGCCTCGACCGTGAGCCTGACGGCCAGGTACTGGAGGAGGTCGGCGCGCCGAGTCTTCTGCGGTGGGAAGTCGGGATTGCTGCCCCACCAGTTCATCATTCCCGCCCAGCCGGGCAGCTTTACCAGTATGCGCCCGAGATACGTGTGCTGATTCTGCGTCTCGACGCCGAGGCGTTCGAGCTGGAGCATGAGTGCCTCGACGGGGTCGTCCGGGAGCTCTGCGACTGCAGCGCGCCAGCCGCGCACTCCGGCGATGGCGAGGGTGGGATCGTGCTGCACCGAGGCCCGCCACGCTCCGTAGAACCCAAGCGTGCGGTCCGGCATACGCCATGCGGCTTGCCCTGTGTCGAGGAAGGCGGCGCAGATACGGATCATGTAACGGTTGACCAGCGCGCCGACGTCCGTGCCGGTCACTCGCAATATCAGGTCCGCATGGGTCAGGTCGCGTCCGAAGCGAGACAAGTCTGACTCCAGAGCAGCATGGGCGTGGGCACCCAAGGCCTCGCCCGGGTCTTCCGCCACGATACGCCGCGCCACATCGGCGACCGCAGTTTCGGGTCGCAGTTCGGCAAGCGCTTGAAGGGCCTCGAAGCCCGTGCGACTGTAGCCGTTCTCACTTAGCTCATTGAGCGCAAACCAGGCAGCACTTGCAGCTTCCCGGAGTCCGGGATCCTGCGCTCGGGCCGGAACCGCTTCGACCTGCGCCCGTAGTTCTTCGAGTTCGCGCCGGACAGCGTTCTCGACCTCGACGCGCTCTGCCCCGCCGAGGGGAACCGCCAATCCGCCGTCACCTTGGATCGCGCCAAAGAGTTCATCGAGGCGGTCGAGGGAGGCGTCGGGGTCACGGGAGTCGAGAGTATGTGGGTCGGTGAGCGACAGCGGGTCGAAAACGTCGAACGCGGCCAAACAGGCGGTCCACAAGTTTGTGACCGCGTAAGCCTCGAGATCGGCGCGCATGCCCCGCGCGATGGCGTCCAGCCTTCCCGGCAGATCCAGATGGCGCCGTGCAACTCGGTCGACGAGGCGAGTCTCGGCGGCGAGCCATACGCGCCGGGCCCGCTCTCGATCTGTGCCCGGGACCTCCTCGAGCGCCAGGTCGACCAGGTCCAGATAGCCGCTCCTTCGCGCCTCCGGCACACCGAGTCCGTCCAGCAGGGCCGTGACACCCCTACGGGGGACGCCCCCGCTGGAGAGGTTCTGCATCGCCGCGTGACTCACGGCTGAGGCTATGTCCAGACCGAGAAGGCCTCCAAGGAAGGCGCCCAGAGTAAGGTCGCGGCCGACTCGGTCGATCTCGTCGGTCAGCTCACTGCTTGCCTTTGCCAGATCGTGCGCCCTCACGTCCGGGGGCACGTCGTCGACCAAGCGCCGGCTCGCCTCGCGCTCGGAGATGAGGAAGCGAAGCAGCGCGGGATCGATCTTGTTTACCCCGTGAATCAGGTGCATCCGGCGTATGTCTTTGTCGGTGACTGTGCTGCCCCCGATGGTGCCGATAACTTCCGCCGCGGCGAGTTCCGGACGGTCCTCCATGACCGCATCGAGGTCGGCATCGGTGATTCGTCCCGCGCGGTAGTGAGTGCGCATCACCTCAACGGGCAAGTACCCCTGGGCGCCGAAGAAAGACTCGCCCTCAGCCACCGCCTCTTCGAAGGGAAGATGCTGCAACCCGTGCAGAGTGTTGTGATGGATGAAGGTCGTCATCGGACCCTGGCTCGGCACCAGGTGGCCGAGATGTTCTACGTCTTCGACGAGTTGTTCACGCCTCGAGAGCCCCCCGTGCGAATCAGTTTGAGTCATCACTTCAGCCGAGCCGCGCTATCAGCATCTCGATCGTGGTGTTGGACACGCCAAGCGCGACCCCGGGGACCACGCCCAAGATGACGGTAAGAGCCGCGAGAGGCGCTACCGCGACAAGTTCGGTACGGCTCAGGTCTGACAAACCCGACCGGCGGGTCTCGGTCTTCTCGGATAGCACCCCACCGAGGACGCGCAGCGTGAAGGTTGCCGTGATCAAGATCCCGAAGGTCGCGAGGAGAACAGGGAGGCCGAAACTTTCGAATGCTCCGAGCAGCACCTGCACCTCGCCGGGGAACTGGATCAGGCCCGGCAATCCCATCGAAGCCAGAAGAATCAGGGTGAACGTGGCCTTGAACCCGGGCATGCGGCTACCCACACCCGCAATGTCGTCGAGATCAAGTGTTCCGGTACGTTCGTAGAGCAGCCCACTCAGCAAGAAGAGGGCTCCGGTGACGATGCCGTGGGCGACCATCATGAAGACGGCGCCCGAATACCCGGTCTGGTTCAGCGCGGCGATTCCAAGAACCACGAAGCCCATGTGGCTGATGGAACTGAAAGCCACGATCGCCTTCACATCGGCCTGCTTGAACGCCAAGAACGCGCCGTAAAGGATGTTGACCAGCGCGAGAACGAACAGGAGCGGCACCAGCGTTCGAATCCCCTCGGGGAGGATCTCAGTGGAGCGGAGCAGACCGTAGCCGCCGAGCTTGAGCATCACTCCGGACAGGATGATACTGACCGGCGCCGGCGCCTGAACGTGCGCCAGTGGTAGCCAGCCGTGCAGAGGGAAGATCGGGATCTTCACCGCGAACCCGGCCAGCAACGCCAGTAGCGGCCACGTCTGGAAACCGACGGTCCAGCCGTCGCTCGCCGCCTGAAGTGCATCCATGTCGAAGGTGTGCGGATCGGCTTCAAGGTACACGGCAAAGATGCCGATCAGCATGAAGATCGAGCCCCCCAGCGTGTACAGAAAGTACGTCATCGTCGCGCGCTCCTTCTGAGGCCCACCCCACAGCCCGATGAGGAAGAACATCGGGACAAGGGCGACCTCCCAGAACACGTACAAGAGGAACCAGTCGCGCGCCGCGAAGACTCCTAGGCACGAGGATTCCAGAAGCAGCACCCACGCGTAGAAACTCCTCGGGCTGCGCGCGATGTGCAGGGACCCCAGCAACGCAACGAACACGAGGAGCGTCGTCAACAGGAGAAGTGGCAACGACAGTCCATCCACCGCCAACGTGTACGTCATTCCCAGCTCGGGGATCCAGGTGAGAGACTCGGCAAATTGCGGGTTCTCCGCAGCTCGATCGAAACTCGCCAACAGACTCCACGACAACACCAGAGCTATCGCGGCGGTCGCTAAGGCTGCGGCCCGAACCCAGGCCGGCTTGTCCTTAGGCAGCAGCAGTATCACCACCAGCCCTATCAGCGGCGTCCAAACGATGGCGCTCAGGATGCCCATTACAGCGTCTCCCGTCGCGTCACGGCTGTGATGACCATGCTGCTACCGAGCGTCCTCCACGCGACCGGTCACCGGATCAGACGGTGACCTTGGGAGCGGTTCGCGTGGAGAACGGGTGCGGTCCGCGTCGCAGCGCGTCTTCACCGATGCGCCGGACCGAGCCCCCGTCGTAAGCGTAATCGATCTCGAAGTCGTGCAGGCGCTCCAACACGGTCGGGTCGATGTAGTGGACGCCGGTGAAGTCGAGTGTGACTGTTCGACCGCGAGGCATGTTGTCGAGCACGCTCCGTAGGGGGATGAAGTTGTGGAAGCCGAGCGCCCCCCTGAACTCCACGTTCACTTGATCACCGACGTCTGCGACCTTCATGCGTGGCTTGAAGAGGTTCCCGGCCGCTGCGCCTTTGAAAAGGGCGTGCAGGATACCGAGCACGATCCCTGTGGCGACACCGATCAGCAGGTCGGTAAACAGTACGGTGAACGCGGTGACGATCATGAGTGCGAAGTCGACCTTGCCGATGTCCCACGCGTGCTTGAAATCGAGGGGGTGAGCCAGCTTGAAGCCAACCACTAGCAGGATGCCGGCCAGCGCCGCGAGCGGGATCAGCTCGAGGACTCCCGGCACCGCGAGCACAAACAAGAACAAGAAGACGCCGTGGAAGAAGTTCGACCATCGAGTGCGCGCTCCGGCCATGATGTTGGCCTTGGAACGCACCACCTCCGCGATCATCGGCAGCCCCCCGACCGCGCTCGAGACGGTGTTGCCGATCCCCTTGCCGATCAGCTCCTGGTTCATGTTCGAGCGTCTTTTCCAGGGATCCAGTTTGTCGACGGCTTCGGCCGTAAGCAGCGACTCGAGGCTGGCGACGAAGACGTAGAGGACGATCCATTTCACGGCCGCCGCCGACATCAACCCGGAGAAGTCGGGGGTCTCGAATCCTTCGAGCAAACCCCCGCCGAGGTCGAGGCGCGGCTCCGCGCCGTTGATCAGCGCAATGACCGTGCCGACGACCACCGCCACCAGCGGGGCCGGGATCATTCCGGCAATCTTGCCAAAGCGCGGCCAGAACACCATGACCAGGACGGCGGCCAGACCCACGAGCGCGGTCTCGACGACGGGGTTGAAAATGCTGGGTGGGATCTCGGTGACGATGTGGAAGCCGTGGGCGCGTGGGTTCTCGCGGCCGACGACGATGTGGATCTGTCCCGACATGATGATCAGCCCGATGCCGGCGAGCATCCCGTGTACCACCGAAAGGGGGAAGAAGCCGGTGAGCTTTCCGGTCTTGGCCAGGCCCAGCACGATCTGGATCAGCCCGGCGACGACGCCGACTGCGAGGGCTACGCGGAAACCCAGCTCGACGACGGCGCCAAGGACGATCACGATCATGCCCGCGGCGGGGCCGTTGATGGTGACGTAGGAGCCCGAAAACAGGTTCGCGAGCGTCCCGGCGACGATGCCCGAGATCACGCCGGCGATTGGGGGAGCGCCCGAGGCGAGCGCGATCCCGAGGCATAACGGCAACGCGATCAGAAAAATGATGAGTCCCGAAACAACGTCGGTCTGAGCATTCTCCTTCAGCCCGGCAAGCCAGTCCCTGGGCGGTGTTGGTCTGCCTTCCGCCGGCGCATCCAACCCCGAGTCCGACGTCATGTCGCCCTCCCTCGCTAGCTCGAAGAACACCCGGTGACACCACACGTGGCACGTTGTATGAAAATTTCATGAACAGTAGCACCAGAACGGGTCCGCCGCCAGCTCATAACATGAGGAAGCGCTCGCAGGCACTCGGGGCGGCCGATTTTCCCCGGCGAGCAGAGGAGTGGAGCAAGAATGCGGCTACTGATCATCGAGGACGAGGCGAAGATGCGGGGGGTCCTCCGGCGCGGCCTCGAGGCGGCCGGTTACGCCGTGGACGAGGCCGAGGACGGCTACAGCGGTCTCTCCCGTGCCCTGGATGACGCCTACGACGCGATCGTGCTCGACATCCTCCTTCCTGATATCGACGGGTTTGAGGTCTGCCGTCGGCTGCGGCGAGCAGAGGTGTGGGCGCCGGTCCTCATGCTGACCGCGCTCGACGCCATCGAGGAGCGGATCGCCGGTTTAGATGCCGGTGCCGACGATTACCTCGTCAAGCCGTTCGCCCTCGGCGAGTTGCTGTCGCGCCTGCGCGCTATCATCCGCCGCGGCCGCCCGCCGCGCCCGGCGGTTCTGGCATGCGGACCCCTCAAGCTCGACCCTGCGACCCGGGCGGTATCGTGGGATGGCGAGCCGATCGAGCTGTCCCGGCGCGAGTTTTCATTGCTCGAGTTCCTCCTCCACCACCGCAACGAAGTCGTTCAGCGCAACCGGATACTGCGTCATGTGTGGGGCGACAGGCCTGACGAACAAACGTCGAACATCATCGACGCCTTCATCAAGAACCTCCGCCACAAGCTCGATCGGCGCTTCGATCAGCCCCTCATCGAGACCGTGCGCGGCGTCGGGTTTCGCCTCCGGTGCCCGGGAGAGGAATGATCGGCTGGCCGGCAAGACTACCGGTCGCGGCGCGCATGGCGGCCCTGACATCGGGGGCGCTGATCGCGCTTCTGGTTCTCTTCGGAGTCTCCGTCCATCGCCAGTTCCGCAGCGTTTTGCGCGAGGAGGTCGACCGCAAACTGATCGAGGTGGCGCTGTTCGAGGCCGTCGCCCTCGAGGATGCGCGCCGGCAAGATCTGGCCGACCTGCTCCTGTCCGGAGTCGACGACCGCAGGATCGGGTACGACACGTCCGATTTTGCGGTGCAGCTCATGTCCGCGGACGGCTCCGTCCTAGCCGCCAGCCAGGGCCTCGCAGGCCTCGACGGCCTGGTACGAGGAGGAGCGCTCGTACGGGTCGCCGCAGGCGTTCCGGTGTACGGAGACGCCACGCTCAAGGGGCGTAACCACCGCTTCGTCGGGGTCTCCGTCGACGACAGTAGCGGACGCATCGTCGCGGTAGCCGAGCCGATCCAAAACTTGATCGACGCCGAGAGGGCCCTGACGGCGGCGTACATCCCGGCAGTAGCCGCCGCCGGGCTGCTGGCTTTGATCGCAGGCTGGTGGATCACGAAGCGATCGCTCGCTCCACTCCGAACCTTCGCCGCGGAAGCGGAGGCAATCGGAGCCCTCGACCTTTCCCAGCGGCTTCCGGCGGCGCCGACGTCCGATGAGATCGGTCGGCTGGGCATGACTCTCAACCGCATGCTGGATCGACTCGATGCCGCATTGCAGCGCGAAAGGCAACTGACCGCAGAGGTCGGGCACGAGCTTCGAACGCCGCTTGCGATCATCCGCGCCGAGCTCGAGCTGCTACTCGACGCACTCACCGACAAGGAGTTACGCACAGGCATAGAGAGCATGCTGGAGGAGGTCGATCGCACCGCCGGTGTCATAGAGGACATGCTCTTGCTTGCACGCGCAGATGCCAACGTTGTGCTAGATCGGCGGGAGGGGGTGGACCTCGGCGAGCTTGCTCGAACCGTGGCCAGAAGATTTTCAGCCGTGGCGGCAAGCGAGGGCGTGGCGCTACGGGCGTCAGGTGAGGGCCACATCGAAGGCGACGCGCGCGCGATCGAGCGAGCGGTTGCCAACCTCGTCGACAACGCTTTGAGACACACGCCGGAGGGAGGTGCTGTCGAGATCGAGGTGGAGCAAAGGGACAATGGAGCACTGCTGAGGGTCCGAGATACCGGCCCCGGCGCGACTTCCGATGGACTCGCCACGATGTTTGACCGATACGCTCGCGCCGGCCCGCGGCGTGGAGCTGCCGGTCTCGGCTTGTCCATCGTCGCCGCGGTGGCGGCGTCGCATAGGGGTAACGTTCAAGCTCGAAATAGTCCTGAGGGAGGTCTCGAGATCACGGTGGAGCTCCAGTGACCAAGTGGCGCATCTGTCAATAGCGGGCGAATCTTTCGGTGTCGACGTTGAAGGCGTCTACGAGTTCCGCCGATAGCGTCGGCCGCGTTTCCCTTATCGCTTCGAGGAACTCCTCAAATAGGGCCCGCTTACCGGCCCCTTCGAAGTGCTCACGCTCGAAGGCGCGCTGGGCGGCTTTACGCGCCGCGAACTCGATATCGGCAGGAGTGAAGAACTGCGTTGCATCCACCAGGGCGCCGGTGTCGATCTTTTCATCGGTGATCTCCTCAACGTAACGACGCCAAATGGAGGCGCGCGCTTCGGCGTCCGGCGGTCCTACCGGCAGGAGGTAGTCGAAGCGTCCGGGACGCAGGAACGCTGGGTCGAGGCGGCTGATCCAATTGGTCGCACAGGCAAGCAGTTGATGTGGGACGTCGTGGAAGCGAGGGATCTGCTTGAGGAACTCGTTAGTCACACTGGCATTCACGCGCCGATCCTCGTCGCGCTTGGACGCGAGGTCTTCAACCTCGTCTACGAACACGACGGCTGAAGGAAGTTCAAAGATGCGATCAAACGTCTGCGCGAGCAGTTCGGCCTGACGTTCGGGTCCCTCGGCCCCGAGCTGGCTCGGCTGGATCTCGACGAAGGGCCAGCCAACGCGGGAGGCGATCCCCTTGGCGAACGTCGTCTTGCCGGTGCCGGGCGGCCCGAAGAGGACGATCGCGCTCGGGGGGGAAACCGCGTGGCGGGCCGCGAGCTGGGGTTCGGCTAGCGGGAGGATGACGCGCCGATCGATGATCTCCTTGGCGTCCTCAAGTCCTTTGAGCGAGTCCCACAACCCAGGATCCAACATGCGTCCTCCGAGCTCGGCAAGGGCCGAGGGACTTGCCAGGCTGGCCGGAA
>JALZIB010000083.1 GCA_030860505.1 Actinomycetota bacterium
GCTTCGGGGTCAATCTAGGCCGGTGAGCAAACCCGGAGGCCACACGGTTGCCTTCGTCCTCGGGGGCGGGGGCGTGCTGGGCGCGAACGAGGTCGGCATGTTGCGCGCCCTGCTTGAGGCAGGGATCACCCCGGACCTCGTCCTCGGCACATCTATAGGCGCCGTCAACGGCGCCGTCCTGGCGGCGGATCCCACCATGGGCTCGGTCGAGCGTCTGGCGCGGTTGTGGCGCGACGCCGACGAAGCCGGGATCTTCTCAGGTGGCATGATCGCCCGGCTGAGCACACTCGCGAAAACGCGCACGCACGCACACCCGAACGAGCCGCTGAGACGAGCTCTGGAGCAGGCCCTCCACGTAGAGCTCATCGAGGACCTCCCCGTCACCTTCCAGTGCGTAGCCGCGAGCATCGAGCGAGCCGCGGAGCACTGGTTCACAGAAGGTCCGATCGTCGACGCGGTGCTTGCATCCTCTGCGGTCCCTGGTTTGCTGCCGCCCGTCGAGCTGAACGGCGAGAACTTCCTCGACGGCGGTCTCGTCAACAGCATCCCGGTGGACAGAGCGGTGGCTCTGGGAGCCGGCACCATCTACGTGCTCCAGGTGGGACGAATCGAGCAGCCGCTCACCAAGCCGACGCGACCCTGGGAGGTCGCGCTGGTCGCCTTCGAGATCGCCCGCAGGCACCGCTTCGCGGGCCAGATGGAGGCGCTGCCTCGATCCGTCGAGGTCCACGTCCTGCCGACGGGCGAGGAGATCCGCTTCAACGATCTCTCGCAACTGCGCTACCGCGACACGTCGAAGACGGCCGCCCGCATCGAGCGCGCCTACGAGGCGTCCTTCGCTTACCTGGCGAACGCCGAAACCGCCTCCTCGTGACCATCCCACCGAGGAGCGCGCGTCGCGTCATCATCGCCCCTCTGATCCTGTTTCTCACCTTCTTTGTGATCACGACGCTGCCTCTGTGGCTGTTCATAGCTCTCATCGCGACACCGTTCGTTCCCGGCAGGTGGCGGGTCTTCCGGCTGCTGGCCATGGCGCTCGTCTATCTCGTCTACGAGTCCATCGGCATCGTGTTGCTGACCGGACTGTGGATTCGCAGTGGTTTCGGCGCAAGGATGAAGTCGGACTCCATCCAGGAACAGCACTACGAGCTGATGCGCTGGTTCTTGTCGGGCATGTACCGCTCCAGCGTTCATCTCTTCAAGCTCGCCATCGAACTAGACACCTCCGAGTCGGGAGTCGAGCTCGATGACCTCGACCGGCGCCCACTGCTCGTGTTCGCCCGGCACGCAGGGCCCGGAGACTCCTTTCTCATCGCGTACGGCATCCTCGTTCAACTCAAACGACGAGCGCGCATCGTGCTGAAGGACACCTTGATGCTCGATCCCTGCATCGACATCGCGCTCAACCGGCTTCCGAACCGCTTCATTACTCCGAACCCCGAAGCCGGCAAGGACATCGTCGAGGCCATCGGCCATCTCGCAGAGGGAATGGACGAACGCGATGCGCTCATCATCTTTCCAGAGGGCGGGAACTTCACCGAGCGACGAAGGTTGCGCGCCATCGAGAAACTGCGACGCGGGGGCCATCACGACGACGCCGATCGAGCGACCGGGATGCGCAACGTCATCGCGCCCCGACCCGGTGGGGCGCTGGCCGCCATCGCCGCGACTCCGGTGACCGACATCATGTTCGTAGCGCATACCGGACTGGAGGAGCTCGACAGCGTGGTCGACATCTGGCGAGGCATCCCGATGGAGCAAAGCCTCAGGGTCCGGTGGTGGATCGTGCCCGAGGAGGAGCTGCCCGACGGTGAGGCTGCTCGCGTCGACTGGCTCTTCGATCACTGGGCGGCCGTCGACACGTGGATCACCGAGAACAAGCACCGCTAGGCGTTAGCCGACCGCCGCCGGCAGGAGCTTCTCCTCGTCTGAGCGCGCCGGCGCCTCCGGCACCGCGCGCGGCCCCCTCCGTCCGCTCCCATCGGCCGGCCGTTTTGCATCGGCTATGCCTCGCTGCTCCCAGATCACCTTGGTGTAGCCGGTCCGCAGGCCGGCGCGCTCCATGTTGTGCTGGCTCGCACTCCCTACTCCGCAGCGGGACACGACGAGATCGCACCCCGCTTCGGCGGCGTCGTTGAGCCTCGCCCGCAGCAGCGCGCGCTGGCATCCGCGCCCCCGAAAGTTGGGTGTCGTGGCGGCGCCGGCCAGCGTCGCGACGCCATCGTTGATAAAGAGCACGGCCCCGGCCGCCGGCACCCCGTCCACGCAGCAGAGGTAGAAACGCCATCCCGCGCGCCCGTATCGGGCGCGGATCGTGGCGGCGCGAAACTCCTTTACGCCCGCAGCGATTCGCCGGCCGTCGTAGTAGGCGCGGTCGTAGAAGTGTGCAAAGAAGTCGATCTCGCCGGGCAGTACGTCGGTCACCCTCAACGAGTCCGGGGGAGATTCCTCGACGAAGGCCGCAGGGCCGAAGAGATTGGATTGAAAAGCGGCGGGACGAAAACCTTCATAGTCAAGTGACTCCAACAGAGTTGCATCGGCGGCGTAGGGGTTGACGTCGACGCGACAGGGAGTCATGCGGCTCCGGTAGAAGTCGGCGACCTCGCTCACGAGCCCTCCGTCGCCTGAGCCGATCATCAGCACCCGGTTGTAGTAGGCCAGCGGCACACCGTGCACGAGTAGAGCGACGGCATCGCCGAAGCAGCGCACATCGGCGCCGTAGGGGTCTCCCGGCAGGTTCGCCACGGCCCTCAGCCACGAGCACCACAGGTCGGCATCCGCCCGACCCAGGCGCAGCGCCAGCTCGGTAGTCGCCCCCATGGTAGGCACCACGATGGGCCACGACTACAACGCAGCGGCGTCGTTCAGGTAGCCGGGGCGTGAACTTTTTCGCGACCTCAGGCTACGCCCGAGGCTTCAGACCCCGCTCACCCATCGCTTTTTCGATCTCGCCGACCACGGTCTCTATGACCTTCACGCGAGCGTAGCGCTTGGAGTCACCCTCGACGAGGTGCCAGCGTCCGAGGCGATGATCGGTGCGCTCCAGCATGTCTTCCACCGCGGCCGCGTACTCGGGACGCTTCGCACGGTTCCGCCAGTCCTCATCGGTGAGCTTCCACGACTTCAACGGCTCGTCCTTGCGGCGCTCGAACCTGTGGAGTTGCTCGTCGTCGGAGATGTGCATCCAGAACTTCACCAGGACCATCCCCTCGAGCGCCAGCGAACGCTCGAATTCCACGATCTCGGCGTAGGCGCGCGTCCACTGTTCGGTCGTGGCGAGATTCTCAACCCGTTCGACGAGCACGCGCCCGTACCAGGAACGGTCGAACACCGCCATCCCGCCCCATCCGGGGAGCTTGTCCCAGAAGCGCTGGAGGAAATGGTGGCGCTTCTCGTCGTAGGTGGGGGCCGAGAACTGCGCGACGCGCACGTGACGAGGGTCCAGCGACGCGACCATCCGCTTGATGGCGCCGCCCTTGCCCGAGGCGTCCCAACCCTCGAACAGCACGAGGACGGGTGGGCCCAGGCTGCCTCCAAGGAGCCCTCCGAGCTGCAGGCGCAGAGCAAGCAGTCTCTTCTGTGCTGCTTCGAGCCGCTCCGCCTCCTCTTTGCGCGACAGCTTGAGTGTCAGATCGAGCTCGTCGAGTCGTCTCCCCATCGCACCTCCTTGTTCATTGACCGAGCCTCAAGCATCACGGGTCTCCGACAGAGCGGACTGCATCGCCAGCAGCTTGATGCGCGTCTCGTCGAGCTCTCCCTCGGGGGTCGAACCCGCAACGATTCCCGCCCCCGCGAAGAGCCGGGCGTTGCCCCCGTCCACTTCCGCGCACCGGAGCGCGATCCCCCACTCGCCGTTGCCCCGAGCGTCGACCCACCCAACGGGGCCGCTGTAGCGCGCGCGGTCCATGCCCTCGAGTCGCCGGATCATCGCCAAGGCATCGTCGCGGGGCCGTCCACAGATGGCCGCGGTGGGATGCAGCCGGCCCGCGACCTCGAGCGAGGTGAGCGGAGCTGCAAGCGTGCCCCGAACGGTCGTGGCGATGTGCTGCACGTTCGCGAGCTTGAGCAGCCACGCCTCCCCGATTGCAACATCGTCACAAAGCGTCGCTACGATCTCGGACACATCCCGCACCGATATCTCGTGCTCGCGGCCGTCTTTGGCCGATTCGAGCAACGAGGCACCGAGACCTTCGTCCTCTTTGTCATCCCGCCCCCGGCGGATCGAGCCTGCGAGCACAAGCGATTCGAGCTGCCGTCCCGTCACTCGAACCAGAAGCTCAGGGGTCGCGCCCACGAGCCCGTCGACCGCGAACGAGAAACATTCGGGGAAGCGCTCCTCGAGCCGCTTGAGCATGCGACGAGAGCTCAACGCAGTCTTGGACCACACGCGCATGTCCCGAGCCAGGACGACCTTGTCGATCTCCCCCGCGCGCACCGCCTTCTCCGCCGACGCCACCGCGTCCAACCAGGTGATCTCCGATAGCGAGGGCCCCCAGTAACGAACGCGGTCGTCCTCGGGCGCCTCCGTCCCGTCGACGAGAGGTTCTGGGCCGACGCGCGTGACCCACGACCGGCCGCAACGGCGGCCCGCAACTACCGAGGGGATGACCAGCGCGGACCCCTCGACGTCGGGATCGAAGGTGAACGCACCGAAGGCGACGGGGCCGCTTCCCTGCACGTCGAGATCGTCTCCAGGATCTATTGCGCGAAAGGCGCCGGCGAGCGACTCGGCGGCGCGTAGCCAGCGACCCGGACCCGGTTCGACCTCGATGCGCGCGGCTTTGCCCCAGCCCACGAAACCGTCACCCTCGTGCAACCAGGCAAAGCCGTGCGGGTCAACAAGCGCATCGAGGAGGTCGTCCGGCAATTCGGTCTCGACCGTGGCCGCAGCCAGACGCTCGGTCATCCGATCTTGGTGCCGGTCAGCAACTGCACTGCGCCGAGCCCGAAGAAACGAACTTTGACGTCGGCGAACCCCGCCTCTGTGAGCAGGGCCAGCAACTCCGCCCGAGGGGGGAGATATGCGGTCGACCGGGGGAGGTAGCGATACGCCTCCTTGTCCGACAACCAGCCGCCGAGCGCGGGCACCACCTTGTGGAAGTAGACGCGATGACCCACCTTCAGCACGGTGTTGTCCGGCTGCGCGGTCTCGAGGTAGGCGGCTCTCGCGCCGGGTTTCAGAACGCGCGCGCTCTCCTCGAACAACGCCTTGAGATCCACGACGTTTCGCAGCGCGAAACCGCAGGTGAGTCCGTCGGCCGAAGCGTCGCCGAGGGGAAGTCGCAGACCGTCTCCCTGCACGAGCGGAGCGCTCGTCGATGCCATCGAGAGCATCCCGAACGAGACGTCGAAGCCCACCGGCTCCATCCCCTGGCTCTGCAGCTCCCTGCAGAAATCACCCGTCCCGCAGGCGACGTCGACGACCGTCGCCCCACGACGAAGCCGCAGAGACGCAACGGACTTTCTCCGCCAACCCGCGTCCATACCGAAGGTCATGATCCGGTTGAGCCGGTCGTAGCGCGGCGCGATCCGGTCGAACATCGCCTGCACCGTTCTTGCCTTGTCCTCTCCCGAGGGGAGGCCGTCTGGTCGCGTCATCCCACGTCTCCGCCGGACACCTTCTCGATGCGCTCCTGTGCGACGGCGAGCAGGACCTGTTCGAAGTGCCGGGCCACCAGCTTGCTCGTGGCCGGAAGCATCGTGCCGAACGCCTCTACGAGACGGGCGGAGGCTTCATCCTCCGATGACGACTGGGCTCGTATCGGATCGCGCACGAAGCGGATGAAGACGTCGATCGCCCGCTCGGCGACCTCCCGCATCGCCCGATCGTGCTCGCGCGCCAGGACCAGAAGCTCGCTCAGAGGCAGGCCCGCCCCCAGAAGCGCAAGCCCTTCGGCGACCATGGCGGCATCGGCCTCGGTGTAGTAGGCGACGCCGTCTCGTTCCTTGTGGACGATGAGACCCTCGCGCGCGAGGGCGTCCAGCAGCGCCTCCGAGATGCCGGTGCGCTGGGCGAGCTGCTCGAGAGTCATGCGCGGTCCCTCGCGCCCGGGATCGTCCGCCCCCTCGACCAGGGCGAGGAGGGCCTCGTCGACGGCGTCGAACTCCCCCGACAGCAGACCCTTGATCGACTTGAGCGTGAAGCCCTTGTCCTTGAGGTCGCGAATCCGTTCGAGGCGCTCGAGGTGCTCGTCCGAGTAGAAGACAACGCGCCCCTCGCGCTCGGGGAGCGGGAGCAAACCCCTGGTTTGGTAGAAGCGCACGGTGTCGACGCTGAGGCCGACCGTGCCCGCAAGTTCCTCGACCCGGTATCTCATGAGCAACCACTCTACGAGTGAAAACCCAGAAGCGGTGTGCTAGTGAGCATTTTACCTGCATGTTCGCGAGCGTAAGTGGGCTGATTATTCGCTCAATCGCAGGTCATGCGCGGGCCCCTCCGAAGAGGAACCGTCCTAGCAATTACTCCAACCCTAGAGGAGAAAGACCACATGAAGCTGATTATCACCGAAGAGGACCACCGATTCATCGAATCGTTCGTCCAGAGCTTCGACCCGGCCAAGCTCATCGAGCGGCCGAACGGCAGCAGCGATGCCGACTGGAACACTCACATCGAGTTCCACCGGATCGGGCTTCGTCACCACCTGAAGGCCGCGCTGGTCGCCAGGCCTTTGCGCCGCTCTGTTCCTTGCTCACGTTGCTCCAGCCTCGAGCGAGTCGCTTGAGAACGGCTTGAAAAGGGCGTCCAACCGTTCTAAAGGCTCCTCCGCCAAGCTTGCATCGAGGTC
>JALZIB010000102.1 GCA_030860505.1 Actinomycetota bacterium
ACATACGTTCGATACTCTCATTCCTGGCCCCACTATGGCAAGACCAGAGTTCGTGTGAATCGGTGGGATAAGAGGGGGAACGGAATCCACCCGCCCTCGGCCCGGCGAGAAAGCTAGTACGACGGCCTGTGCAAGCGATACAGGATGAATCGGTGGATCGCCTGTGGGCTCCCGGCCTGAACTGTTGAAAACATGTAGCCGTGCCACAGGACACGGCGACGAAGTCCGGCACCTGCAGAGTCTGGGTGTGGACAACTTCCGTCGAGGCCCCGTGGAAGGGGGAAAGAATTACCCGCCACTCGCGGGGTCGAAAATCCCGAGGCACGGGGCCCCATGCCCTGATGCGCCGACCGACGAAGGCCCGAGCTGAAATCCGGTGCGTTGTCAAACGTCGCCCGGCTTTTCGTTCGAATCCGCAACGTTGTCCCGCGATTGGCTCGCCAGGAACACTTTGCTGGGCAACGTTCCTTTTCGGAACCGATTGCTGGGTCGCGTTAAGCCCGATCCGGGGTTTCTGGCCTAGCCGAGACCGCCCGCAGGGGAGCCCGAGGACTCGCTCCCTCCCAACTCACCCCATCGATGCCTGTTCTAGCCCGGTGAGACCCACGTAAAGCGCCCGCTCCCCGCTCTGACAGTCGACCGGGGTTAGGCGTCTTCCTCGTGGGCGATGACCTCCACCGAGACCAGTGCGTTCACCTCTTCGTGGAGGTGGACCTCGATCGAGAACGTGCCGAGTCGGCGCAGGGACTCGTCGAGACGCACCTGGCGCGCATCGACATCCTGCTCGAGCTGATCCTGCACCGCGCGCGCGATGTCGTTCTTGGTGACCGACCCGAACAGCTTGCCGTCTTCCCCGGCGCGCGCCGAGATGTAGACCGGGCTCGAACCGAGCAGCGCCACCTGTGCAACGGCTTCGTCCTTGGCCTTGCGCAGCGCCTCTTCCCTGGCGCGTCGCATCTGCTCAGCCTGCTTTAGCGCGCCCCTAGAGGCGACCAGCGCCATGCCTTTGGGGACCAGATAATTGCGCGCGTACCCATCCGACACCGTCACGACATCACCTTTGTGGCCGAGCGTTTCGACGTCCTTCGCAAGAATGATCTTCATAGTCGGCCCCCTAGCGCGTGGTGTAGGGAAGAAGGGCCATCTCGCGCGCGTTCTTGACAGCCGTGGCGGCCATGCGCTGGTGCTGCGAACAGTTACCCGTCACTCGGCGAGCGCGAATCTTGCCGCGCTCGGACAGGAACTTGCGTAGCAGGTTGATGTCCTTGTAGTCGATGTAAGTCGTCTTGTCGGCGCAGAACTGACAGTACTTCTTCTTTCTCGGCCGACCCGGTTTCGCGGGGGCCTTCTTGTCGCCCCGGCGCTTGTTGTCGCGTGCCATTACCAGTCATCTCCTCCTGAGTTCTGCTGAGGCGGGCCGCCTGAGTTCTGCTGCGGCGAACCGACCGGTGCGCCGCTCTGGCCGCCCTGGCCTCCTTGATTCCAGCTGTCGCCACCTTGGCCGCCGCCCTGACCGCCCTGGCCTCCGCCCTGGTTGCTCCAGTCGCCGCCACCGGACTGTTGACCCCCGCCCTGCGAGCCTTTGTCGCGCCGCGCCTTGGTGACCTGAGCCGTCGCCCAGCGAAGGGAGGGACCCACCTCGTCCACCTGGACCTCGATCGTGGAGCGCTTGTTTCCGTCGTTGTCGTCCCAGCTGCGCTGCTGAAGGCGTCCGGTCACGACCACGCGCGCTCCCTTGTGGAGCGACTCCGAAACGTTCTCCGCCATATCGCGCCAACAACTGCAGCGGAAGAACCCGTCGAGCTTGTCGTCCCACGAACCATCCTGGTTGCGGAAGCGCCTGTTGACCGCGACGGTGAAGTTGGCAACCGCGGCGCCACCCGGAGTGAAACGCAATTCGGGCTCGTCGGTGATGTTTCCAACTAATGTCACTACGTTGTCAGTAGCCATCTCTGCTCCTTAAGTGATTGGCCGCTCGCCCTAGGTGGGGCGGACGATCTTTCCTCGGATGAACTCGTCGGAGATCAGCAGAGTTCGCTTCAACTGGTCGATCGCGACATCCGGGACGTCGAAGTCGGCGATGAAGTAGTAGCCCTCGTTTTGATGGTTGATCTCGTAGGTGAAGCGACGAACGCCCCAGCGATCAACCTTGCCCACCCGGCCCCCGTTGTCGGTGATGACCTTGGCGACGCGGTCGACGGCCTTCTGGATGTCGCCCTCTTCGAGCCGGGCGTCCACGATGACCATGGCCTCGTATTTCCTCATATGTCTCCTCCTGTGGACTCGAGCCGTGTGGCGTCGAGGCCCTGGCGCGGTCGCCCGCTTTGCAGGGCAGGGGTTTGCTTGAACTCAGCAGCGTCGCTGCCGACTGGTCATGCTAGCACCTCCCATATATCTCGCTCCTATCCGAGCGTCGCCCCACGTACAGCGCGAATCGCACGAGTCAGGCCTGCGCGGGAGGCCGAGACTCTGACTGATCTCCGACCGCTGCAAGGCTAGACGGAGCCTGTGACAGAGTCCGTTCGGGCGGCCGTATCAGGGCGTCCCTCGTCGCCATAAAGACGACGATCAGAAGCACGAGCAGGGCGGCGCGCGCCCATACCCCACCGATGAGAAGTTTCTTCGCCCAGGTGAAGTCGAGCCCTTGATAGACGACGTCGAAGAACCAGCGAAAGATCCCGACGTAGACCGCGAGGTCGACGACCGTGTAGGCCACCCACCACCCGAGGCGGACCCGCAGGAACACGAAGAAGGGAAGCAGCCACAGCGTGTACTGCGGAGAATGCACCTTGTTGAACAGCAGGAACGCGGCGAGCAACGCTCCGCAGGTCTGAAGAAACGGATAGGACTGGGCCCGACGCGCGTGCATGAGACTGAACCCCAAGATCGCCGCGAAGGAAGCGATCAGGAGCATGGTCGTGACTATGTTCGTACGCTCGGGCGTCCACGCCGGCCATCCGAACTGCCAGATCGAGTCGAAGTTCGCGCTTCGTTGCCGGTGAAATGCATAGGTTGCGTACCAGCCGTCGAAGCCCGCCACCATGAACGGCACATTGACCGCGAGCCAGGTCGCCGCGCCGGCCCCCGCAGCTCGCAGCGCTCCGATCTGATCTCTTCTCCAGAGCAGGTCGAGAGCGAGGGGGCCGAGGAACATGAGCGGATACATCTTGAGCGCGCCGCCGATGCCGAAGAGAAGCGCGGCCCCCAGTGGCTTGTCCCGCCACCACATGTACATCCCACCCACGGCCGCCGCGACCGCTAGCAGGTCCCAGTTGTGAAAGGCGTAGAGGACGAGCGCCGGCGCTCCCACCCATAGGAGCGCGCGCAAGCCGGTCATGCGCCACAGGAGCCATCCCGTTAGCAGAGCGAAGGGGGCCAGCAGGAGTGCGGAGAGATTGAGATAGGAGTTGGCGGTTGTCACCGGCAGTCCCGAGGCCCACATGAACACACCGGTTAAGACCGGATACTCGATCGCGCCGTTCACCAGTTCGGACGACGCCAGCGTGCCCTCGACGTAAGGAAAGATGTTGTCTGCGACGCCGCGCGCTGCGTACAACGGTTGGATGTCGTTGTAGCAGAGGTGGCTGAACTCACGGCCCCCAAAGCCGGCGAGGCACTGAGCCTTCAGACCGTAGGCGGCGAGCAAGATGATGCCGGCCAACGCCGTCACGGCAACCGGCAGAGACAACCCGAACGGTCCGGTGCCGGCGGGCCGCTCGTCAGCGGCTACGGCTCGCCCCCGCCGGGCTTCTTGCGGCCATTACCTCCGCCGCCGCCGCCTCCGCCGCCTCCTGGAGGAGAGACCGAGGGCTCGGGCGTGGGCTGTGGATTCTCGGTGGGCTCGGGGTCGGGCTCCTCGGACGGCTCTGGTTCGGGCTCCGGCTCCTCGGTTTCCTCCGGCTCCGGCTCCTCTTCCTCCTTCTCTTTCTCTTCCTCCTCTTCCTCCGGAGGCGCGCTCGGAGTCGGAGGTGGGGCGCTAACGATCGTGCCCGCCTCGATGCCGGACTCGAAGTACTCGACCGGATAACCGCCGATCTCCATCGCCTGGGCCATGAAGCTCCCCCAAATGGGGGCCGGGCTCACGGGCGCGCCGCCACCTGTGACGTCGTATCCCTGCACCGGTCTGCAGAGATCGGGATCCAGGCAGGATCGCATCTCGGGAACGACCCCGCTCTTCTGAAGCGGGTAGCCCTCCCACACGACGGTGGCGAGCTGAGGTGTATAGCCGGCAAACCACGCGTCCCTGTTGTTCTGGGTGGTCCCCGTCTTGCCCGCCACAGGCCGACCGATGTTGGCGCTCGACCCCGATCCGGAGGTGACGACTGCTTGAAGCGCCTCGTTCATCAGGTTGACCGAGTTCTCTTCGACGACCTGCTCGCTCTTCAGCTCAACCTTCTTCTTGCCGCACACCTTGGTGTCGTTGGGACGATAGGCCTTGATGCAGTCACCCTGCGAGCTCTCGATATAGGCGACCGGTGTGATCTCGGGCAACGCCCCCCCATTGGCGAAACCCGCATAGGCGCGCGCCATCTCCAGCGGAGTCACGTCCTGCGTACCCAACACGAGCGAGCAGTTGGGGGGGAGCGGTTGTCTCCCGCGCGTGGTCGGGTCGCCGTCGAAGCCGAGTTCGCCCAGGAGATCGGCCACGGGTTGGGGACCCACCTCGACTATGAGCTGTGCATAGATGGTGTTGACCGAAGAGGCGGTCGCCGAGATGAGATCCATGTAGCCATAGGCCGAGCCACCGTAGTTCTCTGGTTGCCACAGTTCCCCGTCGGTCGCGCACTGGGGGTCGTCAATGGTGAACGGACTCGAGCCCGAGAAGCTCGACTGAAGTGAAACCCCCTCCTCGATCGCGGCCAGCAGCGTGAACGGCTTGTAGGTCGATCCGGGCTGTCTGTAGTTGTCACTGACGTAGTTGAAGCCGCGCGCCTTCTTGACGTTGTCGAAGTCCCGGCCCCCGACAAACGCCTTGATCGCTCCGGTGGGAGTCATGGAGATGAGCGCGGCCTCAGGGTCTTCGGGCAGGGTCAGCACTGAGGCGATCGATTCCTCGGCCGCCTCCTGCATCTCGAGGTCGAGTGTCGTGTGGATCTTGAAGCCGCCGGTGTAGAGCTCGTTTCCGTACTCTCGCTCCAGTTCACGTCTCAGCCACTCCATGAAGTACGCGGCGGGTTGCTGCTTGGTGGTCGTCGGGTCGCCTCCCTTGATGATCTTGACCTTCCGACCCAGCCACTTGTCCGCCTTGGCCTGGTCGATATAGCCCTGCTCGACCATGAGAGTGAGCACCCGGTCGCGTTTCTCGAGCGCTCCCTCGGGGTTGTCGCCGGGCTGATACAACTCGGGCGAGGGGATGATGCCGGCGAGAAACGCCATCTCGCCGACGTTCAGCTCTTCGGCGCTCTTGTCGAAGTAAGTGCGCGCCGCCGCCTCGATGCCGTAGGACCCTCGGCCGAAGTAGACGGTGTTGAGATAGAAGCCGAGGATCTGATCCTTGGAGTAGCGACGCTCGAGCTTGACGGCGAGGACGGCCTCCTTCAGCTTGCGCTCGACGGTACGGCCCGGATCCTGCAGGACGGCCTGCTTGATGTACTGCTGGGTGATCGTCGATCCACCTTGTCTGATCTCGCCCGAGGTGAGGTCGGCCCACGCAGCACGCGCCATGCCTCTCAGCGAGATACCGTTGTGGTCGTAGAATGTCCGGTCCTCCGAAGCGATCACCGCATCACCGATGAACCTGGTCTTGTTGTTATTGATGAGCTCTTCGGTGTTGATGAGGAATCGTCTCTCCTCGCCGGAGAAGATCCCGATGAGGTTGCCGTTGGCGTCGTAGACCTCGGCAGCCGAAGACAGAGGGACCTCGCGCGGAAGCGGAATGTTGGCGAAGGCATAGGTCAGAAACAACACGGTCCCGCCGACGCCGAGGGCGAAGAGGGGGAGAAGCCAGCCGAGGCGCAACAGCCAGCGTGCTCCGCGCGAGCGCTTCGGTCGCGCGGGCCTGCCGCTCCCCGTTGCGGGCGCGCTCGCGCGCGTAGAGCCCTTGGAGGACGTGTTCCTGGCTGTGGGCTTGCGCGGAGGTTTGCTCATCAGTGAACGAGTCTAGGCTCCTAGCTGGTCAAACTGATGCGTTTGCATTATTCGCTGCTTGGACGCCGTGGCCCTGCTAGAGGTTGCGGGCCGGCAGAAATCCGAAGCTCAGTCCCTCGAATGCGAGGTACACGATCGTCGCCAATGCCCCCAACCCGATGAGGGCGGCGACTGCGACCATGACCGCAGCGTCGGCCCCCTCGTCGGAATAACCGAGCGACCCCGTGCGGACCGGGACCGAGGGCAGGGATGCGGGATCCGGCGGGGTGGCGCGGCGCCAGGCGACCGCTGCGGCCCCCAGACCCAGCACCAGAGCGCTCGCGTGCAGAGCGAGCGTGGGGGCCGAGGAGCCGAGGTCGCGGCTCGAGAACCCGAAACTCGACGCCGGAATCAGCCCCACGACGAGTCCCACTGCGAACAAGCTCCACAAGGAGGCCGCCGCGACGACATCGGACGAGGTTGGTTCGGTCTGGCGCCCGGCGCGCGCTCCTAGGGCGACGCCGGCGGCCACGGCCACCGGCAAGAGCGCGGCGATCGCGCTCCAGGGGGCCGCTTCGGCCGCGCCTCCGGCCCCGGCCACGTTGTCGAAGGCGCGCACCGCGACTCCGGTGATGGCTACGAACCCCGCCGTCAGTGGCAGCCACCCCAAGATCATGCCGCGCTCCGGGCGCACGAGTCCGTGCGTGGCGGGCCACAGAGCCACGGCCGTCACGCCCAGCAGCGCGGCCACAGAGGCGGCGGGCAACGCCTCGGTCGACGCGAGCGCCAGGCCGAGGGCGAGCCACGGCGGCCACGCCCCCGCGAGCGTCAGCGTCAGAGGGGTTATCGCCAGCGCTCCCACACAGCAGGCAACGGCGAGCGCGAGGGCGGCGGCGGCCAGCCACGGGCTCGCTCCGGACAGGGGAACGACGAGGAGGGCGAGAGGACCTCCGAGGAGAAGGGGAAGCGCGGGCGCAGCGGGGGTCCCCAGCACCTCCCACACCCCCACGCGCGGCACTGCTCCGGAACGAATCACGAACGCCACCAGTGCCAGAGCGGCCGCGAGCCCGGTAAGCGACTCGGGCATCGTCCACGTCCTCTCGCCAAGGGAGTGCAGCGCGAGGCCGCCCGCAAGTGCGAGATCGGACACGACGATTGCAAGCAGCGCTCCCACTCGGAGCTCTCCCCGTGCCAGCAGCCCGATCAGCGCCAGCGAGGAGGCGACCCAGAACAACAGGGCGACGACGACCCAGTCGTTGAGGGTCGCGGCGACGAGCGCGCTCGATGCGACCCCCACCAGAGCACCCACCACGGGATCGGCCTCGCGCCGGCGCGCGCCCACCACGAGCCACCCACAGGCGACGGTCGCCCCGATGATGATTACGCGCGGAGAAGACGGCGTGACCGAGCGCCACGTCGCTTCGCCGGCCGCCCCCAGCGCAAGGGCCGCCCCGCTTGCCACGCCCAGCGCAGCGCAACTCACCACCAGGCCGCGGCGCCAGCGAGCAGGGGCGAACGTGGCCGGCACCAGCACGAGCGCTAGCGCCGCGTGTACTGCACACAGAATGAAGGCGCTCATACGCTCACTCCAACCAGGAGCCCGGCCCCCAGGAGCACTCCGACACAGCCCGCCGAAAGGGCGGCGCGAGAGCGCGGGCCCAGGGACCTGATCCCCAACGAGCCGCCCACCGCGACCATCATGACCACTCCCGTTGCAACGACCCAGCCCAGCGCTCCCACCGCCGTTTCGGCGCCCTCTGCCGAACCGGGGGTCAGGATCTTCGGCCCCCAGAACGCAGTTACCAAGGCAAGCGCCGCGACCACCGTCTCGGCGCCCGTCCACGCCCTACCTGCGATCCCTTGCCCGGGAGCGGAGGCGAGCCACAGGGCCAGAGCCAGGGCGGCGGCGAGGGCGGCGGCGATCGTGGCGCCCGCCTCGAGTTCGGGCCCGACCAGCACCGTGGGGCCGAGCACCGCCTGGACCGAGCGGATCTCCGCCAGCTCGAGGGTTCCCCAACGCAACCCGGTAACCCCAAGCGCGCCGGCGATCACGGCGAGGCTCGCGCAGGCCTGCGCCTGCTCGCCTCGGTTCATCGCCAGGCAGCGCCCAAAGGTGACGAGAGCGAGACCTCCGACCGCCGCGACGAGCGATCCTCCGACGAGCCCTGTGAGATAGCCGAGCGCCACGATAAGGCCCGCGCTGCGCGTTCCGGCCGATAGCGCGGCGGTGGAACGATCGGGCCACGGACTCGCCGCTGCGCCTCGGGCCGCGCCGGAGGTCGGGCTCAACCCTGCCGCTTACGCTCCCGGAGCGACGGTCGTGCGGCGAACTTCCGACCGGTCACATAGGAGCGCACGAGATGATTCCATGAGCAGTCGGTGCAGACCTCGACGACGTAGCAGATGAACTGGTCGTACTCCGTGACGAGCTCCCCGAGCCACTCGGCCGGATAGACGACCCGGCCGCTGTTGTGCTTGAGCTCGTCGCCGTAGACATAGCGGACCCAGCGCAGCGTCTCGTGCGAGCACACGGGGCAGGGGGCGGCTACCTCGTCTCCGATGTTCTTGCCCGCTCGCAGTAGCTCCGGATGAGCGTCGCAGACGTCGGTGGTCGCGAGGCGGCCGCCCCGCAGGGCCTGCAGAGTCGAGCGCCGAGCGAGGCTGTAGTCGACGACCGGGCCCGTAGCCGAGCCCTGCGGCTTCGTCGGATCGAAGGACCTACCCGAAAGGGTCATGGCGTGATGGTAAACCCGCCGGCCCCTTTGTTCAGCGGGCCGGCGTCGGAGCCTCTCCCGAGTTCGGGGCCGGCTTCGTGATTGTGGGGACTCAGGCGCGCTGAGCGCGTGCTCAGCCCCAGAATCAGGGTCCCGAAACGCGCGCTTGCGCAATCTGATGTAGCGTGTTGATATATCAGCTCGATATATCACTCGGATAGATCGGAGTGATACGTCACACGATAATGCCCTAGAACCCGTATCTCTAGCCCGGAAAGGACGAGATGAAGCAACCAGGAACGCTCGAGCTGCCGGTCCTCGGGCTGCTCAAGGAGCGCTCGATGCACGGCTACGAACTGCGTAAGCAGCTCGGCGCGATGCTCGGGCCCTTTTACCAGGTGTCCTGGGGCTCGCTCTATCCCACGCTGAGGCGACTCGCCAAGGCGGGGGCCGTGGACAAAGCGGAGGCGACCTCCGAGAGGTCCAAGACCTCGACGACACTGGGCGCCGGACGGCGCAAGACCGTCTACACCATCACCGCCCAGGGCGAGGCTATGTTCCTCCAGATGCTCGAGGAGAGCGCGGCCGCGGTCGACGCCGAGCACTTCACGCTCAAGCTCGCCTTCTTCCGTTACCTGGCGCCCGAAGCGCGCCTCGCGCTGCTGGAACGACGCCGGGCCTACCTCCAGGACAAGCTCGCGCAGTTCAAGTCGAATCTGCGTACCTATCGCGAGCGCATGGACAGCTATGCGTTGTCCCTGCAGAACCACGACATGCGCGCAACAGAGAGCGACATCGCGTGGATCGACGAACTCATAACCAACGAGCGGAGCCTCGGCGAGGCCCGCCCGAACACACAGACCTAAGGGGGGCAACGCATCCAATGGCCAAAGTAAGAGTCGGACTAGTCGGAGTCGGTAACTGCGCTTCGTCGCTTGTCCAAGGCATCGAGCACTATGCCAAGGCGCGCAGCGACGAGCGCGTTCCGGGCCTCATGAACGTCGACCTCGGTGGCTACCACGTCAGTGACATCGAGTTCGTGTGCGCGCTCGACGTCGACTCGAACAAAGTCGGTCTCGATCTCGCCGATGCGATCTGGATCGAACCAAACAACACCATCAAGTTCTCGGACGTGCCCGCCACCGGCATCAAGGTGCAGCGCGGGCATACCTACGATGGGCTCGGCTCCTTTTATCGCGACACCATCACCGAGAGCGAGCTCCCCCCCGTCGACGTCGCGAAGCTCCTAACGGACACCAAGTGCGACGTGCTCATCAACTACCTGCCGGTCGGCTCCGAGCAAGCGGCGCGCTTCTATGCCGAGCAAGCACTCGAGGCCGGCGTCGGCTTCATCAACTGCATGCCTGTTTTCATCGCGACGCGTGAGGATTGGGCCGCTCGCTTTACCCGCAAGGGCGTGCCGATCATCGGCGACGACATCAAGAGCCAAGTCGGAGCGACGATCAGCCACCGGGTCCTATCGAAGCTGTTCGAGGACCGCGGAGTCATCATCGACCACACCTACCAGCTCAACTTCGGCGGCAACATGGACTTCAAGAACATGCTCGAACGCGAGCGTTTGCAGTCCAAGAAGATCTCCAAGACGCAAAGCGTGACGTCCCAGATCACGGGAGGCATCGACGCCGAGGACATTCATATCGGCCCGAGCGACCACGTGCCCTGGCTCAAGGACCGCAAGTGGGCCTACATCCGCATCGAGGGACGCGAGTTCGGCGACATCCCCATTAGCATGGAGCTCAAGCTCGAGGTCTGGGACTCGCCCAACTCGGCCGGGGTCGTCATCGATGCGATCCGCTGCATCAAGCTGGCGATGGACCGCGGCGAGGGCGGGCCGCTGCTCGCACCCAGCGCGTATTTCATGAAGTCTCCGCCGGTGCAGTACTCGGACTCCGAGGCCCGCGAGCTCCTCGCTGAATACATCGGCGATGGACCCGCTGCGTCCGGATCACGGAACATGAACGGTGACCACGGTGAGTTCCCAATCCCTCCCGAGCACGGAGTCGAGAACAACGGCAATGGGCGCGCGACCGCGGAGCACGTCGACCTTCGCCAGACCTACGAACCTAAGTAGTCAAGAACCCCTCTCGTAAACGGCCCCCGAAGTGCGGGGGCCTCGGGCAGGTCCTCGTGGGTCATTCTCGGGATTCATGCGCGCTCAGCGCGCCTCACGCCCCACAATCGTTATCTGCGACAAGGAACGCACGGCCGGGCGGACCAGGCCTGCGCATCCTCCACAATGGGTGCCATGGCGCGTCTGCGTGAGTCGATCGGAGTGATGCTCTCGGAACGAGACTTCACCGTGCTCTTGGGCGCGCAGTTCACCGCTCAGATGGCCGATGGGCTGGCACAGGCCGCGTTCGCCGACCGCATCGTCCTGGACCCGCAGGGGACGCCATCCAGGACTCTGGCGCTGTTCGTACTGACGCTGCTTCCTTACTCGCTGCTAGGACCGTTCACGGGCGTGTTCGTCGATCGCTGGCCGCGACGTTCGATCCTGGTCTGGTCCAACTTTGCGCGCGCCGCGCTCCTAATCACTCTCCCGCTGTGGATGGGCGCTCTTCCCGGCGACGCCGCGCTGTACGCGAGCGTGTTGCTGCTGCTCGGCTTCGGGCGGCTGTTCCTCACCACCAAGGGGGCCGCTCTGCCCGTGCTGCTACACGAGCACCACCTCCTGCGCGGCAACTCGATCTCGGGCGGGGGAGGAATGATCGCCGCCCTCGGGGGTGGCATGATCGGGATCGGCCTCGCGGCGTTCGCATCGACCCAGATCGCGTTCGTCATCGCCGGGCTGCTCTATACGGGAGCCGCTCTGGTCGCTCGCACCATCAGCACGCCGATGAGCAGGCCCTCGGTCGCGGCCGAGGACATGAAGAACGCGGCGGCTCGCATCGCGGCCGAGTTGGTTGCGGGCGCGCGCCAGATCTGGGTACGGAAGCGTGCCCGGCTTCCTCTCCTCGGCATCTTCGTGCTGCGCGTGTCCGCGATGCTCGTCGCGCTCGTCGCCATCGAGGTCATCCGCAACCAGTATGGATCCGGTGACGACACGGGAAGACTCAGCGCCAGCGCGCTCGCACTCGGCGCCGCGGGCGTGGGCGCGTTCGTCGGCGCGCTTACCGCTCCCGCAATGGGGCGCCGTTTCTCGAAGCCATCTCTGCTCATCATCGGGTTTCTGGTCTCCGGAGGCGCCATGGTCCTCGTCGCCCCGATTCTCACCCTGCCGACCACGGTCGGGTTGACCCTCTTAGGTGGTTTCGGTGCGTTCGTTGCCAAGGTGTCGGTCGACGCCCAGGTGCAAGAGGCTCTGCCCGACGACTACAGGGGGAGGGCGTTCGCCCTCTACGACATCCTCTACAACCTCGCGAGCGTCGTGGCGGCGATCTTTCTCGTTGCCTTCTTCGACGCTCCCCTCGGGGCGCTGCTCGGCGCGGGCGGAATACTGGTCTTGGTGCTCGCGTGGGTTCTCGCCCGTGCGATGAAAGGAGCTGACATGTTCACGCAACCGGACACCTCAGTCACTCGATGAGCCAGGACGGGTCGGCTAGCGCGGCCGCCGACGGCAGCCTCTACACCCACGGCGTGTCCACCTGGGAGCAGGAGCCGTACGCCGAACGGGGCACCTGCGGCGAGTTCTAGCAACGAGAGTAAGGGGGGGCCTTCGGGTCCCCCTTACTTTGTCCTTGGCTTCACTGGTTGCGCCCGCGTTTCTGTGACGGTTTGCGAGCCACCAGCATGAACTCCGGGGTCTCGGGCGTCGGGTCGCTGCGAGCGAAGTCCCCCGGTTCGATGGAATAGATCGCCTCGGGGATCAGACCCACACCAAGCGCAAGCAGGCGCAACTCACGCGGCGTGAACACGCTCGTCCAGAGATCGACCTCCTTCTCAACCCCTGACTCGTTGCGGATCACCGTACGCTCGTGCATCACTCCCATGTCGGCGTCGAGGTCGGCGTCGGTCTGGTGACGAGCCGCGTAGTAGGCGCTGAAGGCCGTGAGAACGACCGGTGCGTTGGGCTTGGCCGCCTCGGCCATGCGACGCAGCACGACGGAGTCGTCGCCTCCCATCAAGCCGAACCCACCCTGGCAGATCGACACCACGGCGTCGAACTCGTCGTCGAAGGGCATCTGCCGGGCGTCGCACTCGAAGAACGCGGCCTTCACCCCCGCCGCGCGTGCCGCGCCGGCGGCGATGGCGAGAAAGCGTCCGGAGACGTCGACTCCGGTTACCGCCAGTCCCGCCTCGGCGAACGCAACCGCATGCCGGCCCGGCCCGCAGCCGACGTCGAGCAGTCGTGCGCCCTTCTTCAGACGCAGCAGCTCGAGCAGGAAGGCGACCTCCTGCGCCGTGCCCTTGGTGAAGCTGTAGCGCAGATAGGCCTCGCCGAGGTGCTCTGCTACCGGCTCGAAGTACGAGCCTCCGGGATGCTGCGGCGCCTTCGACATCAGGTCTACGCGCCGTTCTTCTTCTTCGGCTTGGGTGGCACTCGTTCGCGTGCGGGCTCGATACCTTGCGCGCGCGCCCAATCGTCGAGCCGCTTGTAGATCTCGTCTTCTCCGATGACGCCCTCGTCGAGGCGCACGTCGAGAAGCCAGCTCTGTGCTTGGCCGATGACCGGCCCGGGCTCGACTCCGAGGTAAGCCATGACCTGGGTCCCGTCGAGCTCCGGACGAATGCTCTTGATCTCTTCCTCTAAAGCCAGACTCTTGATGCGAGTCTCGAGCTCATCCATGCGCGCCCCGAGGCGCCGGGCTTTGGCCTGGTTGCGTGTTGTGCAATCGGCGCGCACGAGCCGGTTGAGATCCTCGAGCAACGGACCCGCGTCCCGCACGTAGCGGCGTACCGCCGAGTCCGTCCAGCCCAGCCTGTAGGTGTGAAAGCGGTGATGAAGCCGGATGAGCTCGCGCACCGGGTGGACCATGTCGTTGGGGTAGCGCAGCTCGCGCAGGCGGCGAGCGGCCATATCGGCCCCCACGACCTCGTGGTGATGAAAAGTGACACCGTCGGGTCCGATGGCGCGCGTCTTCGGCTTGCCGATGTCGTGCAACAGTGCAGCAAGCCGCAGCCTGGGCTCGGCGTCCGTACGCTCGAGCACCGCCAGCGTGTGCGCGAACACATCCTTGTGGCGATGCACCGGATCTTGCTCGAGCTTCAAGGCGCTCAACTCCGGGAGGAAGAGCTCGGTCAGTCCGGTCTTGTCCGCGAGCTCGAGGGCGCGCTTGGCGGCTCGGCCAACAACCACCCTGGTCAGCTCGTCTCGAATGCGCTCGGCCGAGACGGTGGTGAGAAGCTCCCTCAAGTCGGCGATGGCCTCGAGCGCCTCGGGGTCGATCTTGAAGTCCAACTGCGACGCGAAGCGAAAGGCGCGCAGCATCCGCAGCGGGTCGTCGGTGAAGGACGCATGAGGCTCAATCGGAGTTCGAAGACGACGCTTGGAGAGGTCTGCCAGTCCGCCAAAGGGATCGATCGCTTGCACTTGCGGAAGACGCACGGCCATCGCGTTGATTGTGAAGTCGCGCCGCGAGAGGTCGGCGTCGATGTCGCTTGCGAAGGTGACGTCGGGGTGACGCGATCCGGGTTGATAGCGCTCGGTGCGAAAGGTGGTGATCTCGAAACTAAGTCCTTCGATTCTCGCCCCCACGGTGCCGAACTTGATGCCCTGAAGCCACACGGAGTCCGCGACCGGCGCGACGATCTCACGAGTTACCTCGGGGGCCGCGCTGGTGGCGAGATCGACATCACCCTCACTCGTGCGACGCAGAAGACCATCGCGGACCCATCCACCCACGAGGTAGAGCTCGTGGCTCGCGGCCACGAACCTCTCGGCGAGCCGAAGGATCGGAGAGTCGGATTCGAGCAGCCCGGCGAGGGGTGCTGCACTCTGGGACATGGACCCAGACTAATGGCCACTAAGTGTCAGTCCGGGAGCAAGTGACGTTACGGCGAGTGAAGAGCGAGCCTGAACGTGGAGCGGGTCGTTAACGAACGGGCTCGAGTCCCTCTTGTCGAAGGGCGAGCTGGAAGTCGTGCGGGCTGGTCGAGGCCGAGAGTGCGTCGTCGAGAGTCACGAGCTTGCGCCGGTAGAGCTCGAGCAGCGCCTGGTCGAAGGTCTGCATCCCGTAGAAGCCGGACTCGGCGACGATGTCGTGAATCATGTGCGTCTGCTCCGGGTTGAGGACGAGGTCGCGCACCCGCCCGTTCATAACAAGGACCTCGACGGCCGGTATCAGACCTCGTGAATCGGCTCGTGGCACCAACCGCTGCGAGACGACGCCGCACAGAGATCCCGCAAGGGACACGCGGATCTGATTCTGCTGACCCGGCTCGAAGAAGTCGATGATGCGGTTGACGGTCTCGGTGACGTCGCGCGTGTGCAGCGTCGAGATAACGAGGTGGCCCGTCTCGGCGGCCTGCAATGCCGCGGTGACCGTTTCAGGGTCGCGCATCTCGCCGACAAAGATGACGTCGGGGTCCTGACGCATCGCGGCCCTGAGAGCCTGGAGGAAGTCTGGAGCGTCCTCGCCGATCTCTCGCTGATTCACGATCGCGAGGCGATCCTGATGCAGGATCTCGATCGGGTCCTCGATCGTCAGGATGTGGCAGCGACGGGTCGAGTTGATGTGATTGACCATCGCTGCTGTGGTGGTGGTCTTGCCGGACGAGGTCGGCCCGGTGATGAGCACGAGACCTCGCATCTCCTCGGCCAAGCCGCGTACCACCGCGGGGAGGCCGAGGGAGTCGAATCCCGGCGATCCAGGGAGCACCCGCCGTGCCGCGAGCGCAACGGAGCCTCTCTGGAGAAAGACGTTAAAGCGAAAACGTCCGAGTCCCTGCTCAGAGAAGGCGAAGTCGACCTGACCCTTGGACTTGAAGATCTTGGCCTGGTCGTCGTTCATGATCCCGAGGGCGGCCCGCTCGCAGTCGGACGAAGTCATGGCGGGGAAATCGGTCTGTTCGAGGGCGCCGTTGACGCGCACGTAGGGGGGGCCGCCGGCCTTCATGTGGAGGTCCGACGCCTTGCGGTCCACCACGTAGCGCATGAAGTCCTGAACCGTGGTCATGTGCAGCCTCTCCCGCTTCCCTTAGTTCGCTTTCCGTCCCGCGCTTATCGGCACGATCTCGGTCGAAGTTGACCTTTCTCGCGCTTGGAGGCGACCCGAGCAAAATAGAGACTTTGTGGCAGTCGCTGCCTGTTTTCGCTCGAACCGCTGGGGTAAGAGATTTGTGCACTTTGTTGGGGGTCGACCAGCTTTACAGAAGGAGACGACATGGCGGAGCAGACCAACCGCAAGATGAGCCGGGCCGAGGCGGGGCGCAAGGGCGGACAGACCACCAAGCAGCGTTACGGCGAGGATCATTTCGGCAAAATCGGACGTATCGGCGGCAAGAAGGGCGGCGAAACCACCAAGCAGCGTTACGGAAGCGAGTTCTACCAGCGCATCGGGCGCATCGGCGGTTCCAAGTAAGGCCCCCGCCCGATCTCTGGCGGGCGGGATCGCCCCCGCCCGCAGGACAGAGCCAGAGACGGGCTCGGGCGCTGACCCAAACTAGGCCCCCTTCATGAGGGGGCCTTTGCCGTTGTCGGCTCTACGGGCGGTCCCAGGATTATGCTGCTTTCGAATGTCGCCCTCTCCTCGGCGCGCGCCCCCCGATGGCCTGCGGATCCCCGGTCTGAGGGTGCGCCGCCTCATCGCCTGCGTCCCACTGGCGGTCGTCGCCCTGCTGGGCACTCTGACGGCCCCGCCGCTCGCGCGGGCTCAGGACCCAACGCCCGACGACATCTCACTCGAGCTCGTGTCCCAACCGATCTCCTACCGCGCCGAGGACGACCTCGGCATCAGGCTCCGGGTCACCAACGACTCGCTCGCCGAGCTCCCCGGCTTCATCGTCAACGTCGGGCGGGGTAGCCGGCTTACGAGCAGATCCGCCCTCGAGAACTCGTTCGCTGAGCGCGTCGACCTCTCTCTTCTCGCCACCAACAAGACCGTCGCCAAGTCGCTCGGTCCGGGACAGAGCCGGCTGGTGAAGATCGACGAGCCGGTGGAGGCGCTCCTCCAGAGCCCGTTTGACGAGGAGGGCATCTACCCGGCGACGATCTCCCTGCTGGACCTCGGCGGGGCCACGTTGATCGACTCGCTCACGACACATCTCATGTTCTACCCCGAGGACCCGGAGAGCCGGCTCAACTTCGTGCTGGCCGTGCCGCTCAACGAGCTTCCGGCGCGAGGCCCAGACGACGTCTTCGACTTCAGCGTCACGGGCGCTCGACCGACGCTCGAGGAGTCGCTGTCCGAGCGCGGGTGGTTGAGAAAAACGCTGGACGAGCTGACGCGCCTTGCCGGGGGGCGGCTCCGGATCGGTCTCGCCCCCACTCCTCGTCTCGTCGAGGAGATCGCCGACATGAGCGATGGCTACAGACGGGGCGACGGGCAGGTAGGCGAGGATGATCCGGGGGCCGAGAGAGCGGCTGCTTTCATCGACGACCTAAGCGAATTGCTCGAGACCGACGGTGTCCAACCGCTGTTGGTACCGTACGCGAACCCCGACCTGCCGTCGCTCGCCGGGAGCGGGCTCGATGACCACGTGGGGACCCAGGTCGCGATCGGGCAGGCGGTCATCGACGATGCTCTCGGCGTCGAGATCGAGCCGGACTGGATCTTTCCTCCGGCCGGGCGGATCAATTCGGACTCTCTCGCGCTGTTGCGGCTCTCGAGCAACGCCGCCGAGCGGACGTTCTTCACTCAGACGTCTCTGGAGCAACCGGCCAACCCCATCTTCGCCGGTTGCCCCATCGAGGAGCTGAGCTTTACCTGTCCCGTCTCGGTCGAGACCGCGGGCGGCGAGACCACCGGCTACCAGGCGGATCCGGGCCTCCAGCAAAGGCTCGGCAACCTGGTCGGTACCAACGAGTCACGCTTGGACCTTCAGCGCTTCTTCGCCGAAACGGCGATGATTCGCCAGGAACAACCGGGTCGGAGCGACCGCATCCTGCAGGCCACGCTTCCGTCGATGTGGAATCCCGGGCCCAAGCTGCTCCGTACTCTCTATCGCGGTCTAGCGCGCGCTCCGTGGCTCAAGACCGTGACCCCCCAAGAGGGTTTGGATCTCGACATCGCGCCGGCGCCCCGGCGCGTCGTCGACGAACCACCGCGAGTTACCAATGAGCTGGAGGGCCTTGACTACGGCTCGATCGAGGACGCGCTCGACATGGTCGAGAGTTTCGACTCGATCGGCCCACCTCCGGATCTGGTCCAACGCCTGCTCGGTAATGTCCTGGTGTCCGAAAGCCGCAGTTGGTGGATGAACGACGAACTCACACTGAGGGGTGAGAACTACGCGCAGGCATCCCTCGAAGAGGCGCGCGCCGAGATGGACAAGGTCTCGATCGAGGTCAACGAACGCATCACGCTCACCTCCAGGGCCGAGGACATTCCCGTTCGAGTTCTCAACAACGCCGGCTACCCGGTGAAGGTCGTCCTGGAACTGAACTCCACGAGGTTGACGTTCCGGGACGGAGGAGTGCGGACCTTCGACGATGGGAGGACTCCGCTCGCGGTCCCTGTACGCGCGGACTCTAGTGGGATCTTCCCGGTCACGATGTCGCTCGTGACGCCGGACGGCTCCGAGACGATCGCGGAAAGCCGGCCCAGCGTGCGCTCCACGGAGTTCAACAACATCGCCGTGGTCATCACCGTGGGCGCGCTGCTGTTCCTGGTCGCCTTTTACGTCGCGCGTTGGTACCGGAGGCGCGGAATGCAGGCCACGCAGGATCCTGCTTGAGCACCAACCTCGCTCGTTCCACGGCGATCATGACGATCGGGACGGTGTTGTCACGCTCGACCGGTCTGTTGCGACTCGCCGCAATCGCAGCGGCTCTCGGTGTCGTGGAAACCGGTGGGCTCACGGATGCCTTCAACTACGCCAACACGGCTCCGAACATCATCTACGAGCTCTTCCTCGGCGGCGTGCTGACCTCGGTGTTCGTCCCCGTCTTCGTCGATCTGCTCGAGAAGGAGGGCCGCGACCGAGCGTGGCAGGTAGCAAGCGCTCTCATAAACGTTTCGGTTGTGGGGCTGATGGCCGTGAGCGCGCTCGGCATTGCACTCGCACCGTGGATCGCCAAGCTCTACACGCTCAACGTCGACGGCGACACCGCTCGCTCGGAGGAGGTCATGACCTTTCTCCTCCGACTCTTCATCCCGCAGATCATCTTCTACGCGTTAACCGCCATCACCGCCGGCCTTCTCAATGCCCACAAACGGTTTGGCGCGCCCATGTACACGCCGGTGCTCAACAACATCGCGGTCATC
>JALZIB010000108.1 GCA_030860505.1 Actinomycetota bacterium
TCCGCCACACCGGCGCTCACCGCACTCATGGCCTCGAAGTGGGCCTCTGTGGTAGTGGCGAT
This sequence comes from Actinomycetota bacterium, assembly GCA_030860505.1. Lineage (GTDB taxonomy): Bacteria > Actinomycetota > CADDZG01 > CADDZG01 > WHSQ01 > WHSV01. The sequence goes on from JALZIB010000108.1 coordinate 63, forward strand.
GATGTTCGCAAGCGTGGTCTTGCCGGTCCCCGCCGGTCCCCACAACACGATCGAGGACAGTGACCCCGACGTGATCAGCGCCCGTAGCGCCCTGCCTTCGCCGAGCAGGTGGTCCTGGCCGACGAAGTCGTCGACCGTGGCGGGACGCATCCGTGCGGCAAGAGGCGCGAACGAGTCGAACTGCGACTCCATGTTGCTCTCGAACAGATCCACCCCCTCATGCTCCCACGCCCGTTCTGAATGCGAGGAGTTTCGCTGAGCGAAACTCAGACGCCAAAGAAAGCTACGTCGAGCCCTTGAGCTCCGCATGGTCGATCTCAACGATCTCGGGTGGATCGTGATTGAAATCGCTGAACCGAATCCACATCGGCCTCGTGCGGATGTAGGCGATGCCAGGCCAGGTCTGCCGCTCACGTCCGTCAGGGAACGACTCGAAGTACAGCTGCTTCAACCGACCGAGCTCAACTCCACTGGGCTCCTCCGAGATGCCTTCGTACTGCACAGTGCGCTCGTCGCCGTCCGTCATGCCACCGATGACGAAGGCGATCTTCCGATTGCTCCGGAGGTTGCCCACCTTCCGGCTCGTGTCGACGGTGTCGAAGAAGACCTCGAAGTCGTCTGTCACGACGATGCCCACAACGGCTGCCTGGGGCGTTCCGACCGCCGACACTGAGGCCTGGACGGCCAACGAATGCTCGCGCATGAAGCTCAGCAGTTCGGCTGTTGTCATCGAGACCTCCCTCTGACGCGCCTGCGGAACACTGCTGGCCGGGAACCGGCGCGGTCCGCGGCCGCCACCGCCGGTGCAGGAAATCCGCGATAGTGGAGCAGTTCTGCAAGCTTCTCACGGTGGATCACGAAACCCTGTCACGCGGCGAGGCGAAGCTGAGGCTCGTGCGCGGCGACCCGGACGATAACCAAGCCTACGAGAACATGGGCCTCGCCTCGACACAGACGCTCGGACCATCTTCGAGGTCATCAAGCGCAACGCCCCGAAGTGGAAGAGTCCATCAGCAGCGCCGCCGAGCAGGCGTGCCGGCGATGGTCGCCGACCGCGACGCCGCCTTCGGCGACCACAGCCAAGCTGGCCGGACACACTCGACCCCGAGCACGTGATCGAGATGAGCTGATCATGGCAACGACGACGAGCAAGTGTGACGCACGTCACATGCGGATAGGAGGCGTGACGCTTGAATCCGAGTGCATGAGACGCGAACTCCCGCCCGAGGTCGTCGTGGCCGGTCTGCGCGAGCTCGCCGACTCTCAGCATGGTCTCGCCACCTGGTCACAACTGCGAGCCCTCGGCCTCTTGCCTGCCGCGATCAACCGACTGGTCACAAAGGGACTGCTCCAACCGGTTCGTCGATGCGTCTACCGAATACTCGGTGCCGCAAGCACCCGGCTACAGGAGATCAAAGGGGCTCAGTTGTGGGCGGGCGAAGGGTCGCTTGCCTCACACCGAACCGCTGCGGAGCTTCACGCCCTTCCGGGCGGAGACCCTTCGATCACCGAGATTCTCACCCTCAACAACGTCCGCGCCCCGGATCTGATCGTCCACCGACGTATCAATTGGTTGCCGGGTGACGCTGTGTCGCTCAACGACATTCGCGTCACGAGTATCGAACGCACCATCGTCGACCTGGCAAGCGTCGTTCGTCCGCGCGTACTGGGGCTGGCCCTCGACGCATCGCTGCTGAGGCCTGGAATAACCCTCGGCTCGATCTCCGAACGCCTGGAGGCTACGGCGAGGCAGGGTCGCACCGGCACCGTCGTCTTACGAGCGCTGATCACCGAGAGGGCAGGCGAACGAGCGCCCGTGGAAAGCCCGCTCGAGCGCGATCTGCTCTCGCTGATTCGGCGCTGCGGCATCCCCGAGCCCGTCGCGCAGCATCCCGTCATGGTCGATGGTCGGATCATCGCGAGGCTCGATTTCGCCTATCCAGAGCTCAAGATCGGTATCGAGCTCGACGGGTACGCCTTTCACTCGAGCAGGGAGGCTTTCGAAAACGACCGGCAGCGCCTGAATCGGCTCACGAATGAGGGCTGGCACATGCTCGTCTTCACCCACAAGCAGGTCAAGAATCGACCGAGCATCGTCGAGGCGGCCGTCTTGGCGGCCCGGCGTAGCCGCGAATCAAGTTTCTCTGGCTCCTAAGTTTCGCTGAGCGAGACTCCTCGCATTCAGAACGGTTTGGGTTTGTCGACCCGGAGGTGGAGGAGCTCGAGTTGGTCGTCGGCGACGGGAGCCGGGGCACCGGTCAGCGGGTCGGCGGCCGTCTGGGTCTTGGGAAAGGCGATGACCTCGCGGATGTTCGTCTCGCCCGCCGCCAGCGCCACGATGCGGTCGATCCCCGGGGCGATGCCGCCGTGCGGAGGGGGGCCGAACTTGAAGGCGTCGAGCAGGAAGCCGAACTTCTCGCGCTGCTCCTCCTCGCTGATGCCGAGCGCATCAAAGACGCGGCTCTGCATAGCGGCGTCGTGGATACGGATCGACCCCGACGCCAGCTCCCAGCCGTTGAGGGTGATGTCGTAGCTCTTGCTTATGACCTTGGCCGGGTCGCTCTCGAGGTAATCGATGGTGTCTTCGACGACGCCCGTGAAGGGGTGGTGGATCGGGTCCCAGCGCTCCTCCTCCTCGTTGCGCTCGAACCACGGGAAGTCGACGATCCAGGCGAAGCGCCAGTAGCCGGGATCATCCGGCGCGTAATCGGGAACGAGGCCGAAGCGCTCTGCAAGCCTGGTGCGAAGCCCCCCCAACACCTTGTAGACGACGCTGTGTCGAATGTCTGCAACCACCAACACGAGGTCGCCTTCGTTCGCGCCCGTCGTCTCGAGCAGTCCGGCGCGCTCCTCGTCCGAGAAGAACTTGTCGAGTGGAGACTTGAACCCGTCGGGCGTGACGCCGATCCAAACCAGGCCGCCGGCTCCCAGCGCCTTGGCCTGGTCCACGAGTGCGTCGAGCTCCTTGCGGGCGAGGCCGCCTTGGCCCTCGACGATGAGCGCCTTAACGAGACCTCCACCGTCGAGGACCGAACGAAAGACCTTGACCTCCGTGGAGTTGAAGACCTCACCGAGATCGACCAGCTCCATGCCGTAGCGCAGATCGGGTTTGTCCGTTCCGAAGCGCTCCATCGACTCGCCGTAAGAGATGCGGGCGAACGGAGCTACCTCGACCCCTAGCACCTCTCGCCACACCGACCTGAACATCCGCTCGGTGGATTCAAGCACGTCGTCGACCTCGACGAAGCTCATCTCGACGTCGAGCTGCGTGAAGTCGGGCTGGCGATCCGCTCGCAGATCTTCGTCGCGAAAGCAGCGCACGATCTGGTAGTAGCGATCGAGGCCGGCCACCATCAGAAGCTGCTTGAATAGCTGAGGGCTCTGCGGCAGCGCGTAGAACGAACCCGGATGCACCCGCGAGGGCACGAGATAGTCGCGCGCTCCCTCGGGCGTCGCCCTGGTGAGCATCGGCGTCTCGACCTCGGTGAAGCCTTCGGCGTCGTAGAAGCGCCGGATTGCGCTGATGATCCGGTGACGGATCTGCAGGTTGCGCTGCATGCGCTCTTTGCGAAGGTCAAGATAGCGGTACTTGAGGCGAAGGGTCTCATCGACGACGCCCCCCTTCGTTTCGCTCGGCTCGAGGCGCTCTTCGACCGGAAAGGGCGGCGTCTGACTATGCGACAGGATCGTGACGCTTTGCGCGGCGATCTCGATCATGCCTGTGCCGATCCGCTCGTTGACCGTGCCCTGGGGGCGCGCACGCACCGGACCGGACACCTGAATGCAGAACTCACTTCTCAGCGTCTCGGCCGTATCGTAGGCGTCGCGTGCGACCTCGGGATTGAACACGACCTGCACCAGTCCGGCGACGTCTCGGAGGTCGATGAAGATCACGCCGCCGTGGTCGCGGCGAGTGTGAACCCAGCCGCACAGCGTGACGCTCTCGTCGACCTGGTCGGCCCTCAGATCACCACAACGGTGCGAGCGCAGCATTCATGACTCCTTCGTTCGTACTCGATCGAGCAGTTGGTCCCTGGCGATTCGCTCCTGGTCCCCGGAGCCCATGTCTCTAAGCGTGACCTCGCCCGCCTCGAGCTCGTCATCTCCGACGATCGCCGCCCAGCGCGCCCGGGAGCGATCGGCGCCCTTCATCTGGGCTTTCATGCCACGGCCCATCAGATCGAAGTCCGCCCCGATTCCGGCTCGCCTCAGTTCGGTGACGAGCGCGAGCGAAGCGCGCGCCGCCCTGGAGCCCACGGCGACGACGTAGACGTCCACGAGCCGAGGTGACCAGGCCTCCAGTTCCTTCGATGCGAGCAGCAGACGGTCGACGCCGAGAGCGAAACCGATAGCCGGAAGGTGGCTCCCGCCGAGCACCTCGGCCAGTCCGTCGTAACGCCCACCACCCAGCACCGTCGACTGAGCGCCGAGCGCATCGGACACGAACTCGAACGCGGTGCGCGTGTAGTAATCGAGACCGCGCACCAGCTTCGGCTCGATGTCGTAATCGACGCCCACATCGTCGAGCAGCGCCCTCACCGAGGCGAAGTGCTCGGCGCAACTAGCGCAGAGGTGGTCCGTGATCGCCGGAGCACCCCGCATGACCTCGATCGTCGGGGCTTCCTTTGAATCGAAGGTGCGTAGCGGATTGGCGTCGATGCGGGCGCGATCCTCTACCGCGAGCTCTCCCTCGTGCGCCCTGAGGTAGGCGACGAGCGTGGCCAGATAGCCGAGGCGGCAGGAGTCGTCCAGGTGCCCAATCGAGTTGAGCAACAACCTGCAATCGGCCCCGCAGGCGGCGAGAAAACGCGCCCCCAGCTCGATGACCTCGGCATCGACCGCCGGGAGGTCCGACCCCATCACCTCGATGTCGATTTGGGCGAACTCCCGGTAGCGGCCCTTCTGAGGCCGCTCCTGGCGGAACATCGGCCCCCAGTACATGAGCTTGATCGGAAGTGGCCCCTTGTCGAGCCGATTCTCGAGCACCGCGCGTACGAGGCCCGCGGTCGCCTCGGGGCGGAGCGTCAGAGAACGACCTGCGCTGTCGGTGAAGGTGTACATCTGCTTGCTGACGACCTCGGTGGCCTCGCCCACGCCACGTTCGAAGATCTCCGTGTGCTCGAAAACGGGAGTTTCAACCGGCGCGTAGCCGGCCCCGCCGAAAATCTCTCTGGCGACGTCCACGACGCGCAGGCGGCGCCACGACTCCGGGGGCAGGATGTCACGCGTCCCCTTGGGCGCGCTGAATGAAGTGGGTTGGTCGGACATCGCGCCAGTCTAGTAGGCGATCACCCTCTGTCGGCTCAGGCGACCGGGCGCCAGCGCAAACGAGTGATCAAAGCTCGAGACTCCTCTGGAATCGCCACGAGATAACCGCGCTCGGACCAGTAGATGATGTCGCCCACCACGATGCCCGCTCGCCGGGAGGACAGCTTGACGATAGTCCCTGCTTCGGGCAGCGGTGCTCCGTAGATCTGGGCGATGGAGAGAAGCCGCCCGTTCACTTCGTAGAAGGTGCGCGCGGAGACATCCTGATCACCGGAGAAGCTCAAGGTCAGCCGGCGCGGGCGTTCACCGGGCAGGAGGATCGCCTCCTTGAAACCGATCTTTCTCAACTGCATCAAGAGATGACTCGAGCCCTGCAACGGCAGCGGACGCGGCCCCCGTCGTGAGCGATCGAGTCTCGATGGTGACGGGGAGTCGTCGTCCTCGGGCGTCGGCGCAAGCTCGGGGCGGCGCGCCGTGTCCCGTGCATAGTCGAAGGTGCCGAAGAGGCCCACCACAAGGGCGAGCGCCAGGCAGGCTCCCACGGACCACTTGACGCGGTTGCTCATCACCCCATCGTCGCCCCTTCCGGCCTTTAGTCGGTGGTTGCAGGTGACGGCCCCGGTGATTGGGACGCTGTGGTTGGATAGAAGGGAATCGAGATCAGACCTCAGGGAGGTTGCATGCCGCAGGCTCGCACCGAGGAGCGCTCCGAACTCGACCGCATCACCAAGCAGCTCCGTCGCGACATCGTGAGGTCGACCACCGAGGCCGGCTCCGGACATCCTTCGACCTCGCTCTCGATGGTCGAGATCATCACCGTTCTCTACTTCGGCGGGGTGCTGCACTACGATCCCCAACAGCCGCACCACCCCGAGCGCGATCGTTTCATCCTCTCCAAGGGCCACGGCGCCCCGGGCCTCTACGCCGTGCTCGCCGAGGCCGGCTACTTTCCGACCGAGGATCTCATGACCCTGCGAAAGATGGGCTCTCCACTCGAGGGTCATCCCAACATGCGCAGGCTCGCCGGCGTCGAGTCCTCGACGGGCTCGCTGGGACAGGGTCTCTCGCAGGGGATCGGCCATGCCCTCGCGGCGCGCCTAGACGGACGCGACTATCGCACCTACGTGATGACGGGCGACGGCGAGGTCGAGCAGGGGCAGGTCTGGGAGGCCGCGATGTATGCGGGCAACCACGACCTCGACAACCTCACCTTGATCGTCGACCACAACGGCTTCCAGCAGACCGACGCGGTCGACAATGTGCAATCACTCGACCCCTTGGCGGCCAAGTTCGAGGCCTTCGGGTGGGCGGTGCGCGAGATCGACGGGCACGATCTCGACGAAGTCGCGGCCGCCTTCGGATGGGCGCGCGCGATCACCGGCGGACCGCAGGCGATAATCGCCCGCACGATCAAAGGCAAGGGCGTGTCTCTGCTAGAGGAGGCACCCGGCAAGTGGCACGGGAAGCCCGTCCCGAAGGACGAAGAGGCGAGAGCCCTCGAAGAGATTGGAGCCGGCGCATGAGCTTCGGACTGAGCAGAGTCTCTCTCGAGATGGGACCGGCCACGCGCGAGGCCTTCGGCGAGGCACTTCTCGAGGCCGGTTCGAACGAGGACATCGTCGTCATCGACGGTGACGTCAACAACTCGACCTACACGAACAAGTTCAAGGACGCCTATCCGGAGCGGTTCTTCAACGCCGGCATCGCCGAGTCGAACATGGTCGGCATCGCCGCCGGGCTGGCCGCCTCCGGCAAGATCCCTGTGGTTTCGTCGTTCTCGACCTTCCTTCTGAGCAACGCGTTTGATCAGATACGTATGAGCGTCGCGTTTCCGAATCTGAACGTGAAGCTGGTCGGGACCCACGCCGGCATCTCGATCGGCGAGGACGGCCCGAGCCAGATGGCGATCGAGGACATCGCCCTTGCATGCGCCCTGCCTGGCTTCACCGTGGTCGTTCCGGCCGATGGCCCCAGCACCGCGCTCGCCACCAGGGCCCTGCTCGAGCGCGAAGGTCCGACCTTCATGCGCTGCGGTCGTCCCGGCGTGCCGCTTCTCTACGATAACGGCCCCGAGTTCCACATCGGCAAGGCGACGACGCTGCGGCCGGGCGACGACCTCACGATCATCGCCAACGGCATCATGGTCGCGATGGCACTCGACGCGGCCGAGGCGCTCGTCGCCGACGGGGTACAGGCGCGCGTCCTCGACATGCACACCGTCAAGCCGATCGACACCGGTGCCATCGTCAAAGCCGCCAATGAGACGAGCGGAATCGTCATTGCCGAGGAACACCTCGCCTATGGGGGCCTGGGCGCAACCGTCGCGATGGTGGTCGGTGAGCACAGTCCCAGTCGTATGGCCTTCGTCGACATCGGCGACACCTATGCCACCTCGGGCAAGCCCGACGAGCTGCTCGAGCACTACGGCCTCACGCCCGACGCGATCCTGGACGCCGCCCGCCGGGTGCTCAAGGACTGAGCCCGCTCGGCGGCGTCTCGAACGCCGACTTTCCTGAAGACGTGGCTGGCTACCTGCGCCGCGTCGCTCGGCGCCCTTCGAAGGAGCTGGGTGCTCGTTGCGCGTGCCAAGTTTCTCGTAGGCCACGACCAGCGGGGCGGCCGTGAACACGGACGAGTACGTCCCCACCACTATGCCCACGATGAGGGCAAGAGCGAAGTCCGTAAGCGTCTCTCCTCCGAGGAAGTAAAGGGCGAGCAGGATGAACAGGGCGCCCATGCCGCTGTTGATCGTTCGAGGCACGGTCTGCAAGCAGGCGTCGTTGGCGACCTCCGCCAGAGGCGCCGTCGGGCGCAGGTTCCTGTATTCGATCAAGCGCCCTCCGGTGAACTCGATCCCGAAGTTGAGCCCTTGCGTCAGCAGGCCTATGAGGGCGAGGACCATGGTCGCGAGGGACAATCCGAACCACAGGCGCGTGTCCTGCGCCTCGAGCACGATCTGCGTTCCGCCGCGCAGGTCGAGACCCAGTCGTATCGGTTGTGTACCGACGAGCGCTGCGGACCCTGCAAGCACCAGCAGTGCCCGGAGCGCGCGCCATATCGATTTGCGCTTCATGATGAAACGAGAACCTCCGGTTCGGGCTTCGGCGACGTTACTTCGAACTTCGGCCCCGGCCGAAAGCCCGGCCTCAGAAGACCTTGGAGGAATCCAGCAGGATCGTCACCGGGCCATCGTTGAGCAGGCTCACCTTCATGTCGGCCCCGAACTCCCCCGTGGCGCAACGGAGCCCTCGTGCCCCGATCGCAGCCACCACGGCCTCGTACAAAGCTTTCGCCTCACCACCTTGTGCGGCGTGGACGAAGGAGGGCCGCCGCCCCTTGCGGGCGTCACCGTAGAGGGTGAACTGCGACACGAGCAGCACCTCACCGCCGACTTCGGTCACCGAGCGATTCATCTTTCCGTCGGCGTCGTTGAAGATCCGCAGGGTGCAGAGCTTCTCGGCGCTCCACTCGACCTCCGCGGCACCGTCGGTGTGAGTGATCCCGATCAGCGCCAGGAGTCCGGGTCCTATGGCGCCCGTTACTCGCTCGTCGACCCGCACGCCGGCGCTCGTCACTCTCTGGACTACGAGTCTCACTGAACGAGCGGCAACACGCCGGTGTAGATGCTCTGGGCTATGGGGGCCGCGACCTGGCCCCCGATCCCTCCGAGCTCCGACACGACCGACAACGCCATGGCCGGCGCCTCCACGGGGGCGAAGGTTACGAACCATGCGTGGTTCTTGCGCTCGCCGTCGACATCCACTTCGGCCGTCCCCGTTTTTCCGGCCACGCGCACGCCGCTGATCCTTGCGTTGGTTCCTGTGCCACCGTTCACTGCGCCCTCCATGAGCAACGACAGCTCGGTTGCCGTCTTCTTCCTCAGTACGCGCGCGCCCTCTTTGGGGTCGTGCAGCGAAGAGCGCGGTTCCATGCGCACGCCGTCGTTAGCCACCGTCGCGACCACCGACGCCATCTGCAGCGGCGTGGCGAGATCCTGCGCCTGCCCGATCGATCCCCACATGAGGTCACCGGCGTTCTCGGGGAAGGGAAATGACGAGCGCGCCGCCTCCAAGGGCATGACCGGCTCGCGGTTGAACCCAAACAGCTTGGCGTACTTGATCAGTCGCTTGGCCCCGAGATCGAGGGCGACCTGTGCGAACGCCGTGTTGACGCTGAAGCGGACCGCGCTCGCGAAGTCGAGGCTCGCGTATGCGCCCGATTCGAAATTCCGCACACCCTGGTATTCCGCCGGACCGGTCAACTGCGTAGAGGGCTTCACGACGCCCGTGTCGAGCGCGGCGCCCGCGGTCACCACCTTCATCGAGGAGCCGGGAGGGTAGGTTCCCGACAGAGCCCGGTTGAAAGGTTCGACGCCCACAGCACCGACGTAGCCGTTGGGATCGATCTCGGAAGAGGACACGGCGGCGAGAATGTCGCCGCTGCTCGGATCCAGCACGACGGTACCGCCGACGGTCGACCCGAACGCGTTCGAGGTCGCCTGTTGGACGCGCATGTCCAGCGTGGCTCGCAGGTTCTTCGGTGACGCGCCCGCTACCTTCTCCAAGAGCTGGAGAACCTTGCCCTTCCTGTTGACGACGCGCAGCCGCAGATCGGGTTGGCCCGATAGTCGCTCCTCGTACGCCTCCTCGAGACCCGAGCCGCCAACTAGATCGCCGACCTCGTGGCCGGGAGCGACCTCGGCGATTGTCTTTGCGGTCACTCGCTCGATGTGTCCCACGCTGCTTCCTGCCAGGGACCCGAAGGGATACGTGCGCGCGAGCCCGTTCCCCTTCGCGATCGGCTTGCCGTTGCGATCCAAGATGGTGCCGCGCCGCGGCCAGTCCGCCTCGAGGTCGAGCCGCGCTCCCCCGTCGACGCCGGGAAACATGAGGTCGTCCGGCGGAACCACATCCCAGGTCTCCGACTCGGGTTCGTATAACAACTCGAGCTCCCCCTCGAGACTCACGTCGTCGAAGTCGGGGACCTCGTAGGAGATCTCGTAGGGCGCGGGCACCGCGAGGTCGTCCGCTTCGTCGTCGCCCTCCGGAACCTCGATCTCTTCGGTCAGC
>JALZIB010000129.1 GCA_030860505.1 Actinomycetota bacterium
GGGTCAAGCTGAAACGCACGAAGTCGTGGGCCGCCTTCTCGCTCATGTCGAAAGGCATGCCCAAGAGCACGGCCGCCAGGCTGGAAGACCGGATCGTGAGACTTCTACGCCGACGAGCCCGACCCTAACGTCGAAGATCCCGTTTTCTGGGGACCCGGGGAACCGTTGGACGGACGGTGATGCGTGCCATGCGGGTGCCCCGGCCAGGATCGAACCTGACCGTCGTCCGCTCACTCGGCCGGTGCGTTCGGATTCTGCGCGACGGCTTCCGCGTAGGCGGCTGCCAACCGCTCGGTGGCGGTTGCCCCGTTGCGCTCGGGGGGCGGCGTGCCGAGGTGGATGGCGCGGAGCTCGTCCATCAGCTCGTCCCACAAGGTGGTGCCGCCGGCTTCGAGCAGCTCGGCACGCACGCGCAACCGGAGTGTGGTCGGCCGGTGACGCAGCCCCCAGGCCCCGAGCTGGGCGAACACCGGCACGAGCTGGATGGCGGCTTCGGTGAGGCTGTATGCGGACTTGCGGCCGGGTCCATTGTCCTCGCGGGTGAGCAGGCCGCCGGCGACGAGGCGCTTGAGGCGGTCGGCGAGGATGTTGGAGGCGATCCCCTCCTCGGACCCCGCGAGCAGCTCACGGAAGTGCCGGCTGCTGCCGAAGACGATGTCGCGCAGCACCAGCAGGCTCCAGGCGTCGCCGAATGCCTCGACCGCGGCGTTGATCGGGCACCCAGAACGGGGCGGATCGGACATCGAGCTTCCCCTCGCGGCCGACTCTTTCAGGTGGTTGCATTCTACCACCGGTTCCTCTAGGTTCGGGCCAGCGATTGCAAGTGGCAATCAGTTTCGGAGAGGTGAGGGCCCCGCCATGGGCAAGCTGATCTACTCGATGATCACGTCACTCGATGGCTACGTGAGCGATCCGGACGGCAACTTCGGTTGGGGCGCTCCGCAGGAGGAGTCCCACGAGTTCGTCAACGACCAGGCGCGGTCGGTCGGCACGTACCTCATGGGCCGTCGGATGTACGAGACGATGGTCTACTGGGAGACGGCGCACACGGTGCCGGACCAGCCGCCGTTCGTCCTGGAGTACGCTCGGATCTGGCAGGCGGCCGACAAGATCGTCTACTCCACGACGTTGGACGAGGTCGCCAGCGAGCGGACCCGGATCGAGCGGACCTTCGACCCGGACTCGGTGCGGAAGCTGAAGGCCGACTCCGACCTCGACCTCACCATCGACGGGCCGCACCTGGCGGCGCAGGCGATCCGAGCCCGGCTGGTCGACGAGTACCAGCCCATCGTCGGGCCGGCGATCGTCGGTGGCGGCAACCGATACCTCCCTGACGATGTCCGCGTCGACCTGGAGCTGCTGGACGAGCGGCGGTTCGGCAACGGTGTCGTCTACCTCCGCTACCGCACGTCGTCATGAGCCACCGACGCTGGTGCAGGACATGATCACCACTGTGGACACCGCGCGGGCGATCATGGGCTGTCTTGGTCAGGGCTGATGCTCCGATGGTCGGGTGATGTTCGGTCGGTGCTCATGCACGACGCGGGTGAGTGGCTCGACGCCGGTGCCTGGGTGATGGTTCACCGGGGTCGGCAGCTCGTCGGAGCCGAACGGACATATTCAGGTGCGGACTTCGTCGGCGCGGAACCTGATGACGGCCCGGTCGAGCGAGGAGACGTCGTTCTCGCTGAGGGTGTGCCCCTCTGGGATCTGGAGCGCGATCTGGCTCGCTGGCGTGCCCCATGCGAGCACGGCACGAATGTCCCTGGCGACCTCGGTCGGGTCGCTGACGAGGGTGCCGATCATGGGCTGCGCACGTCCTCGATGGTGTACGAGCGCCGGGGCGCCGTTGGCGAAATTGGCTCGCCATGAGGCGGGGGAGATGACAACCCGAACGCCCCCAGCGTCGTGCCAGCCGGCCGGCACTCGATAGCTGCGGCCGGTGCGCCGGCCGGTGAACTCGAGCAGCGCGAACGGCTTAACGAGCCGGCCGAGTGGTGTTCGAAGCACGAAGCGCATGATCGGGTTGAGAACCCGGACCAGCGCGGCGGGAGGACGGGCGTCGAGCACGACGGTGGTCATTGCGGGGGCTCGGCATCGACGATCTTGCTGATCACGGCGCGTACTCCGCCTTCTCCGGGGTCGACGGGTTCGAGGTAGAAGCGAGCCCACGCGGCGCGTTCGCCGGGGACTCCGAAGATGATCACGCCCCGCATGAGGTGTGGCTGGCCGTCGGGACGGGTGCCACGCATCTCCCACTCCGACCAGATGACCTCACCCTCGACGGCGGTGCGCAGCACCTCGGCCGAGATGTCGCCGACGCCGGTGAAGATCCGCTGCCAGTTCTCGCGGACCTGTTCACGACCCTCAAAGCCCCGTCCCGGGTGCGCGGGCGTCTCGTTGCGATACTCGGGGGTGAAGCAGTCGACCACAGCATCGAGGTCGTGGTCGTCGACCGCCTGTCGCAACCGATGCACGAGCGCGAGCCTGACGTCGGATCCGGTCATCGTCCCCTAGTCCATTCTTGTACACTAGAATGAAATGAGTATGGACCGCTCACCACGCCAGGTCAAGGGAGTTCGGGCCTACGACGCGTCCCGCCGACAGGAGCGCGCTCGACAGCAGCACGCCGCTGCACTCGATGCAGCCCGCGTCCGCTTTCTCGAGCACGGGTATGCCGCGACCACCGTCGAGTCGATCGCGGAGGCTGCGGGGGTTTCCGCGGCCACGATCTACAAGTCGTACGGAGGCAAGGCCGGCCTCGTCCGCGAGCTGTGCCAGCGGGCTCTGGCGGGTGCCGAGCCCGTTCCCGCCGAGGAGCGCTCGAACGCCCTGCGGTCCGAGACGGACCCGCGACAAGTGATCGAAGGCTGGGGCCGCCTGACCGCCGAGGTGTCCCCCCGGGTTCTCCCGCTGCTCCTCGTACTGCGCGACGCTGCCCAATCCGATCCCGAGGCGGCGGCCCTGTTCGACGACCTCGACCGCCAGCGGATCGCTCGAATGGCCGACAACGCCCGATTCCTCGCCGCGGCGGGCCATCTCCGCACCGGCCTCACCGCTCGAGACGCTCGCGATGTGCTGTGGCTCTGCACCTCGCCCGAGCTCTACGACCTGCTCGTCAACCGTCGGCGGTGGACGATCGCCAAGTACAGCCGCTTCCTAACGGACACGATGACGAACGCGCTGATCTGATGTGCGCTCGGTGAGTCACCCGCTGGCCCCGACACCTAGGCCCAAAGAGGAGGTAGGCGTCGTGTCCGGGCGCCGCCGAGGAACGGCCTCGGCGAAACGGGCCGGCGGTACGGGGACGGCCCGAGTGGTGGGACTGAGGGTGAGTGCCCCGTGGTGGAACGTGGGACCGATCGTCACATAGGCGTCGCCGAGGTGCTCGCTCAGGTCGCTTTCGCGCCAAAGGCCATGTAGGAGAGCGCGCCGCTGGCGACGTCTGAGCCGAGGCTCGTCTCGGTGAGGTTGCCTGCCGGGGCGTAGCCGAAGCTCGAGCGCCTCCCGCGCCAGTCGGTCACGCCCTCGAGCAGACCGCCGGGCGAATGGTCGTGGTTCGTCACGGTCTCATCGGCGCCGCCGGCGTTCCAGGTCGAGCGCTCGAGAGGGACTCTGTACAGGAGAACTCTTAGCTCATGCGCGCAAGGTTTACGAAATACGCGCCCACCGTCGGCACGCACCCAGCAACGAAAGTGAGACTAAAAGGGATCGTTGAGAGAACGCCTAGTCTTGCAGGTCGGGCTCGTTTCTTCCGCTGCCACGCTGAAAGACGTATCAGTCAATCAGCCTCGGGTGCCCGCTGCTCATAGATATTGCAGTCGTAGCCACCAACGACGAGGCGGGGGGCCGAAGACCCGCCTCATTCGCCTCATTCGAGTTGTGCGCTTTCTCTTTAGAGGACGTCGCGCCGCTCTTCTCGAACGACTCTGCCGTCGCGCGGCTCCTCTTCACGTACTACCGTGCGCGAGCTTGCGGCTCGCGACCGGCTCATGTAGACGAGCGAGAACAGCAGTCCGATTGCGCCTATCACCATGAGGATGATCCCCACGACGTTGACGTCGATTCCGGACACCTCGGCCTCGACCGCGAAGGTCAGGATTGCTCCGGCGGCCAGCAGAAACAAACTTGCTCCAAGACTCATTTCTTCACCTCCACGGGGGCGTATCCCCCTCGAGAACAACACCCTACGCGCTTTGGTTGCGACCGTGAGTTACCCGCCGTGCCTGCACGCGAAACTCCGGGCGGCGGGTCACAGGCCCGGCTCAGCCGTCCGACGTGGGCATCCCCGCGCCCGCGGCGACGAGATCCTCGAGCACGCTGCGGGCCGCATTGCGGCCGGGCGCCCCGCACACGCCCCCGCCCGGGTGAGCGGCCGAACCGCACAGGTAGACGCCGGGCAGCGGCCAGCGATGGCGATGCCAGCCGCGCGAGGGGCGCTTGTCGAAGAGCCAGTCGGGCAGCAGCTCGCCGTGAAAGATGTTGCCTCCGGTGAGACCGAAGCGAGCCTCGAGATCGGGGGGGCCGAGCACGAGCCGGTCCTCAATGAGGTCGCCAAGGCCCGGCGCGTAGGTCTCGAGCGTCGCCACGACTGCGTCGCCGACGGCGTCGCGCCGCTCGTCCCAGGTGCCCTCGGCGAAGCTGTAGGGGACGTACTGGGCGAAGATCGAAAGCGTGTGCTTGCCCTCGGGGGCGAGCTCCGGCTCGGTCGCCGTCTGGATCCACGCCTCGCAGAAGAAGTTGTCGGCGGGATGGCCCTCGGCCGCCCGGCGGCACGCGTCCTCGAGGTAGTCGATCGACGGGCTCACCGTAATGGTGCCTGAGTGCTCGGGGCCTATCTCGCCCTCGGAGCCGAATCCCTTGAACTTCGGGAGCCCGGACAGCGCGCAATTGACCTTCACAACCGTGCCCTCAGTCGGAAGAAGCTCGATGTCGTCGACGAAGTCGGGCGGGAGGTGGTCCGCTCCCACGAACGCGACGGTGCGCTGGGCGGTCGCGTTCGAGCACACGATGGACGCTTCGATCTCCTCACCCGAGGCGAGCACCACGCCGGCCGCGCGCCTGCGCTCGTCGAGGCGGAGTTCGGCGACCTCGGCCTCGATGCGAATCTCGCCGCCGTGCGCGCGCACGATGTCCGCCAGCGCCGAGGTGATCGCGCCCATCCCGCCGCGCACGAAGCCCCACGCGCCGTCGTGGCCCGTCGCCTGCCCGAAGGCGTGATGGAGCGCGATGTAAGCCGTGCCCGGAGTGCGGGGGCCGGCCATCGACGAGATGATGCCCTCGCTCGCGAGCATGCCCTGAAGGATGTCCGTCTCGAAGTAGTCCTCGGCGATGGCCGCGATCGAACCGTCGACGGTCTTGGCGAAGAGCCCCTCGACATGGCTTTGACGAAAGGCGCGCCGCACCTGCTTGCGCGTCGCCGGGTAGCTGAGGAACGGGCGTAGACGACGCGCGGCCTCGTCGAATAACTCATGGACCTCGACGTGCGCGTCCGCGTCTTTACGCGACAACTCGGAGATTGCGGCATGGCGCGCGGCCGGGTCGCGCCAGATCACGAGCCCGCCGCCGTCCTCGTAGGGGTGGAAACGGCTCGGGTCCTTCATACGGATGTCGAGCTCGAGACCGAGCTCGGTGATGACCTCCGGCAGCAGCAGCGACAACGAGTACGACGCCGTCGAGATGTGAAAGCCATCGAACAGCTCCTCGGTCACGCACGCGCCGCCGATGCGATCGGTGCGCTCGAGAACCACGACGCTGAGACCCTGCTTGGCGAGATACGCGGCACAGATCAAGCCGTTGTGCCCGGCCCCCACGACCGCGACGTCATAAGAGTTGCTGTCCCCCGTGTCCCCCTTCGGCCCCGTGGCCGAGTTGGTTCCCGCAGCCAACTCCTAGAGTTCCTCGAACTGGGCGACCTCGTAGAACCAGACCTCGCTGCCGGTCGCTACGGGCTTGGAACTTCCGCTCGAGCCGGCGTGTCCCTGGGTAAAGGCGGGCGAGCTCATCCAGGCCTGGAACGAGTCCTTGTCGGCCCAGCGGGTGTAGACGAGATAACGGTTACCCGCGCCCTCGTTGTCGGGACGCAGCAGCTGAAAGGACTCGAATCCGTCCGACTTCGATACCTCTCCGGCCCTCTTGGCGAAGCGTTCTTCGAGCTGGTCCCCGGCGCCCTCGGGGACCTCGATTGCGTTGATCACGACATACGACAATGTGAACGACCTCCAGGAAAATCGATTTGCGTAAGCGGAGCCAAGAAAAGCAGGCTACCGTGATGGCATGGCCCGCACCGCTTTCTGCACGACCTGCTCGCGCACCGTGTACGTCGAGATCGACCACTCCCTCGTCTGTCCCGTGTGCTCCTCGCCGATCCTCGAGGCGATAACCGACGAGCAGATCGACGAGCAGACCCCGGAGCCTCAGTCCTCCGAACGGAAGTAGTCCGCCGACACGACTGTGCCGGCTTCGAGCACGAGCGTCGTCACCGAACCAGTCTCACAGGGAATCCGATCCAGCCACGGTGGTCGTCGACTTCGAGCCAGCGCGAGGCGCGCAACCATGACGGGCGTCTGGTGAGTTACGACCACCAACTCGCCACCTGCGGTGGTTTCGAGTGCCGCGGAGATCGCATCGATCATGCGATCCCTGATGTGCGAGAAGGGCTCACCCCACGAGGGCGCGAGTGGATTGCGCAGATGCCACCACCTCGAGGGGTTTCTTAGCAACCGCCACATCGTGCGACTTACGCCCTCGAAGGTGGAGTCACTTTCGATGAGGCGCTCGTCCATCGTGATATCGATGGCGTGATGCTCCGCGATCGCCTGAGCGGTTTCTTGAGCGCGCTCCAGGGGACTCGACCACAGCGCGCCCACCTCGCCACCACTAAGGTGTTCGCCGGCAGCCTTGGCTTGCCTGACGCCGCGCTCCGACAGGTTGTAACCGGGCAGACGGCCGTAGATAACGCCCTTTGGGTTCTCGACCTCGCCGTGACGCACCAGGTGCACGGTGCCCGTCAGCCTCTCGATCGCCACCACACCTTTCCGTCGCCGTTCACCAGCGCGCTCCTCGCTTCGCCACAGTGACACTATCCACTAGGTAGGCTGCGGGGATGCCCGACGTCTTGGTGTTCGGCGCCACTGGTTACACGGGAAGGCTGGTCGCCCATGCTCTCGCCGAACGAGGTGCAAGCTTCGCGCTTGCGGGACGCGACAGGACCAAGCTCGAGCGACTCGCCTCCGCGACCGGCAATCCCGACGTTCGAGTTGCGTCGGTCGGCGATGTCGACGCGCTGGTGGCGGCGCTCGGAGACTGCAGGGTGCTGCTCACCTGCGTAGGACCCTTTTCGGAGCTCGGCTGGACCGCGGTCGAGGCCGCGCTCCGCGCCCGGGTCCACTATCTCGACTCCACCGGCGAGGCTGCCTTCGTCGGACGGCTCACCGAGCGCCACGACGAGGCGCGCGCGGCCGGGATAGCCATGGCCCCCTGCATCGGCTTCGACGAAATACCTGGGGACGTCGCCGCAACCCTCGCGGCCGAGGGGCTCGTCCGTCCCGACGTGGTGCTCACCTACGCGCTGCCGTCGACCGGATCGCGCGGGACCGTCAAGAGCGCGCTGGGCATCATCACCGGACGGGGGCCGTGGATCGCAGACGGCGAGCAGGTGTCGATCACGCCCGGACAACACGAGCGCTGGTCGCCGATGCCGCCGCCGCTCGGTCCGAAAGCGGCCGTCTCGTTTCCGCTCGCAAGCGGTCACCTCGTTCCACTGCACGTAGACGTGAACTCCCTCGAGTTGTACGTGACGTGTGGAACTCGGCAGAGAATCGGCATGAAGCTAGGTCTCCCGTTACTGCGGACCGCTTACAAGCTGCCACTGGTACGCGACGCGTGCAACCGCGGTGTGCACCGGCTGCAGCGGGCTGAAGGTCCTGAAGAAGGCCGGCGGCAGAAGTGGTGGACGATCCTCGCCGAAGCCCGCTCGCAGGGGAAGTGGCGTAACGTTTCGGTGATGGGCCGCGACGTCTACGGGTTGACCGCGGCACTGCTGGCGGCGGGCGCCATGAGGATGGCTCAGCCCGACTACGACCGAAGCGGGGTGCTGGCGCCGGTACAGGCGCTTGACCTCGACTTCCTCGAGAAGATCCTGCTCGACAACGACTGCACGTTCGCAAGCTATGGCACGGACGCATAGAAGGGAGACCGATGGGCGCGAGGCTTCGCTACGCGAAGGTCATCGACCGGGAGCTGTTTTTCAATCAAGGAGGCAAGCTCCATCCCGGGCTCGAAAGCGTGATCGTCACCGACGATGAACCGGGTGTCGCAGGGGCGTTCATCATCTTTCGGGGTTGGGCCGACGATCATGGCAGCGCCACCGAGCAATGGCGCATCGAGGGACCGGGCGGGCTCACGATCTACGAGAGCATCCCGCGTGAGTTCCACCTCGCGACCAAGACACACGTCGAGCGGCTCGAAGACGAAATCTCCGATCTCAAGATCGAGCAGGTCGAAGGCAACTACGCGATCGTCTTCATGCTCGACGAAGAAGAGGTCGCCCGAACCGCCTTCACAGTGAAGCTGACCTCCGCGGGCCGCCGCTAGCCGCAAGAACGCCGGCCCCGAGGGGCCGGCGTCTCGCTTGCAAAGGGGCGGGAGTCTCCGACGCTCGGGCAGGGCGTCGGATGGCTGCGGCGGCGAATGCGACTAGAACCCCCGCCCTTACGGAAGTCTCCGTGTCTCGCTCGCCTGAGCCAATAGCCAGATCGCATCATTTGCTTGTCCCCGGCGGACTAGTCCCGGACGGTAGGCGGCCGGTGTAACCGCGCCGTCATCGCTGCGTCCAAGTGCAGTAAGTGGGCAAAAGCAGCCCCAAGACAACGGAGGACAAAGTGTACGAGTTCGCAATCGTCGTGCTACTCGGCATCGGTACGTTCAAGCTCGTCGACATGGTGGATGAGTACCTCAACCTGTCGAAGATCGCAACGCTGTTCACCATCGGCCTCGGCATCCTGGTCGCGTGGGCGCTCGACTTCTCGCTCTTCGCACAGTGGGACGTCGCAGTTCGCTCGGACGCAGTTGGTTACGTCGGCACGGGCCTCATGATCGCCGCCGCCGGATACGCGGCGCCGAAAGTCTTCGAGCACGTCGCCGAGATCATCGGTCACGCGAGGGCCGGCGACAGCCACATCAAGGCCGCCTAGCACCTCACCGCTACGGGTGACGAGGGGTCTCTCTTCGGAGGGGCCCTTCGTCGCGCTCGAGTTGAAGTGACCGGCCGGAACGCTCAATGCCGGGCGGCCGGCGGCCGATAGGACAGAGACATGGGGACGGTGAGCGAGACTCGACGACTCGAGCAGGGGCTGACTTACGTCCGCCTCTTCGGCGTAGTGTTCGCCGTGGTCGCGCTCCTGACCGCGTCCGGGTGGCCCGACGGGGCAACCGAGCGCCTCGCATGGATGACGCTCGTCTTCTTCGCTCTGGGCAGCATGACGATCTGGGGCGCCTCGGCGCGGCTGACCACTCCCGGCGACCAGCTTCGCCTCGGGCTCATCGCGTTCTTCTTCGACGCCCTCATCATCTGCGCGCTGGTGTGGCTTTTCGCCTGGGAGACCCCCTATATCGCCTGGTCGCTGCTCGTCCTGCTCCCGCTCGAGGGAGCGATTCGTCACCGCCTGCCCGGGGCGCTAGCGGCCGCTCTGCTCGGTGCACTCCTCTTCGTCCCCCAAAGCTTTCACCGGGCCGAGGTGACGGGCGAGATCTTCGAGATGTCCACCTACCTCTTCGCCGTCGGCCTCATGGTGCTCATCGCGGCGGCGAGCGGACTGATGGCGGAGAACTGGCGCGTACAAAAAGTCGCCTTCGAGCGCCACGCCGTCAAGCTCGCGGAGGCCGACCGCATCAAGGACCGCTTCCTGGCGATAACCTCGCACGAGTTTCGGGGGCCGCTGACGGCGATCATCACCGGTGTCGACACAGTGAGCAGGAGACGCGACAGGCTTTCACGCGAGCAACTCGACAAGTTGCTCGAGATGGTCTCGGGCCAAGGGCGACATCTCGCACGTCTCGTCGACGACCTCCTGATCACGTCGCAACTCCAGGCGCACAAGCTCAACCTCCAGATGGACTGGTGCGACCTCCAGGTGACGATCGACCGAGCCCTCGATGCGGCGGCGTGCACGCGGCGCGCTCACCAGCTCGAGGTCTTCGTCGAACCATTGTCGTGTGTGCTCGACTCGGCGCGCGTCGGCCAGATCGTGCGCAACCTCGTCGAGAACGCGTACAAGTACTCCCCCGATCGCTCGAGGGTCGCCGTCACCGCAAAGGCCGAGGGACACGGCATCGTGATCCAGGTGTCGGACGAGGGGCCTGGGCTTCCCGAGGACCGGCGCGAGGAGCTGTTCGAGGCCTTCAGCCGCATCGACGAGACCGCTGCGGGCCGGGACGGAGCCGGTCTCGGCCTCTACGTCGTGAGCCAGCTCGTGAGCGCGATGGAAGGACGCATCGACCTGAAGTCGTCCCGCCGGGGCGCAACCTTCTCGATCCATCTGCCCTGCGATACCAGGCTCGAGGGCGCGCCCGCGCTGGGCCTCGTTGGGCACGAAGGGGTCTCGGGCTAAGCGGTCGTTACACTCCCACCACCGCCCGCTCGGCGCTTCGCGGCGTAGCTCCCGATGGCGCGCAAAACCCTCGGGAGTGGGCAGCCGGGAGTGTGAAATCCGCGGACGCTCCGACGCGCGCCCGTAGGGTCGAGCTATGGAACCAGCCCTGCTCAAGCTGTCGCCCTCGAGCGCCAGCGACTTCAAGAGCTGCCCCTTGAAGTTCAAGTTCCGCTCGGTCGACCGGCTCGCCGAGGTGGCGTCATCGGCCGCAGCCAGAGGCTCGCTCGTCCACGCCGTGCTCGAGCGTCTCTTCGCCGAGCCGCCCGAGGCGCGCACGCCCGAGCGAGCGGACGATCTCCTCGTCGCATTGTGGAACGAGGTCAGAGAGGCCCCCGAGGTGCGCCCCGCCGAGCTGCAGGACGCGGAGGAGCAGGCGTGGCTGAGCGCCGGCAAGTCGCTGCTCCGCAACCTCTTCAAGCTCGAGGACCCAAGCCGCCTCAGCGCGAGCAAGCTCGAGTGGTGGGTCGAGTACGAGCTGGCCGACCTCCACCTCAGGGGCGTGATCGACCGGGTCGAGGAACGCTCCGACGGTTCCTGGACCTTGACCGACTACAAGACGGGGCGCGTTCCCGGCGAGATGCGGGAGACGACCGCGTTCTTCGGGCTCCGCTTTTACGCGCTGGTGTGCTGGAGGGCGTTCGGCGTCATGCCGAAGGAGATCCGCCTCGTTTACCTCGCCCACCCGTCCATCATCACCCTGGAACCGCACGAGCGCATGCTCGTCGCCTTCGAGAAGCAGATGCTTGCGCTCGGCAAGGCCATCCGCCGGGCGGCCGAGAAAGACGACTGGCGCCCCAGCCCCTCGCCGCTGTGTATGTCGTGCTCGTTCCAGGAGCTCTGCCCGGCGTGGGCGGGCGGGAACGGCGGCGGCTGAGACCCGCGCACCGGGCCGCCCCCTGCAGGGCGGCCCGGTCGTCTATTTTTTCCTGCTACCGGTTCTAACCCGGCTCAGACCTTCGTGTCCTTCGGAAGCATGCGGGTCATCTTGGTTCCGCACACGGGGCACTGCCCCTGCGCCGCCTTCGAGCCATTGGCGAGCTCTTTGACCTCGCCCTCGAAGTCTCTTTTCTCGCGGCACTTCACGCAGTAGCCGTTGTAGGTGTCGGCCATGGCTATCTCCTCTCTGAACCACCATCGTCGTTCGTCCGCCTAGGCCTACCCATCGTGCCACTCTTCGACGCCCCCGACTCGGAATTCCAACTACGAAGCGTTGTCATTCGCCTCTATTTGCCGGGAACCGGGCGCTCATGACTACTCTGCGCGTTCGTTCCCCCCGTGGGCCCGGCGGGCTTGCCGACTGGGGCGAGATGCGATGGAGTAGCAGAAGCATTCGAGAGGCCGAGCACAGGGGGCACGAGCACGGTAATGAGAAGCGTCAGAGCGGCGCACGGCAGCGAGATCTCGTGCAGGGGCTGGCCTCAGGAGGCCGCCCTGCGCATGCTCATGAACAATCTCGATCCCGAGGTCGCCGAGCGACCCGACGATCTCGTCGTCTACGGCGGAACGGGGCGCGCGGCGCGCTCCTGGGAGGCGTTCGACGCCCTCGTCGCCTCGCTGCGCGGTCTCGAAGACGACGAGACGCTGCTCGTGCAATCGGGCAAGCCCGTGGGGGTCTTTAGGACCCACGCGCGCGCCCCGCGGGTGCTGATAAGCAACGCCATGCTGGTTCCCGAGTGGGCGACCTGGGACGAGTTCAACCGGCTCGAGGCGGCCGGCCTCACGATGTACGGCCAGATGACCGCGGGCTCGTGGATCTACATCGGCACGCAGGGGATCCTGCAGGGCACCTACGAGACGCTCGCCGAGCTGGGGGCCCGCCGCTTCGGCGGGAGCCTCGCGGGGAGGATGGTGCTCACCGCGGGGCTCGGGGGCATGGGAGGCGCGCAGCCCCTGGCGATCACCATGAACGAGGGCGTGGCCTTATGCGTCGAAGTCGACCCTGGACGCCTTCGCAGGCGGATCGACACTCGCTATCTCGATCGCGCAACCGAGGACCTGGACGAGGCGATCGCCTGGGCGAACGACGCGCGCTCGGCCCGCCGCGCCGAGTCGATCGGGCTGCTCGGTAATGCGGCCGAGGTCCTCCCCGAGCTGCTCGAGCGGGGTTTCGACCCGGATGTGGTTACGGACCAGACGTCGGCGCACGACATGCTCGGGGGCTACGTTCCGGCCGGGCTCACACTCGACGAGGCGGTCGCCCTGAGAGCCGACGACCCGGACGGCTACACGAAGCGTTCCTTTGAGTCGGTCGCACATCACGTCGAGGCGTGGCTCGGGTTCCAGCGCGCCGGAGCAGTCTGCTTCGAGTACGGCAACGCCATCAGGGCGCAGGCGCGCACGGCCGGCGTGTCGGATGCCTTCGCCATCCCCGGCTTCGTCGAGGAGTACATTCGCCCGCTCTTCTGCGAGGGCAAAGGGCCCTTTCGCTGGGCCGCGCTGTCGGGCGACCCGGCCGACATCGCGGTCACAGACGACGCCATTCTCGAGCTCTTTCCCGACGACGAGCGGCTTCACCGGTGGATCAAGATGGCGTCGGAGCGCGTCGCCTTCCAGGGACTTCCCGCCCGCATCTGCTGGCTCGGCTACGGCGAGCGCGACCGGGCCGGCGCGCTCTTCAACGACCTCGTCGCGTCCGGGCACATCTCGGCCCCCATCGTGATCGGGCGCGACCATCTCGACGCCGGGTCCGTGGCGTCGCCTTATCGCGAGACGGAGGGCATGATCGACGGCTCCGATGCGATCGCCGACTGGCCGATACTCAACGCGCTCCTCAACACCGCCGCCGGCGCCCATTGGGTCAGCGTTCACCATGGTGGCGGAGTGGGCATCGGGCTCTCGATTCACGCCGGCATGGTCGTGGTCGCCGACGGGTCGAGCGACGCCGCCGAGCGACTGCAAACGGTGCTTACGACCGATCCCGGCACCGGCGTCATGCGTCACGTCGACGCGGGCTACGGCCGGGCGATCGACGTCGCTGCGGAGCGGGGCGTGGCGACTCCGATGGAGCCGGCCCGCCGGGACCAGAAGTAGTGAGCCGGTCGTTGCGGCGTTTAGGGCGCACAGCAGCCACTTAGCCTCACTCACCATCGAGGTCAGATCCGCCCTTCCGCGCGTGCCGTAGGTACTCCCGAAGAACACATCACGGTCTCCTCCAATCGCCCGTGACCTCGGCGATGCGGCGGCGAATCTCGGCCGGGTCGATGCGCGTTAGGCGGCCGCGCTCGACCACGGTCTCACCTCCGACCATCACGCGTGCGATCGCGGTGGGCTGCATCGAGTTGACGATCTGACGTTCGATGGTCTGAAGCGGATGCAGCGAGAGGTCGTCCAGGTCGAGCGCCACGAGGTCGGCATAGCGACCCTCCGCGATGGCTCCGGCGGGAAGGCCCAGCAGGTCCGCTCCCCCGCGCGTCCCGAGCGCGAACGACGTCGCCGCGTCGAGAGCGCTTCCGTCGGTCGCACGCGCCTTCGCCACGAGCGACGCCATACGCATCTCGTCGAAGACGCTCTGGCGGTTGTTGGCGCATCCCCCGTCCGGCCCGAGCGCGAGCCTGACGCCGCGCCTGAGCATCTCGGGAAGAGGCGCGATGCCGTCTCCGAGAAACGCGTTGGCGCCGGGACAGTGCACGACCCCGGCCCCCGACTGCGCGAGCAGCTCAATCTCTTCGTCGTCGACCCACACCGTGTGGATCGTGACCAGACGCTCGCTCAGCAATCTCTCGCGCGCCAGGAGACGAACCGGCGTTGTTCCGTAGCGCTCTCGGACTTGCTCTCGTTCGTAGGCCGCCTCGGCCAGGTGCAGGTGGCAGGGAACCTCGAGCCGGGCCGCGGTTTCGAGCGCAAGGGCAATCGTCTCGGGGCTCGCCGCGTGCAGCGAGTGTGGCGCGGGCTGAACCGACACCAGCGGGTCGCCCGCGTGGGCGCGGGCGAGGGCGACGCACCGCTCGGCCGAGTCGCGCGCCTCCTCGCGGTAGCGCTTCGGCGCGCCGGTCGGCGCATCGAGATCGTAGAAGGAGCGGGCAAGCACCAGCCTGATGCCGAGGTCGCGCGCCGCACGCAAGACGTGTTCGGCGTTGTCGTTGGAATCGTCGTGCAGATAGAAGAAATCGACGGTCGTCGTCGCGCCCGCGAGCAGAGCTTCGGCGAACGCGAACAAAGCCCCCGCGTAGATGGCGTCGCCGTCGAGCCGTTCGGAGAAGGGATAGAGCACGTCGTCGCGCCACGACTCGAACGAGCGATCGTCGGCAAAGCCCTTGAACAGGTTCTGGAACGCGTGCCCGTGCGCGTTAACCGTGCCCGGCACGAGCGCAACCTCGCCCCAATCCTCGACCGAGTCGTCGGGGCCGGCCTCGGCGACGTCGATCACGCCGGCGATGCGGTCACCGTCGACGACGATCGCCTTCTTCGACCTGAAGGCGCCGTCGATGTAGATGAGCTCCGCGCGAATCGTTCCCATCAGCTCAGGATAGCCAGGCCAGAGAATGGCTTCGTTAGAGTGCAACCTGTGACCATCCTGATCGGCGAACCTCTGAGCATCGCCGCCGTCGTCGAGGTCGCCGGGGGGGCCGAGGTCGATCTCGCTCCTGGGCTCACCGCCGACATGGCCCCCGCGCGCCGCGTCGTCGAAGACGCAGTCGCGACGGGTGCCGCGGTCTACGGCATCACCACGGGACTCGGCCACCTCGCCAACGTGCGCATCGACTCGGCCGAGGCCAAGGCTCTGCAAGAGGCCATCCTGCGCTCACACGCGACGGCCGTCGGTCCTCCCCTTGCGCCCGAAGTCGTCCGGGCCATGATGGTGCTCAAGGCGCGCACCTTCGCCATGGGCGTCTCGGGTGTCCGCTTCGAGGTCGTCGAGCGACTCGCGCGCATGCTCAACGACTCGATTCATCCCGTCGTGCCCGCTCAGGGATCACTCGGGGCGTCCGGAGACCTCGCGCTGCTCGCGCACCTCGCGCTCCCCCTCATCGGCGAAGGCCTCGTCGACGCCGGGGGTAGGGTCCAGCCCGCGTCCGAGGCGCTGCGAGCGGTGGGGCTCGAGCCACTCGAGCTGTCCCACAAAGAGGGCCTCTCCCTTGTCAACGGCACCGAGGGCATGCTGGCGCTCGGCATCCTGACTTGTGCCCGAGCCGAGACGCTCGCGCGCGCCGCGGATCTCTGCGGCGCGATGAGCGTCGAGGCCTGCCTCGGAACCGACCGGGTCTTCGACGCCGAGGTTGTGGGACTGCGAGCGCATCCCGGCGCGCTCGATGTCGCCGGCAACCTGCGCCGGCTACTCGCCGGCAGCGACATCGTGACTTCGCACCGCGACTCCGACCATCTCGTCCAGGACGCCTACTCGTTGCGCTGCATCCCCCAGGTGCACGGCGCATACCGGGACGGCATCGCCTACGCTCGCACGACCTTCGAGCGGGAGCTCGACTCGGCCATCGACA
Source organism: Actinomycetota bacterium (assembly GCA_030860505.1). Classification (GTDB taxonomy): domain Bacteria; phylum Actinomycetota; class CADDZG01; order CADDZG01; family WHSQ01; genus WHSV01. Next base: position 16,088 of record JALZIB010000129.1, read on the forward strand.
ATCCCAACGTCATCGTGTCGACGGGCGAGGTGCGCTCGGGCGGCAACTTCCATGGTGAATCCCTCGCCCTCGCCCTCGATCATCTCGCTCTGTGCGTAGCGGGCTTCGGGACGATCGCCGAACGCCGGGTGGCGCGGCTCGTCGATCCGAGCCTCAACAACGGCCTTCCGCCGTTCTTGACCAACGCGCCCGGCGTCCGTTCCGGTTTCATGATCGTGCAGTACACCGCCGCCTCGGTCGTCAGCGAGAGCCGCTCACTGCTGTTCCCCGCGTCGGCCGACACCATCCCGACGTCCGCGGGCCAGGAGGACCACGTCAGCATGGGCGCAACCGCGGGTCGCAAGGCGATGGCCGTGATGTCGAACACGGAGAACGTCGTCGCCATCGAGGCGCTCGCAGCGGCGCAGGGCCTCGACCTACGCGCTCCCTTATCTCCGTCACCGGCGACCGCGCATGTGGTCGAGCACCTGCGCGCGGTCTCGCCCTTCCTCGACGAGGACAGACCGCTGTCCGACGACATCGGCGAGGTGCGCAAGCTGGTTGCTAGCGGGGCGCTCGCCGGTGCCGCAGAGCAAGTCGCCGGCCCGCTAGCGTAGCGACAGCGAGGCAACCAACTGGGGGCGTCATACGACTTATGCTACGGTTGCCCGCTTGGGGAGGAGTGCTCGGACCTTCCGGTATGGGACCGTTCGAACCTTGGTTTCGTCGGTCGCACGAAACCTCTCGCCGGGTCCCCGCCTCCTCCGTGGGAGTCGACGAAGGAGGGCCGCATGACCCCGGGCGTCAGCCGGTACCGGATATCTCGACGGAGGTTCATCCAGGCCACTAGCCTTGCGGCGCTGGCCGCGGCCTGCGGCGGAGGCAGCGAGCAGCCGGTGCCGGCCACCGGCGGACCAGGCCCGGAAACCAAATTCGCCGAGCCGTCGAGCAAGCTATCCGGAGATCTCCGCATCCTGTTGTGGAGTCACTTCGTCCCTCAGCACGACGAATGGTTCGACCCCTTTGCGCAAGAATGGGGTGAAAGGGTCGGGGTGAACGTCACCGTCGACCACATCGACGTCACCGGCATCCCCGCCCGCATCTCGTCGGAGATCGGAGCAGGCGAGGGCCACGACCTCATCCAATTCATTGCGACGTTGTCGCAGTTCGAACCCAGCGTCCACTCCATGAACGACCTCATGGACGAGTCCAACAAGCGCTTCGGTAAGCAAGTACCCCTCTGTCAGAAGTCGAGCTTCAACCCCACGACGGACAACTACTACGCGTTCGCACCGGCGTGGACGCCCGACCCCGGCGACTACCGCAGGTCCTTGTGGGAAGCGGTCGACCTGCCCGAGGGGCCCTCGACTTGGGACGAGCTCCTCGAGGGGGGCGAACGGATCTTCAGCGAGCAAGACGTCCAAATGGGCCTGGGCATGTCCCAGGAGCTCGACTCGAACATGTACGCCCGCGCCCTGATCTGGTCTTACGGCGGCGCGGAGCAGGACGAAAACGAGAACGTCACCTTGTTGTCGGACGAGACCATCGCGGCGGTCCAGTACGCCAAGGACCTCTTCGATGTGGCCATGACCGAGGAGGTGTTCGCCTGGAACCCGGCGTCGAACAACGAGGGGCTCATCGCAGGCGAGCTGAGCTACATTCTGAACTCGATCTCGGCGTGGCGCACGGCCCAGGAGAACATCCCGGACATCGCAAAGGACGTCTTCTTCGTGCCGGCCCTAGAGGGGCCGCAGGCTCAGCTGGCCGCGCAGCACGTCATGTACAACTGGATCGCTCCGAAGTTCTCGACCAACCTGGATGCGGCGCAGGAGTTCTTGCTCCACTACACGGAGAACCTGGCTCCCGTCACGTACCAGTCAAAGTTGTACGACTTCCCGGGTTATCTGGATCAGGTGCCCGACCTAGACGCCTGGCTCGACGAGGATCCCTTCACGCTCGAGGGCGACGACCCGGCCAAACTCGAGCCCCTGAAGAGCGCCTTGGATTGGTCGACGAACCTCGGTCACCCGGGGCCTGCGAACCCGGCCATTGGAGAGATCAACGGCACCTTCGTCCTGCCCAACATGCTCGCCCGCGTCGCGCGCGGCAAACAGACTCCGGAGGAGTCGGTCGAAGAGGCGGACCTAGAGTGTCGGGCGATCTTCGAGAAGTGGCGTAACGAGGGCCTGGTCGGCGGAGCCTAGTTTCCGGGCCCCGAGCACTGTAATTTCATCAATCGGGGGAGGTCAGCGTGGCGCACGCCGTCGAGGTGCGCGGTCTGAAGAAGCATTTCGAGAAGGGCGATGTCCGCGCGGTCGACGGCGTGGACATCACCACAGAGGAGGGCGAGTATCTCGTCTTGCTCGGACCCTCCGGTTGCGGCAAGACCACCTTGCTGCGCATGATTGCGGGGCTCGAGGAACCGACTGAGGGTGACATCCTCATCGCCGGAAACGTTGTGAACGGCCTCCCCCCGCGGGCGCGCGGAATAGCGATGGTGTTTCAGAGTTACGCCCTCTACCCGCACAAGACGGTGCTGGATAACATCGTCTTCCCCTTGAAGGCGGCGGAGATCGAACCGGCGGTCCGGCGCGAGAAAGCGGACTGGGCCGCAGGTCTACTCGGTATCGACCACCTCCTCGATCGCAAGCCCCGCCACCTATCGGGCGGCGAGCGTCAGCGCGTCGCGCTCGCCCGGGCGATCGTGCGCGACCCGAGCGTGTTCCTCCTCGACGAGCCCCTGAGCAACCTGGACGCAAAGCTCCGTACGTCCGCGCGCGACGAGCTCAAGCGCTTCCAGGAGCAACTGGGCACGACGACGATCTACGTGACTCACGACCAGGTCGAGGCGATGGGGCTCGGCGACCGCATCGCGGTGATCCTCGACGGGAAGGTTCGTCAGATCGGTCCCCCACGGGACGTGTACTCGGATCCGGCCGACACCTTCGTGGCCACCTTCATCGGAGCGCCACCGATGAACCTCATCGACCGGGGTGACCATCTCCTCGGCTTCCGACCGGAAACGTTCTTGCCCGTCGGTGCGATCAACGGGACCGGTGGCAGCGTGCTCGAGGTCGACGTGCGGGCGCACCGCATCGAGTACCTGTCGGGCGACCGGCACGTCTTCGCCACCGTGTCGGGCCTCGGGCCCCACGACGCGCAAATCATCGCGCGCATACCGGCGACCGTGGATGCCGCCGTGACCGTGGACCGCGACCAGCGCTTCGCCGTGCACGAGAAGGATCTCCGTTTCTTCGACGGCGAGACCGGTAAACGCACCGACCCGAGGCCGGTGCGTTCGTGACGCCGGCGCAAACTGTGGCCGGGGAACGGATCCGGCAGCCGGCACGACCTAGGCGAAGGCTCGCCGACAGGGAGGGTTTGTTGGCGAAGCTCTTCCTGATACCGACCTTTGTGTACATCGTCGGTCTCGTAGCATTCCCGTTCGTCCTCGCCATCCTGTTCAGCTTTAGCGGCGTGACGACGGGGAACCCGAGCCTCGAGTTCGTCGGACTCCGCCAGTGGCGAACGATCCTGGGATCGAGCGTGTTCTGGACTTCCTTCTGGAACACCCTCACCTTCACCTTGATCTCCATGGTGTTCGTCGTGCTGATCTCGCATGTGCTCGCGACCATCCTGGTCAAGGATTTCAAGGGCAAGTGGATCGTGCGCTTCTGTGTGCTGCTGCCGTGGACCACTCCCGCATCGCTCGCGGCGGTGTCGTGGTTGTGGATGCTGCACTCGATCTTCAGTCCCATCGACTGGGTGCTCCGGTGGGTCGGACTCATCGAGGAGAACATGTACTGGCTGGGGCGTCCCTTCCTCGCGATGGGCTCGATCATCGCGGTGAACACATGGCGCATCGTTCCGGTGGCCACGGTCATCGTCATGGCAGGACTGATGGCGATCCCCGATGACATCAACGACGCCGTCGAGATCGACGGGGCGGGACCATGGCGGAAGCTGCGCGAGATCACGCTTCCGCTTACCCTGCCGATCAGCGCGGTCGCGGCGCTGTTCGGTGCGATCCTCACCTTCGCGGACATGACGATCATCTTCGTACTGACCCGTGGGGGCCCGACCCAGTCGACCCAGACCCTGTCCAGTTGGGCGTACTTCAAGGGTATCGAGGGAGGCGACCTCGCCCAGGGTGCGGCGGTGGCGCTCTTCCTGTTCCCCCTGCTGCTCGCCGCCGCGATCGCGATCCTGCGGCTGGTCAAGCGCTCGGAGGTGATGTAACCAATGGCGGCGGGCGAAGGAGACCGCGACAAGAAGTTCGGCGGCGACCGTATCGACATCACGAACCAAGACGAGGTTGCGCGCCGGCGCCGGCAGAGTCGCCGTCGCTCGATCCGCGGGCGGACCATCCTCTACATCGTCGCGCTCATCGTGCTCCTGGTCTCGGCGGGGCCGTTCATCTGGAGCACGATCACGTCGTTCAAGGAGAGCCCGGACCTCTACACCAAGGCGAACAACCCGTTCATCTTCAACCTGCCCCCGACCCTCGAACACTGGAGGTTCCTGCTGGCCGACACGGAGTTCCTCACCTTCGCCTGGAACACGCTGTGGGTCGGGTTCCTCGTCGTTTCGATCACGCTCATCGTCGGACTTCCCGCCGCCTACGCGCTCGCGCGCCTCGATATGAAGTGGAGCGGGCCGCTCGGCATCGCAATCTTCTTCGTCTATCTCATCCCGGCGACGCTGCTGTTCATCCCACTGACCCGGGTCGTAGGGACCCTCGGGTTACTCAACAACACGTGGTCGCTGGTGCTCATCTATCCGACGATCACGATCCCCGTCTCCGTGTGGCTGCTCGTCGGGTTCCTGAAGGGCATCCCGAAAGATATCGAGGAGCAGGCCATGGTCGACGGGTACAGCCGTCTGGGCGCGTTCCTGCGCGTGGTCGTCCCACTCGCGTTCCCCGGGATCGTCGCCGTCATCGTGTTCGCGTTCACACTCTCGGCGCATGAGTTCATCTACGCGCTCGCGTTCATCTCCTCGACCGCGGAGAAATCCATCAGCATCGGGGTTCCGACCGAGTTGATCCGCGGTGACGTCTTCTTCTGGCAGTCGTTGCAGGCGGCGGTAGTGTTCGTGGCGTTGCCGATCGCGATCATCTTCAACCTCCTCCTCGGACGTTTCATCTCCGGCTTCACCATGGGGGCGGTAAAAGGCTGACGCCTGCGGGTCGCGATCCTCGGTGCCGGCGGCGTGAGAACGTACCGCCTTCATCTTCTCGACCATGCGCCGGTCATCCCCGTTCGAAGGTGAGATCCAGGCTGTAGTGGGCGGCCCGGATGGTGACTTCGAACCAGCGGAGAAAACCCTCCTGGCCGAGGACGTGGAAGGCCGGCGGCCATGGGTTACAGAATGAGACCGGAGCCTCCCATGCCGCGTCCCCGATACGGAGTTGAACGGAGGCCGTGCGCGCCTCGGTCCGAAATCCCCCTAGCGCAATCGTCTCTGTCGCACATCCCTCCAGCTCTATCCCGGCCGCGTCGGCGACCCAGGACCCGAAGCGATTATGCAACGCCCCGGTGTCGACGAGACAAAGTTGAGGGGCGCGCGGCAAGCCCTCGATGAGGACAGGAATAACGGGCCGCAGGTAGTCGTGGGCGGAGCCGGGCAGTTCCTTGAAGGAGAACCTCACTCCGGCGCCACGCCCTCGGTCTCGCGCTGGTCGCGAGGCACCAGAAACATGGCGTCGGCTTGCTGATTGTGACGTTCGAGCCAGGCGAGAACTTCCTGTGGGCTGTCGGCCGCCACGAGCACCTCGAGCCCCCGCTGCGCCACCCACTTGGCGACGAAGGGACGAAGCACGTCGGCCTCCCGGCCTCCGTGGGGACCGTCGCGGCGAGGTCCGGGTTCAGCCGGTGGCGCGTGGACACTGCGACGGCCGACGGTGAACCCCAGGCGGCTCAAGACGCGCCGGGCTTGATGAGTGGTGAAGTCCGCTCGGTCCAATCCCGTGACGAGGCTGATGACCTGCTTGGGTGGATAGCGACGCCCATTCACCACGACGTAGTGATCCGCAAGGGGCTCGGGCAGCGTGCGAGCCGCGATCCTGGTGACCTCAGAGGCTTCGAGCTCGAAGCGATGGTGGGCGATCGTGGCCTGTACCTGTGACATACTCTCTACTCTATATTCTCTGATATGTACTTGTCCACCTGCCGCTCAGGGTGGCGTCAGGCGGCTCTCGGCACCGGGGGCGAGGTGGGCTACTTCGCCCCCGCAGATGACCGCCACCACCGCATCGTGATCGGGGCGGTAGCAGACGTGGTCGAAGCTCGGGGCGTCGAGGACCACGGCGTCGGCCCTGAACCCCGGTGCGATCCGGCCGACGCTCTCGCCGAGGCCGAGGACGTGAGCGCCGTTGACGGTCGCGGCCGCGAGGGCCTCGAGCGGGCGCAGCCCGTAAACGCGGCAGGCGAGCGCCATGACGAAGGGCATCGCCAGAACCGGCGACGTGCCCGGGTTGAGGTCGCTCGCCAGGGCCACGATCGCCCCCTCTTCGATGAGGGCGCGCGCTTGGGGCCTCTTGCTCTGGCGCAGGGTGAAGGTTGCGCCCGGCAGCAGCACCGCCGCCGTGTCGCTCGCGGCCAGGTCTCCGACCGCCGGCAACGAGGTGTGGTTGAGGTGGTCGGCCGAGACGAAGCCCCAGCGCGCCGCGAAGGACCCCGCCTGCCCGTCTTCGAGCTGATCCGCGTGCATCCGCATGGCCAGGCCGAGGCCGGCGGCCGCCTCGCTGAGGCGGGCGGCGTGCTCGAGCGAGAACGCGATCGACTCGACGTAGATGTCGACCGCGGAGGCGAGGCCCTGGTCGGCGACCGCGGGGAGCAGCTCCGTCGCGACCTCGCCCACCCACTCCCCCGGCGAGCGGTCCCTCGGGATCGCGTGGGCGGCGAGACAGGTCGTGACGACGGTCTGGGTGACCTCGGCGGCGAGGCGGCGAGCCACTCGCAGTTGGCGCAGCTCGGCCTCGACTCCCAGCCCGTAGCCGGACTTCGTCTCGAACGTCGTCGTGCCGCGCCTCAGCATCTCGCCGGCGAGACCGCGTGAGAACTCGAGCACCTCGTCGTCGCTCGCCTCGGACAGGAGCCGGGCCGAGCGAAAGATGCCGCCCTCCTCGCGGTGCAGCGTCTCGTAGCGAATGCCCGAGAGGCGCGCCGCGTCCTCGTCGGCGCGCCACCCGAAGAAGGGAAGGTGGGTGTGACAGTCGACGAAGCCGGGCACGACCGTGCAGCCAGTCGCGTCGAGCTCGGCGTCGCCCTCGCTTACGTTGCCGGCCTCAGCGAAGAGTCCGTCTTGCATGTCGATATCGAGACGCGCGTCGGGCGCGAGCGCTCGCAGCGCATCGCCTCGCAGTGGACCTTGGCCGGCCAGGGTCACGACTTCGGCCGCGTTGCGTACGACGAGCGAGGCTCCGGGAGTCGTGCTCATTCGGTGGCCTGTGTGGGGCGGCGCGCTCTCTTGCGGTAGAGGAAGGTCCCGTCCTCGGCCTCTATGCGCTCGACCTCGCCGTTGGCGCGCAGGTAGGCGAGGTGAGCCAGCGCCTCTCCGAACGCGAGTCTGCGCTCGAAGTTGAGCAGCGTGTCGCCGAAGATGGCGTCGGTTATCTCGCTTGCCGTGTGCGGCTCGCGTCGCACGACCTGCACGATCGCTCCCAGCCTGCGGTCGTGATGGCGGGCCGTGACGCGCGCTCGATCCGCGCCGTCCTCGAAGGGACGACCGTGACCAGGAAGCACGAGTGCGGGCGCGAGTTCCTCGATCCTGGCCAGGGACGCGAGGTAGTCGCCGAGCGGGTTCCCGTCGCCGCGCCGGAAATCGATGTGCGGGGTGATCGAGCCCAACAGTGTGTCGCCCGAGATGAGGATCCGCTCGGCCTCGTCCCAGAGACAGACGTGAGCGGAATCGTGACCCGGTGTGTGCAGCACCCGCCACGTGCGCCCGCCCGCCTCGAAGTCGTCGCCGTCGGTCAACCACCTGGTCGCGTCGATGAGCTCGTAAACGAAAGGCCGCCAGTCCTCGAACGCGCTCAACTCCCCAATCTCGTCGCGCCCGACGCCGTGGTCGGTCAGCATCGACTTCAGCTCGGCGGCGAGCGCCTCCGGATCGCGGTAGACGGCGAGCTCGGCGCGGGCGGCCTCGTGCATCCACAGCTCGCACCCTGTGGCCTCGACGACCCGGCCGGCCATGCCGTAATGGTCGATGTGCGGGTGCGTCAGGATCAGCGTCCTCACGTCGTCGAGCGTGTGTTCGGTGGCGGCGACCGCGGCCTCGAGCTCCGAGTAGCCGCCATCGTCGAGCGCCGGATCCCACATCCCGCAGTCGACCAGCACGACGCCGCCGTTGCCCGCGAGCAGGTAGGCGTTGACCCGATCGAGACCCGGGAACGGCAGCGGCAGGACGAGGCGAAAGACGCCAGGGGCGGGCTCGCGCCGGCGATGCTCCATCGCGGCGACTACTCGTGCATCTGCTCTTTGATGACGAAGGTGAGGCGCAACAAGACCTTGTAGGTGATCGCCCCGTCGTCGACCATGCCCTCGACGCGCTCGACCTCGAAGCCGGTCACTCCGCGCAGGGTGAGGCTCGCGCGGTGAACGGCCTCGGTGACCGCTTCCTCGATGCTCGGACCCGTCGCCGTCAAGTCGATGGACTTTTCTACGGACACGAAGAAACCCCCTTGGGTCAGACAAGGGGGTCATCCTAGTAGGGGCCGAGCGTGGGCTCGGCTCAGGAGTTCTTTTGGTGCTCCAGCGGGGAGATGAACTTGGGAGTCATGTCGCAGCCGACCGGGGGGCGGTGCTTCGACGACATGCGCCGGTACTCGTTGGCCATGACGTCGCGGGTGATCGCGAGCCACCACTTGGCCGCCGAAACGTGCACGCGCGCATCGCGCGGGCCTCGCATCCATACGCACGACCTGGGGTTGTCCATCGAAGAACCCTTTCAATCAAGAGGATCTGGCGGTCCGCCGCTACCTCGCTACTCTTCTCTTTGTCCCTTTCGGCATCCTTCCCAGGGCGCGACAAGCCACACGCACGCATCGGGGTAACTGGTCCGGATATGCCCGAATTGCGAAGAGAAAGTTTGGGATTTGGGTCAGCTCAGACGTAACCGCGCAGCTCGGCGGCGCGCGCGACCCGCTGGACGGAGATGTCGAACGCAGTTCGGCGCAGCAGTGGTTCTCAGCGGTGGCAGCGCCTAGCCGACCTTCTTCTTGACCTTCCTTCGGGTCCTGGACGACTGCTTCTGCGCGGTCTTCTTCGCATCCTGAGAGCGCGTGCGGGCTTGTTTGATGGCCTCGGCGCTCTGCTGGCGGCCCTGCTTCGCCGTGGTCTTGGCGGCCTTCTTGGTCGCTTCGGTTGCGCGCTTGACCGACTTCTTCGCTCCGGAGGCCTCCCTCGAGCCCGAGACCTTCTTGGCCCCCTTCTGGCTCTTCTTGCTCGCCGTCTTGACGAGCTCCACCGCGGCGACCGCGGCGGCCGCGACTGCGGTCTGGGCGACCTTCGCCGCCCTCTTCGCCTGCTTGGCATCGCGCGTCTTGGCGATGTCCTTCGCCGTCTTCCCGGCGACGTCGGCGGCCTTGCGAGTTACGTCCCCGAGAGCCTTCGCCGAGCGATTGAGCTGCTTGGTGGCCTTGTCGAGGTCCTTCTTGGCCTTCGTCTTGCGTGCCACGGGTGCCTCCTCCTTTTCGAACTACGGTCGGTGCCCCACTAGCGATCGAGATGAATCCGCAGCCAGGTCCTCCTACCGCACGACGGACAACGGAACCAAGAACTGTAATGACGGATCATGGGCGGAAGGTGAAAGTGTAGGGGGAACATTAGCGCCCCCAGCTCGAGGTAGGAGACGCGCGTCTCCTCTCTGCATGAAGAGCACTCGACGGTGGCCGTGAAGGGCCTGCGTTCGCTGCGGCTGTAGAGGGCGTGGCGGCCCGGCTCCTTCGCCCCGGTCACGAATCCACGCCCTCGTCGATCTGGCGGGCCAGCTCCCTGTAAGCGTGGGCCCCGGGATGCGATGAAGCGTAGGCCAGGATCGAGCGCCCGGCCTGCGCCGCCTCGGCGAAGCGAATCGACTTGCGAACGGGGGGCTGCAGGACGGTCACCTCGTAGCGGGCGCCGACGTCGGCGAGCACCTGGCGGGCATGACGCGAGCGCCCGTCGAACATCGTCGGGATGATTCCCGTTACGACGAGGTGTGGATTGGTGAAGTGGCGGACGTCCCGCAGCGTCTCGAGCAGTTGGCCGACACCCCGGTGCGAGAGCGCCTCGCATTGCAACGGGATGACGACCTCCTGAGCCGCGGTGAGCCCGTTGATCGTGAGGATGCCGAGCGACGGTGGGCAGTCGAGCAGCATGAAGTCGTAGCGCCCCGTGATGGAGCGCAGGGCGCGTTCGAGCGCGTACTCCCTTCCGGTCTTGGCCAGCAGGACCGCCTCGGCCCCCGCGAGGTCGATGTTGGCGGGCACCACGTCGACGGACCCGTCCCCCTCGGGGCGGGTGATGATGACCTTCTCGATGGGGAGGCGGCGGACCAGAACATCGTTGATGGTCTCGTCGAGAGCGTCCGGGTCCGCTCCCACCGAGTAGGTCAGCGCCCCCTGGGGGTCGAGATCCACCGCCAGCACGCTCTTGCCCCTCTCGGCGAGGGCCGCCGCTACCGACAGGGTCGACGTGGTCTTGGCCACCCCGCCCTTTTGGTTCGCAAACGCAATGATCCTGGCCATGACTCCGCCGTTAGTCGTCCCGGTTGAGGCGCTTGGGGTCTGGAGGCTCTGTGGCGTCGGGCACCTGCAGGCCCACCGACGCAAGCACCCCTTTGACCTCGTCGACGGACATACCGGACTCGATCAGCTTGGCGACGAGGCGTGCGGCGATCTCGCCGATCTCCTCCTGCTCGAAGGACTCGTACCCGTCGAGAAAGCCGCGCGCGTAGTCCCACGAGACGTAGTCGCTGGGATTCGGCTCGAAGGCGGGCTCGTGAACCGGCGATTCGCCGGCCTCGAGCAGCTCTTGAAGGTTCCCTGCCAGCAAATCCCAGCCCAGAAAATGGTCCTCGCCGCAGTCCGGGCAGTAGAAGACCGCTCCCTTTATCCCTTTGGGCTCGAGGACCTCCTTCAGCACCTGCACGTCGACGAGGTCCTGGCGCAGGGCGGCGCGCTCCTCGGGGTCCAGCGGCCGCTCGTCGTCGGGGGGATCGCCACCGGCCGGTTCGTCGAATTCGCTCATCGACCCATCGTAAGGCCCCGCGTCGCGCCGAGCGAGACTAGACGAATTTAGTCACTGAGGCTGATTCAAACCCGGGTCATTCCGTGCCATCGTAATCTCGGGACTAAAGCACGACTATCGGGGAAGCAAAGAAACCAATGGGGTTCAGAAAATAATGGGTTCAGAAAATAATTCGATGGGGAAACAGCCTCTTGTCTTGGTCGTCGACGACGACCCGGACCTCCTACGCCTCGCCGAGGTTCAGTTACGAGACGACTTCGCTCTGATCCTCGCAAGCAGCGGCGCAGACTGCGTCGAGTTAGCCAGAAGCCGGACCCCCGACGTCATCGTGCTGGACATGATGATGCCGGAGATGGACGGTCTCACCGTGCTGGAATTGTTGAGCGAGCAGACGATAACGGGCGACATTCCCGTCATCTGCCTCTCGGCTCTCAGTCGCGTCGACGACAAGCTGAAGGGTCTCGAAAGTGGCGCGATCGACTACGTGACGAAGCCCGCGGATCAGCGCGAGCTGGTCGCACGCATCTGGTCCGCCGTGCGCAGGCGCAAGAGAGAGGCCGAAGCCCTGAAGCGGCACTCGACCGATCCGGTAACCGGCCTCCCGGCGACCGGGGCCTTCACCGTGCGTCTCAACGAGGAGATCGCCCGTTCGAACAGAAGCGCGGCCCCCTTTTGCGTACTGCTGCTCGACGTCGACGACATGGCGGCGATCAACGAGCGGCTCGGGCATGAGCAGGCCGACCGGCTGCTGGCGCGCCTGGGCCGGGTGATCAAGTCCGAGCTGAGGGTCTCCGACCTAGTGTTCCGCTACAAGGGCGACGGGTTCGCCGCGTTGCTTCCCGAAAGCGATGCCGCAACCGCGTGGGTCGCGGCCGAGCGCATCCGCGCGGCCGTCAAGCAGCTCGACTCCAACACCGCTGCGCCGACCGTGTCGATTGGCGTCGCCGAGTTCGGGCCCAAGCACTCGCTGGAGGATCTCTTGGAGAAGGCCGAAATCGCCCTCTTCAAAGCCAAGGAGTCGGGTGGCGACATGAGCTGGCGTTCGGACGACCCGCGCAAGCGCAGCCTGAACACCCTGTCGCTGGCCGAAGGACTGACGCTTCGGGAATGGGACGTGCTCGCGCGCATCGCAGGGCGGCGGACGGAGCAGGAGATCGCCGAGCAGCTCGGCATCAGCGCGGGCACCGTCCGAAGCCACAAGGCACGCATCCGCCGCAAGCTGCACGTGTCCCCAGAAATGCGGCTCATCGACTTCGTGCGGGACAACTTCCGTGACCTCTCGGAGCGCGTCGCCGGCGCGGGAGCTCAGGCCGACCGCAGCTAGAGGAAGTCGACGTAACCCTGCGCCAGCGCGTCACCGACGAAAACCGAGATGATGCTCCCGAGAGCAAGAAAGGGTCCGAACGGAATCTGCATCTTGCGTCCCTGGCCAGAGAGCTTCATGGCGACAACGCCGCTGACCCCTCCGATAAGAAACGAGAGGAACATGCCCGCGACTACCGCCCCGACACCGCCGGCGTAGCCGAGGAAGGTGCCGAGCACGAATGCGAGCTTGACGTCACCCCCACCCATTCCGGCGGGATAGACGAACGCGACCAGCAAGAAGAAACCGCCGAAGAGCGCGGCGCCGATGGCGGCATTTGTCAGTGGCGAGGGGTCGCCCTCGGTAAGCGCCGCGCCGACGAGAGCGATCCAGCCGACCACGAAGGTCGGGTAGACGACCCGGTTTGGCAGCAGCTTGTGCTCGAGGTCTATGGCCGTCAGCACGACCAGCACCCAGAAGAAGGCGGCGTAGACCGCGGCCGTGAGCGTGAGGCCGAACTCGAGCACCGCGAGCGCGAACAGCACGCCGGTCACAAGCTCGGTGAGCGGGTAGCGCGCCGAGATCGATAGCCCGCATCCCGGACACCTGCCGCGCAGCACGAGATAGCTCACGACGGGGATGTTCTCGACGGCCTTGATTTGCCGGCCGCAGTTGGGGCACTTGGAGCGTCCGGTGACGATTGTCTCGCGACGAGGAATGCGGTGTGCCGCGACGGTCCCGAAACTTCCGAAGATCAGGCCCAGGATGCCGGCGAGGATTACCGCCGCCGTCACTCCGGATCGCCGATATGGCTGCGGATGCGGTCGATCAGGGCGTCGGCCTCGAACGGCTTCATGATGACGTTCTCCTCGCCGATGGCGTCGTCGAACATCTCGTGCGCGTCCGGCTTGCCCGTAACCACCACGATGGGAATGTCCTTCGTCGCCGGATGGTGACGCACCTCGTCGAACATCCGTCCACCGGAGACATCGGGCATCATGAGGTCCAGCAGGATCAGATCGGGCCTGCGGAACTCGGCCTTCGTAAGGCCCTCGAGTCCGTCGCGCGCCTCCATGACCTCGTAGCCGTGCTGCTCGAGAATGAACTTCTCGAGCTCCCGGACGGTTTCCTCGTCCTCCACGATCAGCACGCGCTTAGACATGATGCCGAAAACCTATCAACTCGGAAGCGGCGGTCGATGCGGTCGGTGCTTACCACCACGACCGCACCGACCAGTGCTTTTCCGGCGAGAGTACCCATGGATAGTAAGGGGACGACGAAGGCCGGTTCGGGTGGTGAGTGAGGCGAAACGGCTGCTGTGCGCCACAAAGCCGCAATGACCGGGCCGAGCTCGGCACGGAGTGGCCGGGCGCCGCCCCCGAAACTGGGTTTCGGTGGTGAGTGAGGCGAGACGGCTGCTGTGCGCCACAAACGCCGCAATGACCGGCCCGAGCCCCGGTCCGGATCAATCCCAGAGGCCGCGCAGGGGCTCGGCGGGAGGTCGCCGGCCCGACACCATCTCGGTCATCCTGACGACGCGCACGGTCTCGGCGACGTCGTGTACGCGCACGATCGCGGCGCCGGCCGCGACCGAGAGGGCGACGAGCGCGAGCGTCCCCTCGAGCCGTTGCTCCGGCGGAAGCCCGAGGCTCTCGCCCACGACGTCCTTGCGGGACGGGGCGACGAGGACCGGCCAGTCCAGGGCGGTCAGCTCGTTGAGGCGGCGCACGATGGCGAGCGAGTGAAAGGTCGTCTTACCGAAGTCGAGCCCCGGATCGACGATGATCTGCTCGTCGGCGACTCCGGCGCGCGACGCGATCTCGGCGCAGCGTTCGAACTCCTCGATTACGGACACGACGACGTCCTTGTAGCGAGGATGGCGTGGACGTCCCCGAAGCTGGCCCCCGTGATGCATGACCACAAGTGCGGCTCCGGTCGTCGCGCAGACGCGCGCAAGTCCCTCGTCGTGCAACCCGCCGACGTCGTTGACCATGGTCGCCCCCGCCTCGATGGCGGCCTCGGCGACCGGGGGCCGCGCCGTTTCGACCGAGATGGGAACGGGCGTTGCCGCAGCGACCGCGGCGATTAAGGGAATCACGCGTGCGCGCTCCTCGTCTTCTGCGATGGGGGGGCCCGGGCCGGCCTTGACGCCGCCGATGTCGACGATGTCCGCACCTTGATCGACGAGCGCCAGAGCGTGCGCGACGGACTCGTCGAGCCCCAACCGGCCCCCGTCATAGAACGAATCGGCGGTTCGGTTGACAATACCCATGACGAGGCAGGCGTCGGTCGGAATGACACCGCGCGCGCCCCGGATCGCGGTGCTCATCGATCGAGTGTCACAACGGGATCCTTGCGCACCGTCGTGACCAGGTAGATGCCCGCAAGGACAAGAAGACCTCCCGGATAGATAAGCAGCGAGGGAGTCTCGGCGAACAACAGTGCGGCGAGAATGGTGGCGATGATGGGCTCCGCCATCACCGTTACCGCGACCGTGGTCGCGTCGATGTGCTTGAGCGCCATGTTGATCATCGTGTGCCCGAGCAACTGGGACCCGACCACGAGTCCGCCAATGGCCCACCAGGTCTGCGCGCCGTAGCCCCATAGATCGATACCGGTGACAAGACAGACGGGCAGGAGCAGTAGCGCTGCGGTCGCATAGGTCATGACCGCGTACTCCACGATGCCGAGCGTGCGGCGCGCCGTCGCCCCGAACATGAGGTAGCCCCCCGCGGTCGCTCCACCGATGAGCGCGAGCAGGTTGCCCGTACCGGAAGTGCCCCCGAAGTCACCGCCGCCGATGAGTCCGATGCCCCCGAGGGTCAGCGCGATCCCGGCCCATCCAGCCGGCTTGAGACGTTCCTTGAAGAGCAGCCATGCGAGCGTCGCCGTGAACACGGGAGTGGTCGACACGAGAAGCACCGAGGACGCCACGCTCGTGAGTCCGACCGAAGTGATCCACGTGGCGAAGTGAAGGGCCAGAAAGAACCCGGCCGCAGCCGACAGTTTGGCGGTAGTCGGCGTTGCACCGCGCGTCTTCCAACGAGCGAACGGCGCCAGCAGCAGGGCACCGAGGGTGCAGCGCCAGAAGGAGATCGCCAGGGCATGTGCATCGCCGCCGTCGTCGGCGCTCGCATAACGAATGAGGATCGCCGCAACCGAAGCTCCGAGAAGACCGATGATCAGGATGGTCCACGTCGCCCAGGTGGGATTCGACTGTGTGTCACGATCGACCGTGTGGCTCATGAACGACGTAGCCTAAGTGCGGACATGACCTCTACCGAGCGCGCCGCCGTGACTCTGGGAGTGGGAGCGATCGTCGTGAGAGACGGCAAGCTCTTGATGGTGAAGCGCGCGCAAGAGCCGGCGCGCGGGCTGTGGTCGGTTCCGGGAGGGAAGGTCGAGCCGGGCGAGTATCTCGTGTCAGCGGTCAAGCGAGAGGTGCGCGAGGAGACCGGCCTCGCCATCACCACGGGTGAGCTTGCCGGATTCTTCGAGGTCATCGGAGACGACCTCCACTACGTGGTGATGGACTTCCTTGCGACCTACGAGGGGACCGACGAACCGATGGCGGGCGACGACGCCGACGAGGTCCGCTGGATCCCGCTGGACGAGATCGAAACGCTCGAGTGCACCCCTCGCTTCATCGAGCTCCTCACCGCGTGGAACGTCCTCTGAACCCGTTCTGAATGCCGTTGGTCTCGCTCATCGAAACTCCTCGCACTCAGAACGGCATTTTGAAGGCGTTAGCAGACGAAGAGGGCTACGGTTTCGTTCTCCCTGACGGTCACTCCTGCGATGGGGTCGGTGTCCACGACCGTGGTGCCGCCGCCGCAGGACTGGACCACGTCGACGCGCAGACCCTTGCCCTCGAGCCTCGAGCGGGCCTCGTCCTCAGGAAGATTGCGCACATCGGGCATCGTCAGCTCCTCAAACTCGGGACCGACGGAGACGTAGAGCTCGACCTCGCCGCCCTCGGGTGCGGTCGTGCCCGCGCCGGGGTCGGAGGAGATGATCAGCCCCTCCTCGACGTCGTCCGAGTACGAGTCCACGAGCACGGCCACGAACCCGGCCTGCTCGAGGATTGCGACCGCCCGCTTCGCCTCGAGGCCTGCCGCGTCGAGAACCTCGATCGACTGCGGTCCCTTGGACAGCGTCACGTCCACGCTGCTCCCCCACCTGACCTTGCGGTCGGCGGGACTCTGGGCCACGACCGTGCCCTCGTCGGCGATGTCGAACTCGTTGGATACGGTCCCGAGCTCCAGTCCGCTGGCCCGAAGACGGACCTCGAGTTGCGACCTGGTCATGCCGGTGAGATCCGGAGCGTTGACCTTTGGGGGCCCGGCCGACAGCACGACCGTCACCGGCGAACCCTCGAGCAGAGTGCCCGAGGTGGGTTCCTGCTCGAGCACCGACCCGGCCTCGACGGAGCGCGACTGCTCGCGCCGCATCACCTCGAGGTCGAGCCCGACCTCCTGCAGCGCCGCCGTCGCGTCATCCTTCGACAGCTCTGAGAGCCCCGGAACCTCGACCCGGTCGGGCGCGGTCAGCGCGGCATATGCGCGCGCTCCTGCGAACGCAAGCAACATCAGCGCAACGAGGCCGAGCAGCGCCGATCGCCGTCTCGATCGGACCCGGGCGCGACGCCCGGCGCGCGCCTTGGTCGACCTCGGATCGAACTCCGTCGGCGCCATGTCGGGCAGCCGAACCTCGCCGGTGAGGTCGCCGAGCAGCTCTCTGACCGCCGGCGCCTTCCGGTAAATGGTGCCGACGCTCGCAACCCGCATTGCGTCGCCCATGGCGGCAGCGCCGTCGTAGCGGTCGGCGGGGTCGAGAGCGCATGCCCGCAAAACGATGGTGTCAACCTCAACCGGCAGCGCCGGATCGCCGTCCGAGGGCGCGCTCGGACTCTGGTGAGCGCGCAGCTTCACGGCGTCCGTCCCCGAACCGTTCGCCGGTGGACGTCCGGTCAGAAGCTCGGCGAGCACGGCCCCCGCGGCCCAGACATCCGATAGCGGGGTTGCATCGCGCCCCCTTGCCTGTTCGGGAGAGAGGTAGCGCACGGTCCCGAGGATGGTGCCGGCACCGGCCCGATCCGTGTCCACGACCACCGCGATGCCGAAGTCCGCGACCTTCACCTTGCCGTCGCGCGCGATCAGGATGTTCTCGGGCTTGATGTCCCTGTGCACGAGCCCAACAGCGTGCGCGGCCTCGAGCGCGTCGCAGACGTCGGCCATGATCTCTAGAGCGACGCCGTACTCGATTGCTCCGCGGCGCTCAAGCAGATCCCGTAGGTCACTGCCCGCGACGTACTCCATGACCATGTAGTAGGTGTCGTCGTCCTCACAGCCCCAGTCGTAGACGGCCACGACGTTCGGGTGGCTGAAGCGAGCCGCGCTGCGCGCCTCGGCCTTGAAGCGCTCGAGATGTTCGGGATCGGCGGCGAGGCTCGGCTGCAGGACTTTGACCGCGACCGAGCGATCGAGCAGCAGGTCGTGCGCCCTGTAGACGTCGCCCATTCCGCCGCCGGCGATGCGGGTCACGAGCCGGTAGCGACCCGACAAGCAGACCCCGACGAGCTCGCGCATGACCTTCATCGCTTAGCCGCCTCCGTGGTTGCGCAGGTGGTAGTCGAGCCGGTTGGTCAGTATCGAGATGCCGCGCGCCGCCTCGGCCGCGACGCCGAGCGCGTCGTCGGCATTTGACTGCGCCGTCGTGGTCGAGCCCTCGAGCTCGGTCAGTGCCGTGTCGAGCTTGCCCACGGACTTCTTGAACCTGCCGTTGACGTCGCCGAGTCTGGCGGCCAGCTCGTCGTGGTCGGCGGTGAGCTCGTCGTTATCGACTCCCAGCGCCTCCAACTCGCCATCGAGCTCGTCCAGCGCCCCTTGGAGCCGTTCGATGTCCTCGAGCGCCTCGGTCGAGCGCTGCTGGGCGGCCTCGAGCTCGCCATCGCCCTCGCCCCCGCCACAGGCGGCGAGCCCGACGGCGGCGAAAGCGATCGCAGCAGCGAGGCGGTTCCCCGGGATCCTCACGCGCTTTCCTCCGGCCCTGATCGAAGATCTTCTACTCTCTCTGTGCTCAGAGCTTAACAATAACAACACCAGTAACAACAGCACCAAGAATACCGGTATCACGGGAGCCTCACCTCCGCCACGAGGGGGACGTGGTCGGACGCCTCCGAGGGGATCGTCCAGGAGCGAGTCACCCGGGCGCCGCCCCCCGTCAGGACGTGGTCGATGTGGCGCGCCCGCCACCCGTTCATGGTGCGATGGCTCGTCCCGTCGCCGTCCAGGCCCGCCTCCCTGAGGGGCTCGAGCGAGCCCGGGCCTTGGTTGAGGTCACCCATCAGCACCACGGGACCCTCGAGGGAGGCGGCGATCGAGGCGAGGGCTCGTGTCTGGCTCGCCCGGCTGAAGCGGTCGCGCGAGAGGTGGGTGACCACAACACAGAGGTCGCCGACCTGCGCCACGATGGCCCCGCGCGGCTCCTCGTCCCCCCGGCGCGGGAGGGGTTCGAGGTGGGCCTCGGCCCCCTCGGTCGTTGCGAGACCGAGTCCATAGCGACCCCCGGCGCGCTCGAGCGTCGGAAAAAAGTCCACCCCCCGGCCCATGCGCTCTGCGAGCAGGCGCGCCTGATGGGTCCTTCCGCTTCTCTCGAGGAGCTCGTCGAGTTCCTGGAAACCCACGATGTCTGCCCCCGTCGCGGCGACGACGCCGGCGATGCGCTCGACGTCGACGCGTTCGTCGAGCCCCGCGCAGTGGTGGACGTTGTAGGTGGCGACCGTGACCTTCTGGAGCATGCCTTACATGGTCGAGCATACGGGGCGCTTGAGGAGGGATATCGCAGGCGAAAGAAGACACCTGTGGCACCATGGGTCGGGTGAACAACCAGCCCCCCGCTGACCCCAACCAGGGCCAGCTCGTCGACGAGTCTGAGCAGCTTTACTGCTACGGCCACCCCAAGACTCCAACCAGGTTGCGCTGCTCGCGCTGCGAGCGCCCTATCTGCGGACGCTGCGCGATCCCCGCGTCCGTCGGCCAGCACTGTCCGGAGTGCGTGGCCGAGGCCCGCAGATCGGCCCCCAAGGTGCGCACCGCCCTGCGGGCGAACACCCCCGTTACCTACGCGCTGCTGGCGATCAACATCGGCATGTTCGTGCTGACACTCCTCGCCGGCGACCTGATCTTCGATCGCTTCGCCGAGATCAAGGCCCTAGTGGCTCTCGGCGAGTGGTACCGGCTGATCACGCCGATGTTCCTGCACGCGGGCCCCCTGCACCTACTCTTGAACTCATACGTCCTCTTCACCTTCGGACCCGAGGTCGAACAGGCCTACGGAAGCAAACGCTTCGCGCTCATCTACTTCCTCTCGGGCTTCACCGGCGCAGTCGGCTCCTACCTGTTCTCGCTGGGGACGAGCGTCGGCGCCTCGGGCGCCATCTTCGGACTGGTCGGCGCGCTGGTCGCGTTCCTCTACGGCAAGCGGGGCTCGGCGATGGCGTTCGGATACATGCGCAACATCCTCGGCTTCGTGGGGCTGAATCTGGTGTTCGGCTTCCTCTTCCCGCAGATCGACAACTTCGCCCACATCGGAGGCCTGCTCGGAGGCCTGATCCTCGGCTACGGCCTCGATGTCACTCGTGCGCGCAAACCCTCGCTCGCGCTTCAGATTCTGGCGGTGGTGGGGGTCGCGGCCGCCGGGGTAGCGCTCGCTGCATACCGCACCTCGACCTTCTTCTAAGACTCGACCTCCAGGATGCCGCTCTTGATGACCGCCGCGCCGGCGGGATTGTAGGTCTCGAAGCCGTAGGTGGACTCGCCCGTCTGCCACAGACGCGTGGTCAGTTCCTGTCCGGGGAGCACCGGCTTCGAAAAGCGGACGGCGACGCGCCTGATCTTGGTCGGGTCGCCCCCCGCCGGTCCGTTGACCGCCGCCTTGGTCGCGATCGCCATCGTGCACATGCCGTGGAGGATCACGCCCGGCAGCCCCGCCATGCGCGCGGTGTCGTCGTCGAGGTGAATCGGGTTGTGATCACCCGAGGCCTCGGCGTAGCGGCGCGGCTGATCCTCGTCGACCTTGGTGGACTCCTCGTACA
>JALZIB010000133.1 GCA_030860505.1 Actinomycetota bacterium
TGGTCGCCTGCGACACGCCGAAAACCCCCTTCACGCCGGTCTCACCGGCCTCTCTTCTACAACGATCCCGACCCTGCTCTTCTTCCTTGAAACACCAGATGTAGGCTCGAAGAAAGACTACAACACAACATCTGGTGGAACTACGAACTTGTAATTACGCTCCTGTCGGGGGCGATAGTCAAGAGAAGGTGAGAAGAAACCCGCTGTAATTTGCAAGCATTCGTGAGCAGAATCACAAGCAGCAGGAATGGAGCGGGCTCGGGAGATGATTGTGGGGATTCAGGCGCGCGGGGCGCGCATCAGGACCCAGAATCGAGCCAGCCCACCCCTCGGCTCAGGCCTCGTCCATGTAGGGATAGCGGTAATCGGTCGGGGGCGAGAAGGTCTCCTTGAGGGTCCTCGGCGCGACCCAGCGGATCAGGTTCCACATCGAGCCCGCCTTGTCGTCGGTGCCCGATCCCCTGGCCCCCCCAAAGGGCTGCTGCCCCACGACCGCCCCGGTGGGCTTGTCGTTGACGTAGAAGTTGCCGGCCGCGTAGCGGAGCGCGTCGCGGGCCTGGGCGACCGCCGCCCGGTCGGTCGAGAAGATCGCCCCCGTGAGCCCATAGGGGCTGGTGCGTTCGACCACCTCGAGCGTCTCGACGTACTTAGCCTCGTCGTAGACGTAGGCGCTCACGATCGGGCCGAAGAACTCGTCGCTGAGCAGCTTGGAGCCTGGGTCCTCGGTGTGGAGGATCGTCGGCTCGACGAAATAGCCCTCGGAATCGTCCACGCCTCCGCCGGCGATGACCTTGGAGTTGGGAGAGCGCTTGGCGTGGTCGATCGCGCCGCGATGCTTCGCATAGGCGCGATCGTCGATCACGGCCCCCATGAAGTTGCTGAGGTCGGCGACGTCGCCCATGTGAATGTCCTTCACCCCGGCGACGAGGCGATCGGACACCTCGCCCCAGAGGTTGGACGGCACGTAGATGCGGGACGCGGCGGAGCATTTCTGGCCCTGGTACTCGAAGCTCCCGCGCAGCACCGCGGTCGCCAGTTGCGCGGCGTCGGCGGAGGGATGGGCCACGATGAAATCCTTGCCCCCGGTCTCGCCGACGATGCGCGGGTAATTGCGATAGGCGTCGATGTTGGCCCCGACCTCGCTCCAGAGGTGCTTGAAGACCTGAGTCGAGCCGGTGAAGTGGAGCCCGGCGAAATCCTGGTGCTTGAAGACGACGTCGCCCACGAACCGCCCGTGGCCGTGGAGCAGGTTGATGACGCCGGGAGGGAGCCCGGCCTCGGTCATGAGCTCCATCAAAAGCTGCGCGGAGTAGGACGCGGTCAGCGCCGGCTTCCACAGCACGACGTTGCCCATGAGCGCGCAGCTAGACGGAAGGTTTCCCGCGATCGAGGTGAAGTTGAAGGGGCTGATGGCAAGCACGAAGCCCTCGAGCGGCCTGTAGTCCATCGTGTTCCAGGTCCCGGGGGCCGAGTGCGGTTGCTCGGAGTAGATGCGGTGCATGTAGGCGATGTTGAAGCGCCAGAAGTCGATGAGCTCGCAGGCGGCGTCGATCTCGGACTGGTGCACCGTCTTGGACTGCCCGAGCATGGTGGCGGCGTTGATGCGGTCGCGCCACGGTCCGGCCAGAAGCTCGGCGGCCCTGAGAAAGATCGCGGCGCGGTCCTGCCACGGTGTGCGGGACCACTCTCTGTGGGCCTCGGCGGCGCTCTCGATCGCCCTGTCGACGTCGGAGGATCGGATCTGGTGCACGTCGGCCAGAACGTGCGAGGTGCGGTGCGGGAGCACCTGCTCGTAGAGGTCACCGCTGCGAACCTCTTGTCCGCCGATGACCATGGGCGCCTCGTGGCGCTCGCTCTCCATCGCCTTGAGCGCGGCGAGCACTCGCTCGCGCTCGGGCGATCCCGGAGCGTAGTCGCGCACCGCCTCGTTGAGCGGCTCCGGGGGCCGGGCGACCGAAAACTCTCCTGCTCCCATGATGCCTCCTTGGTTCCTGCTTGGCGTGTGCCTCGGCGCGACCAGAGACGGTCGCGACTGCCTGAGACTACCGTCGCGGCGCGCAAGCGACCGTTTAACGAGGCAGCGTCACTTGCATGCCTGCACGGGGAGCTCCTTCGATGTCGTTCAGGTCCTGAAGCGCGTCGACGTAGGCGCGTGGATCCACGGACGAGCCGGCGAAATCGGTAGCCACCCCCCACAGCGTGTCGCCCGGCTGCAGGACGATGGTGGCCGGGGCGTCCGCTCTCGAGGTGACGCCGCTCGGGCCCGTGGCGGAACCGAGGGCGACTCCCACGATCACGGTCGCGGCCGCCACCAACAGCGCCAGCCGACGCCGGCCCTCGACCATCTTCTGGCGCCGGAACCTGACGGCGGCGCGTTCCGTCGGAAACCGCAGCACGCGCCCCGGCGCTCCGGTACGGAGATCCTCTCTGCGAACCGCCATGCAAGCCTCCTCAGCTCCCTCGAACCTTGTCCCGCCCCATGCTGCCGCTGCGGTGTGACAGGTTCTGAACCACAGTGGTGTAATTACGGTGTAATTACCCGCTTCTTCGCGCTCTTGAGCCCAGGAACATCCAGGCTGGACGAACGCTTGTTCGACATTTTAGGGGAACATGTGTTCGGTGGCAAGCCCCTAAATCGAACGCATGTTCTTGCCATCGGTGTGCGAGGCCGCTAAGCTATAGGGAACACGCGTTCGCCAACCCCGCTCGCCGCACTCAGGCAGCCGAGACAGGAGAAGTCCGATGGTCGAGGGACTGACCGAGCGTCAGCGTCAGACACTGGAGTACATCGCCGAGGCCGTCGCCGCGCGCGGCTACCCGCCCTCGGTCAGAGAGATCGGCAAGGCGATGGGCCTGGCCTCCAGCTCGACCGTGCACTCGCACCTGCAGGCGCTACAAAAAAAGGGCTACCTGCGGATCGACCCCACGAAGCCGCGGGCCATCGAGGTGCTCTTCGATGCCGACACCGGGCTGGCGGCCGAGCGGGCGCCGACGCGCTCCGTCCCCCTCCTGGGACGCATCGCGGCCGGCACGCCGATCATGGCCGAGGAGCACGTCGACGAGATCTATCCGATGCCGGCCGACTTCGTGGGCGACGGCAACGTCTTCATGCTCGAGGTCCACGGCGACTCGATGATCGAAGTCGGGATCTTCGACGGCGACTTCGTGATCATCCGCCAGCAGCCGACCGCGCATTCAGGCGAGATTGTGGCTGCGATGATGCCGAGCGAATACGGGGACGGGTCGGAGGCGACGGTCAAGACCATTCGCCATCGGGGATCAGAGATCATCTTCGAGCCCGCCAACATCAACATGGACCCGTTCCAGGCGCCGCAGGGCACCGAGATCCTCGGCAAAGTCGTCGCCGTGTTCCGAAAGCTGTAGCGGCCCGACGGGAAACGGTTGAGCGGTGTTCTGCCGGCCAAGCGTGCCGGACCCTCGCCCTCAGCCGGCCGGCCGCTCCTCGAGACCGTGGGGATGGCCGTAATCGGCCAGTAGTTCGAGGAAAGGCTCGGCGTCGAACGCCTCGGGGCCCACTACGCCACGGCCCTGCCACACGCCCGAGTCGATCAACTCGAGCGCGACCACGGGGTTCAAGGCGGTCTGGAGCACCACGGCCTGGCTCCCGTAGCGAGCCATACAGTCATCGTTGTCGACCACGTGATAGAGGTACACCTCTCGAGGTCCCCCCGCGGTTCCCTCACCTCGAACCCAGGTTCCAGCGCAGGTCTGGCCGTGCATACGGTCTCCGAGCTTGGCGGGGTCCGGCAGTATCGCCGCGATGACGTCGCGCGGAGAGACCCGGGCGCCTCGCACCGTCACGGGTTCCGTGGAGTCAAGTCCCAGCATCTTGATCGTCTTGAGAACCTCGATGAACTCGTCGCCGAGTCCGTACTTGAAGGTGACCCGGTTGCAGTCGATCCAGCGAGGGATCAGGAGTACCTCCTCGTGCTCGACGTTCACGCACTCGATGGGCCCGATGCCCTCGGGGAAGTCGAAGGTCTCGGGCTCGGAAAAGGGCTCGGTCGTGAACCATCCTCGTTCGCGCTCGTAGATGACGGGGGGGTTGAGACACTCCTCGATGGTGGTCCAGATCGAGAAGGTGGGCGCGAACGAATAGCCGTCGACCGTCAGGTTGGCGCCGTCGCGCACCCCGATCTCGTCGATCGAACCAAAGAGGTGATCGGCGGCGTAGCGGGCGAAGACGTCCGAGAGTCCGGGCTCGACACCGATGCCCGCGAGGCACAGAAGCCCGCGCTCCTCCCACTTCGGCGAGGCCTCGAACTGATATTGGCCGAGCACGACGCCCGTGTCTTCGAAAGGCCGCTCCGAATGGGGCAGGGACAGAGTCATAGCCATGTCGAGATAAGTGCAGCCGGCCGCGAAGGCGGCGTTGAAGATGGATTCATTGAAGCGCGGATCGCAGGCGTTGACGATGGCGTCGGCCTGGATCTCTCGCGCCAACTCGACGATTTCTTCCCCGTCCGAGGCATCGAGCTTGACCGCGTCGAAGCGCTCGTCACCGAGCCGGTCCACGGTGCTGCGGGCCTGCGTCTCGTCGATGTCTGCGAGCGTCAGGTGTTGCACGAAGCCGCGGCGTTGCGCGAGCACGGCGATGGCGCTTCCGACACCTCCTGCACCCACGACAAGGATTCGCATCGGCGAAGCATACGGGCGCGGGCGGTTACGCCGGAGGTGGTGGACCGAATTGTCCCCTTAGAACCGCGCTGTTCAGGCGGACGGCCGTCCCAAGTAGTCGCGCAGCCCGGGCAGCGAATCGCGGTCTATGCGCGCAATGAGGTGAGTGCCCGCTTCCGTATAGGACTCGTGCAGGACCTCGCCCTCGCCGTGGATCTGAGCGACGAGTTCCCCCTTGTCGAAGGGAATCGTGAGCTCGACTTCGATCTGGAGCTTGGAGAGTTCCTCGGAGATGCGCTCCAACAGACCTTCGACGCCCTCGCCCGTGACGGCGGAACCGAAGACGGCGTCGGGGAAGCGACCTGTGATCTTGTCGCGCGCGACTTCCCCTACGAGATCGACCTTGTTCATGAACACCAGCGAGGGTTTTTCGGCCAGGCCGAGTCCGCCGAGCACGGTGTTCACGGCGTCGAGTTGACGTTCGGGATCGCGGCTCCCGTCGACTACGTGCAGCAGTAACGTCGCTTCGCCGACCTCCTCGAGTGTGGATCGAAACGCCTCGACGAGTTGGTGAGGGAGCTTGCGCACGAACCCCACCGTGTCGGTCAGCAATGCGTCCTTTCCGAAGGGAAGCTCGAGCCGGCGGGTGGTCGGGTCGAGGGTCGAAAAGAGTTGGTCCTGGACGAGTACGTCGGCGTCGGTGACTCGACGGAGCAGCGTGGACTTGCCGGAGTTCGTGTAGCCGACGAGAGCGACGACGGGGACGCCGGAGTGGGTGCGGCGCGACCGCTTGAGTCGGCGCGTCCGCTCGAGGCTCTCGAGATCCTTCTTGACCCGCTGGATACGGCGGAGGATCGCTCGACGCTCCGCCTCGAGCGCAGTTTCTCCCGGCCCCCGCGTCCCGATGCCGCCTCCCAGGCGCGACAGCACGTCTCCCCAGCCGCGCAAGCGCGGCAGACGGTAGTTGAGCTGGGCCAGCTCGACCTGGAGCTTGCCTTCGGCGCTGCGCGCGTGCTGGGCGAAGATGTCCAGGATCAAACCGGTGCGGTCGATGATCTTCAACCCTCGCTCGGCGAGGGGGTTGACCCCCGCGATGTCCTCGAGGTTTCGTCCCTGCGCGGGGGTCAGCTCGTCGTCGAAGATGAGCATGTCGGCATCAAGCGCGCTTGCGAGGCCCGCGATCTCTTTGGCTTTGCCCTTCCCGAGATAGGTGGCCGCATCCGGCGCGGAGCGTCGCTGAACACTGCTGTCGAGGGTGTCTGCGCCCGCGGTGTCGGCGAGCGCCTCGAGCTCCTGCAGCGACCATTCCGCCTCGTCGAGCGAGGTCGATCCGAACCGAGCACCCACCAGCACGGCCTTCTCGCGTTCCGGCCTCGTTTCGTGCGTCCGCGCGGGACCGCTCAGAAATCCACCTTCCTCAGTCGCCTCACCCCTCGGTTGAGATCGTGCTGCGGACGTTGTCCGCCCCTATCAGCATACGGGGCTATCCGGCCACAAGGACCCCCGCGACGAGGTCCATGAGGTGCACCCAGGTATCCTGCCCAACACATGAGCGCGCACAGAACCACGCCGAGAACCGACCTTGCTCGCCGTCTCGCTCAGTGCACCCTCGATCTCGTGAACATCGAGTCCGTGAGCCGCAACGAAGCCGCCCTCGCCCAGGCCGTGACCTCGCTGACGGAGCCGATCGCGCCCTCGGTGGTGCACGACGACTCTCTTTTCTTCGCACCGGCCCGCCGCCCCGGCGTACCTCTGGTCGTCTTCGCCGGCCACCTCGACACGGTCCCTCCACAGGACAATCTCCCGGGGCGCATCGACGACGGCTCAGTCCACGGGCTGGGGGCAAGCGACATGAAGGGCGCGCTCGCGGTCATGGTGGAGATGATTCGCTGGCTCGAGCGGGACGATCCGGACACGTCGCTCGACTGCGGCTTCCTGTTCTTTGCGCGCGAGGAGCTTCCGATCGACGCGAGCCCGATCACGGGCCTGCTCGAGGCCGCGCCCGAACTCCGCGATGCGAGTCTCGTCGTCATCATGGAGCCCACGGCCAACGCGATCCAGCTCGGTTGCCTCGGGAATCTCAACGCAGACGTGACCTACCGTGGCGCTTCCTCTCACTCGGCGCGCCCGTGGCTCGGCGACAACGCGATCCACGGTGCGATCAGGGGCCTGCAGAAAGTGGCGGGCTCCACTGCCAGAGAGGTAACGGTTGACGGCCTCGGTTTCTACGAGGTCGTCAACGTCACCGGAATCGACGGCGGCATTGCTCGCAACATCATTCCGGACGAGGTGGTCTGTCACCTCAACTTCCGCTACGCGCCGAGCAGAATGCCGGAGGAGGCCGAGGACGAGCTGAGATCCCTCATCGCCGGCGACGCGACCCTCTCGGTCATCGGCAACGCCTCCCCTGGGCGCGTCGCGACGGACAACGAACTGGTGGAACGCCTGCGTGCAGCCGGCGATGCAGCACTCGAGCCCAAGCAGGCATGGACCAACGTCGCCGAGTTCACCGCGGTCGGGATAGACGCGGTCAACTTCGGCCCCGGGGCCCCCGAGTACGCGCATCGAGCCGACGAGCAGGTGTCGATCGATGCCCTGGCCGTGTCCTTCGGCGCGCTTCAACGCTTCGTTCTCGGAACGCAATAACGTGCGTTTCAACCCCGCGCTCGAGCGCATGTCCACTTACCCGTTCGTGTCGCTCGAGGCGGCCAAGGCGCGCGCCGGCGCGCGCC
>JALZIB010000134.1 GCA_030860505.1 Actinomycetota bacterium
GATCCGATGCTTGAAACGGCAACTGGTGAGGGTCGTTTTCACCACGATGAGGAGTGATCGGATGACATCAAGCGAGACCGCGCCGGTGTTGCAACCGGCGGCGGCTTGACATAGGAGCAACGCATGAGCGGACTGACGAAGGCCGAGGTCGAGGCGCGCGGTCACGGCCTGTGGGCCGAGATCGATCTCGGGGCCGTTCGTCACAACCTCATCGAACTCCAGGCCAAGGCCCCCGGGTCAGAGGTCATGGGCGTCGTCAAGGGTTACGCCTACGGCCACGGTAATCCGGCCGTGGCGAGGGCGATGCTCCAGGCGGGGGCCGACCGCCTCGGCGTGGCACGGGTGGCGGAGGCCCTGCATCTGCGGGAGGCCGGCATCAGCGCGCCGATTCACGTCTTCACCGAGCCACCTCCTCGCTCCGCCGTGACCATGCTCGACTACGGCCTCACCCCGACCGTTTACACGGAAGGTTTCGCCACGGACCTCTCGAACGCGGCCCTCGCGGTGGGACGTCGCGTCGGCGTACACGTCAAGCTCGACAGCGGAATGCACCGAGTCGGGGTGATGGCCGCCGACGTGCCCAACGCGATCAGGACCCTGAGGTCCTTGAAGGGCATCTCGATCGAGGGGGTCTGGAGTCACTTTGCGGTCGCGGATCTGCCCGACCACCCCTTCACCCAGAAGCAGCTCAAGCTCTTCCACGAGCTCGTGGACGAGATCGAGTCGGTGACCGGGCCCCTGCCCTATAAGCACATGGCGAATTCGGCGGCCACGCTGTCGCTGCCCGAGGCGCACTTCGACATGGTCAGGCCCGGCGTCGCCGCTTACGGGCTGTGGCCCGCCGAGCACCTCGTGGGCAGCGCCGATCTCCGCCCCGTCATGAGCCTCCGCGCCCGCATAAACGCGTCCAGGTTCGTGCCGGCGGGTGAACGCCTGTCCTATGGACTGCGCTACGAACTCGAACGTGATGCGCGCGTGGTGACGGTTCCCGCAGGTTATGCCGACGGTTACGACAGGGGCCTCTCCGGCCAAGCCGATGTCTTGATCGGAGGCATGCGACACCGCGTTTCCGGGACCGTGTGCATGGATCAATTTCTGGTCGACGTCGGCGACGAGCCTCGCGATGTCGGCGACATCGCGACTCTCATCGGCGCAGATGGCGCCGAGAGGATCTCGGCCGAGGAGCTCGCGCGCCACCTTGGGACCATCAACTACGAGATCATCACACGCATCGCATCGAGGGTCCCGCGCGTCTATCTCAACGAGGTCGCCGACGAACGCGTCGAGGATGCAGACGACGAGCGACGCCGGACGTCCACGCCGTACTCGTGAAGAGATCGAGCGGAGTCGCTCTCGCAAGTGCGGCCGCGACACTGGCTGCGGGTGTCGTGGCCGAGAGACTCGCGCTCAAGAAGCGCAGGCAACGCGATACCGAAGTGAGACAGGAGTTCGGGTCGCATCGCGGGGAGCGCTCGCACCATATCGACATGCCCGACGGGGCGCGTCTCTTCGTCGAGGAGTCCGGCCCCCGTTCCAAGAGGGGAGTCGTGTTCGTGCACGGCTCGGCCCTTCGCACCGACATGTGGCACTACCAGATGGAGACCTTCGACGGCAGGCGGCTGCTGTTCTACGACCAGCGCGGCCACGGGCTGTCGTCTCCGAAGGGAGACTCCGACTACACCATCGCTCGGCTCGCGCTTGATCTTCTCGCCGTGATCGACGCCGTTGGGCTCGAAGAGGTCGTGATCGTGGGCCATTCCGTGGGAGGCATGGTCGCGCAACAACTGTGCCTCGATCATCCCGAGCAGCAGGGCGATCGCGTCAAGGGTCTGGTGCTGCTCAACACGACCTACGGTCCGGCGATCGAGACCGTGCTGGGGGGTGCCGCTCTCGCCCGCCTCGAGCGCTATGCGCGCAGGCCCTTCGACTTGATCGGCGCGCACTCGGCGCGTCTCGACAGTCTGCGGGCGGTGATCAAACCTTCGGACGCGATGTTCTGGGGCGTGGCCTTCGCGGCCTTCGGCCCCCGGGCGTCGGCGCGACAGGTGGACTTCGTCTACGACATGACGGCCGAGACCGCCAGCGACGTCATCTTCGATCTCCTCAAGTCCTACAGGGCCTTCGACGCGCACGCCCGGCTTCACGAGATCACCGTGCCCTGCCTGGTCGTCGGCGGACGGGCGGACCGCCTCACCCTCAGCGACGCCTCGGAGTACCTGGCCGAGCATCTCCCCAAGGCCGAGCTTCATGTTTTCGATGGCGTGGGCCACATGTCGATGATGGAGCGCCATCGAGAGGTCAATAAGATGCTTGAGCGATTCTTCGCCGACACGCTCGGCCGTAAGGGAAAGGGACGTTCGTGAAGGACTCAAGGGCCGAAAGGCTCGCCGACATCCTCGTCGACTACTCGACCGAGGTGAAAGAGAACGATCTCGTCATGATCTCCGGCTCCTACGTCGGGGAGCCGCTGATTCTCGCGATCTACGAGCGCTGCCTCAAGCGAGGCGCTCATCCGATGATCCGGGCGACGATCCCCGCCGCCGAGCCACTGCTCTACAAGCACGCGCGCGACCACCAGCTCGACTTCGTGTGGGAGACCGACAAGTGGATCTACGACAACGTTGATGTGACCTTCACGATCATCTCCGACACCAACACGAGGCAGTTGTCGAAGTCCGATCCGCAGCGCCAGGTACGCCGCAGCAAGGCGCGCGAGCCGTTGCTGGAACGCTTCTTCGAGCGCTCCGCCGCCGGTGATGTGCGCTGGAACGTCACGTTGTTTCCCACCGAAGCGCACGCGATGGACGCCGAGATGAGCCTGGCCGAGTACGAGGACTTCTATTACGGCGCATGTCTCATCGACGCCCAAGACCCCGTCGCCGAGTGGAAGAAGACCGCCGAGCGGCATGCGCGTCTCATCGAGTGGCTCGAGGGCCGGAGCGAGGTCCACATCACAGGCGAGGGCACCGACCTGGTTCTGGGTGTCGGCGGCCGGACCTTCTTGCCGGCCGACGGCAAGGAAAACTTCCCCGACGGCGAGATCTTCACCGGACCGGTCGAGACCGCCACGCGCGGCCACGTCACGTTCAGCTTCCCCGCCCTCTACGGGGGCCAGAGCGTCGAGGGCATCCGCCTCGAGTTCGCCGAAGGGAAGGTCGTCGACGCCGCCGCCGCCAAGAACGAAGACTTTCTGATCAAGACGCTCGACACCGACGAGGGCGCCCGCATCCTCGGCGAGCTCGGGATCGGCACGAACTACGGGATCACCGAGTACACCGGCGAGGTGTTGCTCGACGAGAAGATCGGTGGCACCGTGCACCTCGCGGTGGGTGCGTCTTATCCCGAGTCCGGTGGGACCAACAAGTCGGCGGTGCACTGGGACATGGTCTGCGACCTTCGCAAGGGGGGCCGCATCACCGTCGACGGGGATGCGCTCATGGAGGACGGCAAGCTCCTGGTCTAGGTGGCTTTGGTTGCGTTTAGGCCGTCGCCCGGTCCTGATCGGCGTGGTGTCCGGTGTTTGAGGCGTTTAGGGCCGTGTGGCCTCACTCACCCTTCTTGGTGTCGTCCAGTCTCGGGCAGAGCCCGGCTTCCGGCCGCAAGCAGCAGTGCCGCCGCCGCCAGCACCAACAGACCCACAGGGAGGCTCGCCGCTCCTGCGACGCCGCCGACGAGCGCAGGCCCTACGACGAAACCGAGGTAGGCCACGGTCGAGACGCGCGCGATGGCACTCGCTTGGCGCCCGGGGCCACCGACCCGGCCGGCCACTCCGAAAACGAGCGGCGCTACCACGGAGATGGCCAGGCCGGTCAACGCAATGCCGGTAAGTCCCAGAGCCGCGCTCGAAGCCAGCGCGAAGATGATCGCGCCGGCGGTCCCGAACACCCCCGCTGCACCGATCAACTGCTTCTCTGAGAAGCGCTGGGACACAACCTGCGTCAGCGCCCGGCCCGTCACCATGGTTGCTGCAAGCACCCCAGGACCGAGCCCTCCGATGAACGCGCTTCCACCCATCGTCTCCTCGAGGTGGATCGCGCTCCACGACAACAACCCGTCCTCGATCAAAAAGGCAAGAGCGCACAACGTCCCCAGCAGCATCAGCTGCGGCGTCATGCGAATGCGCTTTTTCTGCGCGGCGACCGGCCTGGGAAGTCCGACTCCGGCGAGTGTGAGTCCCACCAGCACGACCGCCGCCGCCAGCACAGGAAGAATCTGCTCGGGACCGGCCCCCGCCTGACGCGCCGCTCCCACGAGCGGACTCGCAACGAGCACTCCGGCGGAGAACAGCGCGTGCATTCCGCCCATCACCTTGGCGTCGAAGGTCGCCTCGTAGACTGATGCTGCGCCGTTGATGAAGACGTCGTAAGCCCCCGAAGCCGCTCCCATGATCGTGAGCATGACGAGGAAGATCACCATGCCGCGCGCGAACGCGAGCGTCGGAATCGTGGCGGCGAAGGCCAGGGCGCCGGGCAAGAGAGTGCGCGTCCCGAGACGGTCCGCGATGCGCCCGGCGAAGAGCATGCCGCCGATCGCACCGAGCGCGATGAACAACAGAGCCCGTCCGAGCGTCGCATCCGTGGCGCCGACCTGGGTCTTGATGTCCGGTAGGAGCGCCCCCCAGCCTCCCCAGAACGCGCCGAACACGCCGAAGGCAAGCCACAGGCGCCCCACGAGGCTCGCGCGGGCTCTGCGAGCGGTCGTGGTCTGCATGGCATCGAGTAGACCAGATGCGGGCCGGTCGGCTTGGCGGACCATGACCTCTCAGGGAAAGGCGAAGATCAGCTCGCGGCCCGCCGGTTCGACTCGAGGTCGCCTTTCAAAGGAAGCACTTCCTTCGTATCTGCGGGGATGTAGCGCTCGGCGTGGCCGAGTGCCGTAAACGTGAAGAAGAACAGCGGGATCAGAAGCGACAGGCCTCCCAGCGCTGCATAAACGAGGCCGGGATCACCCGTCGCCTCGATCGCGATCCCGCCGAGGTACGAGCCCACTGGGATCGCCGACCACGCCAGGACGGCGGCGATGGTCATGACGCGGCCGAGCATGTGGTTGGGGGTGATCAACTGGCGGAGGCTGGCGGTCTGGACGTTGAACAAGATGCTGAGGCCCTGCATGCACGCGAACACGACCATCGCCAACCACGGGTTGGTCATGAACCCGAGCACGACGAACAGCGCGCTTTCGATAATGAGGGCCCACTTGGCCACATTCGTGAACCCGTAGCGGCTGCGGATCCTGCCCGCCAGGAGCCCGAAGGTGGTCATCCCAACCGCGCCGGCGGCGTAGATGAATGCGGTCTCCGAGTCCGTCGCTCCAAGCTGCACATCGGCGAACAGGACGATCTGTGAATAGACCGTCGCCGCCACCAGGTTGGTGAGCGCCAGCATCAAAGAGATCTGTCTCAATACGGGATGACGCATGACGTAGCGGAGACCGTCTATCACGTCGGCTCGGAGGCTCGTCGGGGATCTCTGGTCCCCCTCGACGGTGTTGAAGCGGCTCGAGATCGCGCCGAGTGCCACCGCCGAAACGACGAAGGTCAGGGCGTCCACCGCCACGACCCCCGCCGGGGGAAGCAGCGACACCAAGACACCTGCGAGAAGCGGACCGGCGATCTGGGCGGCCGAGAAGCTGGCCTGGATGCGACCGTTCGCTGCGACGAGATCCTTGTTGTCGACGAGGCTCGGTATCGCTGCGAACTGGCAGGAGTCGAAGAAGATCGTGAGTGTCGACATGACGAAACCGACGCCGTAGATCCACCACACCGTGAGCGCATCGAAGGCGGACAGCAGGGGAATCGTGCTGATGACCACCGCTCGCAGCAAATCGACGGTGATCATCAGCCGTTTGCGATCGAGCCGGTCCGCGTAAGCCCCGATGACGAGGCCGAACAACAGGTGGGGGACGAACTGGGCCGCGGTCGTCAGCGCCAGGTTCAGGGCCGAGCCCGTCAGGTTGTAGACGAGGAGCGGCAGAGCAAACAGCGTGATGGAGCTGCCGAGGTTCGAGACGGTCTGACCGACCCAGAACTTCGAGAAGTCACTGCCGGGCCAGCCCGAGGCCGGCA
>JALZIB010000135.1 GCA_030860505.1 Actinomycetota bacterium
TGCGGCCCGTCATGATCGCCCGCATCTGGAGGGGCACCGTAAAATTGCACGACGGCGCCGATTACGCGGCCTACATGAGAAGCACCGGACTGGCCGAGTACCGGAGCACTCCCGGCAATCTGAGCGCCCTGATGCTACGGCGCGACATCGAGGATCGCACCGAGTTCGTGATGTTCACGACCTGGGAGTCGATGGACGCTATCAAGGCCTTCGCCGGACCCGATCCCGAGCGCGCCGTGTTCTACCCACAGGACGAGCGCTTCCTGGTCGAACGAGACGTGACCGTGGCGCACTACGAGGTGGACGCTGCCCAGAGCGCTTGAGCTTCGCATAACGTTCCGCTCTGAGGTCGAGCGCCGATCGAGGAAGACACACCGCTTGCACACGATGACCACTTCGTCGGCGTACACAAGAGCTCGGGTCATGGTGAAGTACAGCTACGAGCCAAACCACGAGATCTGGAGTGATCGATGACCGTTCTCACCAAGGCGAACCTTAGGCATTTGTTGGGGCTGGTTCGCCTCGGCCGCAATCCGGCCGCGGCCGTCTACGACAGCCTCGGCGGGGACTTCTTCTTGTCGCCCGCTCCCGGCTGGCTCAATCTGGGGCTGTGGGACGACGACGAGGGCCCCTCGGACGTCGAGGACGCGCTGCGACGCCTCGCCTCGACCCTGGCATCCGAGCTCCCCGCCAACGCCGACATCGTCGACGTCGCCAACGGTCTCGGAGCACAGGATGTGGTCATACGTGAGGTGGCCCGCCCCCGGAGCTTGATCGCTCTGAACATCACGGAGTCGCAACTTCACGCGGGCAGACACAGACTGGATGCGGCCGGTGCGATTGCGCTCGCGGCCGACGCCACCAGAATCCCGCTGGCCGACAACAGCGCCGACGGGATCATCAGCATCGAGGCAGGCTTTCACTTTCCGTCGCGTCACGCTTTCTTCTCCGAGGCACGGCGGGTGCTACGACCGGGCGGCGTCTTGGTCATGTCGGACGTGTCGGCGGAGCGGACGCGCCCTTTGACCCTCGCCGAGGGGGTCGCCGGACTGTCCAACCTTCGAGCTTGGGGCATCAAGCGTCAGGCTCTGATGAGCGCGGACGACATCGAGGCCGCACTGGTGGTGGCCGGGTTCACCGGAGTCCGGGTCACGGACGTCAGCGCGCGCGTCTTTGTTCCGGCGATCCGCTTCTTCCGGCAGCGGCTCCGCAGCGTCCCCGACGCGCCTCCTATTTATCGCGCGGGTTCCGGCGTGCTGTTACGGCAGTGGGATCTGCTCGCTCGCAGAGGCGTGATGAAGTACCTCCTCGTGAAGGCGGAGCTGCCCGGCTAGGCCTCGCGCTTAGTGGTCGTGCCCCTTGAACTTGTCGAGCGCCTGCTGGGCGCCGGGAGGCATCGACCCGTCCGCATTGCGTACCAAAAAGATGCCCGCCATGCCCAGGTCGGAATGATTCTGAACGTGGCAGTGATACATCCAGGCGCCAGGCCCCACTCGCTCCCCCGCGATGACCTGGAAGCCGAAGGAGTCCGCCGGACCGGTCGTCTTGTTGTCGATCACGCGCGAGGGATCGTCCATGGTTTCGAGCGACCCCGAGCGCGTATCGGCCCAGCGATGGCCGTGGAGGTGGAAGGTGTGGAAGAGGTCGCCGTGGGTGATGACCACGAACTCGGCGCGTTGCCCCAGGTTCGCCTCGCACAAGGGCGTCTTGGGACCGCGTTTGAAGTTGAAGGTCGTGCCGATCATGACGAGCACACAGGGTTCGACGTCGGGGACGGGATCATCCGGGGATCGCACGATCAGCCCGCCGAAGAGTCCTCTGTAGATTCCGCCGGTCCCGTGAGCGCCACCCCGGCAGTGGTCGTGGTAGTGCCAGTACCCGGCCGACCCCGGCTCGACCGAGTTGTCGTCGCGCATGGAACCGAGGTGCGCCTGCCACACGTAGGTTCGAGATCTCCCCGGTCTCACGCAACTGCGGTTCAACGAGGTTCCGTCGCTCCTGGTCGTGTAGTCGACGCCGTGTGTGTGTAGCGAAACCTTCTTCGTCGTGGCGTTGTGCAGTTTGATCGCGAGGCAGTCGCCCTCCGTCATCTCGATCGTGGGGCCGGGTACCGTCGGCTTACCTGGCTCGAGTCCGTAGCCGATGCGGTTCTTGTTGATTCTCTCGGCGTAGAGATCGAGCCGTTCGGCGGTCGAGGCGTCGCAGGCCTCGGTCGCGGGCTCGTTGTCGCCCTGAGCCCCGGTGGGTGACGACCACACGACGACTCCAGCGACCAGCGCAGAGCCGACGAGGGCGATGGCGACGAACAGTGCCGGTATTCGCAAACGCACGCGCGCTCTCTCCTTGTCCGTCGTACGACCGCCTTGCACCTGAGACGACGAGGGGCCTCGAGCGTAGGTGCCTTGTACCAACTGTCAATAAAACCAAGCCTGACGAGTAAACGCCACCGTGCCGAGCATCGCAACCGCCGCAAAAGCGAGCAAAACCACCTCGTGGCGACGATGATCGGCCCCCGACCACCCTGCGAGGAACAGGGCTATCGGGAACATGGACAACAACATACGGGGGACGCTGAGATAAACGGAGCTGGTCATGAGCGAGGCCAGCAGCGCGCCCATGAATCCGGCGTAGCCCCACTCCTTCTTGGCGAGCGCCCAGGCCACGGCCCCGAGACCGAGCACGACGGCGACTATCTCGACCCGCCATCCGATCACGAAGTTGGTAAGCGCTCCCTCTCCCGCGTCCACTCGGGTCGCGCCCCACGTGGTGCGCAGCGCTTCGAGGGGGCCGGAGAGCTCCCGCCCCCAACCCTCTCGTTGATCGGTGAAGAAGTACAACGGGTCGCCTTTCGCTCTCGCCAGATAGAGCGCGTAGACGACGAGAGGAAGCAGCGCGAGAGCGCCCGCCGCGAGCGCGCGTCCGCTCACGGCCGCCCGAAACCGCCTGGCGCGCACGAACTCGAGAGCCAGGCCGATGATCACGAACGCGCCGGCGGCGCGCGCTCCCATCGCTATCGCTGCGAACGCGCCGGCGGGTAGCCAGATCCCGCGTCGCGCGTAGTAAAACGCCGGTATCGCCCCCGCGAGAAAAAGAGCCTCGCTGTAGGGAGCCACGAGGAACACCGCGGTGGGAAAGAACAACAGATAGAGAGACGCACGCCGGCCGGCGTCGGGGCCGAGCTCCTCCTCGGCGAGGCGATCCAGGTACGCGACCGCGACCACGCTCGCCACGGTCGAGATCACCATTCCCGCCAGGGCCGGAGCCATTCCGGTGCTAGAAAGAAACCTTATGAGCAGCGGATAGAGCGGAAAGAACGCGGTTGCGTGCGGGTCGGTGCGCGCATCGGTATAGCCGAACTCGGCGACCTCGAGGAAGTGGCGGGCATCCCAGCGGGTCCACATCTCGAGCACTCCGACACTTGATGAGCCATCCGATGTCGAGAGAAATGAGGCGGCGAGGTATGCAACGGCTAGGTAGACGATCCGCGACCACACGACGAGCTTGATGGCCTCCACCCACCTGAGACCCATCCTCTCGTGCGCCGGATCGCCCGCCGAGGCGACCCTCCCCGTGCGACTACCCCGAGTGTCGACGACCCACGCCCGCGTCTCTACTGAGTTCTAGCTCGCCGACCAGCGGACCGTCAGTTGCCGCGCAGCGCGCGCTTCGTCGGGCCTGCGCACCGGCGTCGTAACCGGCGCCTCGTGCAGCAGCTCCGGCTGGTCCTCGGCCTCCGTGGCGATCTGATTAAGCGCGGCGGCGAGCCCATCGATCGTTTCCTTGGATTCGGTCTCGGTCGGTTCGACCATCAACGCTTCCTCGACCACCAGAGGGAAATACACCGTCGGCGGGTGATACCCGAGATCGATCAGTCTCTTGGCGACATCCATGGCTCTCACGCCATGCCGCTTCAGGTCTTTTGCCGAGGCGACGAACTCGTGCATGCAGGTACCAGGGTACTTCGTGGGGAACGCGTCCGCTATAAGAGCGCGCAGGTAGTTGGCGTTGAGCACGGCTCGCTCGGCAACTCTGCGGAGGCCCTCGGGTCCGAGGGACCTGAGATAGGCGTAGGCGCGCACGTTGATCCCGAAGTTGCCGTGGAAGCTGTGGATTCGTCCGATCGAATCGGGCCGGTCGTGATCCCAGCGCCATCGCTCCGCACCCTCGTCGAACGTGAGCACCGGCGCCGGCAGAAAGCGAGCGAGCCTCTCGGACACGGCAAGCGGACCCGAACCCGGCCCCCCACCGCCGTGCGGAGTAGCAAAGGTCTTGTGCAAGTTGAGATGCACGATGTCGAAGCCCATGTCCCCCGGACGCACAACACCGACTATGGAGTTGAAGTTCGCGCCGTCGTAGTAAAGGAGACCTCCGACGTCGTGAACGGCTCTGGCGATACGCAGGATGTCTCGTTCGAAGAGGCCGAGTGTGTTGGGGTTGGTCAACATCAACCCGGCAGTTTCCTCGTCGAGGGTCTCGATCAGAGCGTCGACGTCGACCAGACCACGCTCGTCCGACGGCACTTCGACGGCCTGATAGCCGGCGAGTGACACGCTCGCGGGATTCGTGCCGTGGGCCGAGTCGGGGATGATCACTCGCTTGCGCGCGTCCCCGTTGGCCGCGTGGAACGCGCGCATGATCAACAGACCGGTCAGCTCGCCTTGCGCGCCCGCCGCGGGTTGCAGCGTGATCGCCTTCATCCCGGTTGCGTTGCACAGTGCGTCACCCAGGGTCCCTAGGAGCTCGAGCGCACCCTGGACCAGGTCGTCGTCGGCCATGGGATGGAGCGAGGCGAAGCCGGGCATCGCCGCCGCCTCCTCGGCGACCTTGGGGTTGTACTTCATCGAGCAAGACCCGAGCGGATAGGCACCGACGTCGATCGCCCAGTTGCGCTGACTGAGCCTCGTGTAGTGACGCACGAGGTCACGCTCGCTGATCTCGGGCAGATCCGGTGCGGTCGTGCGCTGAAAGTGCTCGGGTATCAGCTCCTCGAGCTCGGGGGCGTCGACCTTTACCTCCGGCAGCGACCACGCGCGGCGGCCGGGTCGTGACAGCTCGAAGATGAGGGGGAAAACGCCCTCGGCGCCGGAGCGGGTTCCCGCCGAGTTCTCCAGTGATCCCTGCTTGGTCATCCGGCGAGCTCCTTCTCGAGCGCCTCGGCGAGGCCGTCGATGTCTCTTTCGCTGCGCCGCTCGGTGACGGCGAGCAGCAGGCAGTCGTCCAGCTTGGGCCACCAGCGGCCGAGCGCGGGTCCGGCGAGGAAGCCTCGCTGGGCGAGAGCTCGTGCGAGCCCGGAGGCTTCGGCGGGCGTGCGCAAGACGATCTCTTTGTAGTGGGGGCCCGCGAACGCAACCTCACAGCCCGGAATGGTGGCGAGACGACGGGCCGCAAACGCGGCGCGACGGACGCACACCTCCCCGAGACGTCGCAGCCCCTGGGGGCCGAGCCATCCCAGGTAGACCGCAGCGAAGATCGCCATCAAGGTCTGGTTCGTACACACGTTGGAAGTCGCCTTGGCGCGACGGATGTGTTGCTCTCTGGCCTGGAGCGTCAGCACGTAGGCGCGCCGCCCGTCCGCATCGACCGTCTCGCCCGCGATGCGTCCTGGGACCTGGCGGACGTGGTCGAGCTTCGTGGCAAAGAGCCCGACATAGGGTCCGCCGTAGGAGGTCGGGTTGCCGAGCCCCTGACCCTCGCCGACCGCAACGTCCGCCCCCAACTCACCGGGTGACGCGAGCACTCCCATGGCCGTGGGATCGGTGACCGCAATCGACAGCGCTCCCGCCTCGTGCGCCGCGTCGGAGGCCGCCCGCAGATCCTCGAGGCGCCCGAAGAAATTGGGGTAAGCGCACACGACCGCGGCGGCGTCACCGACGTCGACGGTCCCCCATTCGACCGCTCCCGAGTCGTCGAACGGGGCGACCTCTATCGTCAAGTCTAAACCTTTAGTATAGGTTTTGAGTACGTCGAGATAGTGGGGGTGGACGGTCCCGCCGACGACGACCCGCGCCCTCTTCGTGGTGCGCATGGCGAGCGTCACGGCCTCGACCAGCGCGTTGGCCCCGTCATAGAGCGAGGCGTTACTCACCTCCATGCCGAAGAGCTCGCAGATCAGCGTCTGGAACTCGTAGATCGCCTGCAGCACCCCTTGGCTGAGCTCGGGTTGGTAGGGCGTATAGGACGTGGCGAACTCGGCGCGCGCGGCCAGCGCTTTGACCACGGGGGGAAGGTGATGGTCGTAGCTCCCTCCCCCGGCGAAGCACACGAGCTCCTCGGGCCCCATCGAGCCGCGCGCGAGGCGACCGATGTGGTCGAGCAACTCGACCTCGTCGAGGGCGGGCGGCACATCGAGGTCGCCCGTGAAACGGACCGCCCCGGAGATCGGCTCGAAGAGATCGTCGATGCTCTCGACTCCGATCGCCTTCAGCATGGCGTGGTCGTCCGCAGCTGTGTGTGGAGCGAAGTCCACGTGTGGCCCCCAGTAGATTTGTCGACTTAGTTACCTGTAGATCAGTTTCCTTGTAACGATCAGACCCTCGTGACGAAGGGCGGCTTCACGATATCGCCCTCGATGCGTCTGCCGCGCGCATCCACGGCGACTCGGGCGCCGAGGTCGGGCGTCGACGAACGCGGGCCGAGGGCGAGCCCGATTCCCGTCCCCAGCGTGGGCGAGTAGTTTCCGCTCGTCAGCTCACCGATGGATTCGTCGCCGGCGAGCACCGCGTAGCCCTGACGCGGGACCCCTTTGCCACTGCACACCACCCCGAAGAGTTTTCGCTCCGGCCCCCTCTCTTTGATCCCGGCCAGCGCATCTCTGCCCCGGAAATCGGCGTCCCATTTCACCGCCCATCCGAGTCCCGCTTCGAGGGGGTTGGTGGTGCGCGTAAGCTCGTGTCCGTAGAGCGCGTAGCCCATCTCGAGCCGCAAGGTGTCTCTCGCCCCCAGGCCGACGGGCGTAGCTCCGAGCTCGAGAAGCCGGTGGAACACCCGCTCGGCCACCTCCGCCGGCACATACAGCTCGAAGCCGCGCTCCCCCGTGTAGCCGGTGCGCGCCACCATCCCCTGCTCGCCGAAGAGGTCGAGCCCGCAGAAGCGGTGCAACTTGAGATCCAGGGCCGGGCTGTCCGGCCAGATCTGCTCGAAAACGTCGAAGGAGCGCGGTCCCTGGAGGGCGAGGATCGCCCAGCGATCCCACTCATCGACGGGATCTCCACCCGAGGCCTCGATCATGGCCCCCACGGCGGCGACGTTGGCCGCGTTCGGTACCACCAACCACTCGTGCTCGTGGACCCGGTACACGAAGATGTCGTCGACCGTTCCACCTTCTTCGGTGAGCACGAGCGCATAGCTCGCTCGGCCCACCTCGAGCGCCTCGACGTCTGCGGTGACGGCATGCTGAACCGCCCTCGTCCCCGCCTCTCCGGTCAGCCGCAACTTGCCGAGATGACTGACGTCGAACAATCCCACGTCCGCGCGCACCGCGTTGTGCTCGCTCACGACTCCGGCGTACTGCAACGGCATGTCCCAGCCCCCGAAGGCCACGATCCTGGCTCCGAGCTGTCGGTGCGCCGACAGAAGCGGCGTCTCTCTCGTGGCAGCCACGGCTCAGCCCGCCAGGGCCGAGCCGAACGAGCGTCGCTCGGCGGCTACGTCGACATCGCGCCGGACTCGATCCAGGGACTCGAGCGACAATCCCTGAGAGGGCTCTTCGAGCCCGTACTTGACGAGAAGGTTCAGATAGTCGCGCTGATAGAGAATGCGACAGCGAACATCCGGATAGAGCGACGTCAGACGACGCACTTTGCGATTCTTCTTGGTGACGAGCTTCTGGTTGAGGGTTGTGATCTCGATGTAGAGGTCGAACTCGGAAAGATAGAAGTCGGGCGAGAACCGCTGCGTTGGGTTGCCCTGACGATCCCACTCGATGTCGAAGGTAGTGGGTTCGTAACGCCACTCGATCAGATAGAAGTCCAGCAGCATCGCGAACTGACGCTCGCTGTTGTGGGCGAAGGCGACCTCTTCATGGGGAAGTGCTGGAGAAGAGCCGGGATCCACGGGCACCCGTTCCTCTGGGATGGCTAGCCCTCCTTGGCCCGAAGCTGCTCAGCGTGGCCGGAGGAGGCGGGGGCGCGGTCCTCGGCCACATGGGGAAACTCGCGCAGGGTTCCGTCCAACTGCTCCTTGACCTTCTCGACCGAGACGAGCGAACCGAGAACTCCCTGGCCGGAGCGCAGCAGGTCGAGGACCTCGGCATCCGACGTGCACGCGTAGACACGCTCCCCGTCGGTGGCGATGGTGACCTTCGACCAGTCCCCTTCGATGTTGTCGCGCACGTAGTCGATGGACTGGCGGACCTTCTGGAGGCTGGCGCCGGCGTCGATCAGTTCTTTGATGACCTTCAGTTGCAGGAGATCATTGAACGAGTAGACGCGCTGCGTCCCCGAGCCCTCCGCCGAGCGGATGGAGGGCAGCACGAGGCCGGTGCGCGTCCAGTAGTCGAGTTGCCGGTAGGTGATGCCCACGATCTTGGTCGCCTGCGGACCCCCGTACCCCATCTCCTGCATGGCTGTGCCTCCCCGAGAAGCTCGCTGGTCCGCCCTCGATCTAGCTCCGGGCGAAATACAAGTCGGTAGTTACGTGGGTGGAACGGTACGCCCCCGCGCGCGCCATGTCAACGACAACCGTCATTGTTGACTGCAGAGTTCGAGAAGGTTTCGACCTCAAGCCGCGCGTTAGGCACGCGCCGGCGGTGGCGGACGTCCGTCGGCAAACCGTTTCCGGCTCAGGCGTTGCCGGCAAAATCCTCGGGGGTGACCTGGTCGAGGAACTCTCGGAACTTCTCGACCTCGGTCTCCTCGTCGTCCCGCAGCTCGATGCCGGCTTGTTCGAGAACCTCCTCAGAGGCGAAGATGGGCGCGTTGATGCGGACCGCCAAAGCAATGGCGTCGCTCGGGCGCGACGAGACCTCGGAGTTGCCGGCGTTGGCCGCCATCCGGATGGTGGCGTAGAAGGTTTGCTCGACCAGGTCGTTGATGACGACTCGCTCGACCGCCGTGTTCGTCTCGTTGAGGATGTCCCGCAAGAGATCATGCGTCAGGGGACGAGGAGTCTGAATGCCCTGGAGCGCGAACGCGA
The DNA here is from genome assembly GCA_030860505.1 of Actinomycetota bacterium. Lineage (GTDB taxonomy): Bacteria > Actinomycetota > CADDZG01 > CADDZG01 > WHSQ01 > WHSV01. Next base: position 9,133 of record JALZIB010000135.1, read on the forward strand.
TCGCCGTCGCCTCGACGGCCCCGATCCAGATGGGAAGGTAGCGATCGCCGTCGACCTCCTTGAGCAGCACGATCGGGTGGTTCGACGGCAGTTCGACTCGCACACCGATGAGCGATAGCTCGATCATGAGCTTGAACCTATCACCGTCCCTCTCCTTTGAAGCCGAACAATTGGGTCACCAAGAGGCGCGGATCGGCGGCGAGACGCGCCAGATCGCGGACCGCAAGAATGTCGGCGGTGTTTCTGTAAAGGCCCTGAAAGTCGAGCCCGTAGCCGACCACGAACACGTCGGGGATCTCGAACGCGCTCAACTCCAGCGGGACCGGAATGATGCGCCGAGCGACCTTGTCGAGCAACGTGACCGCGCGCAGCGACGCTACTTCGCGCTGCAGCAGGGTCTTTCTGAGGTAGTTGAGCGTCAGCCCCGTATCGACGATGTCCTCGACGATGACGACGTGGCGCCCCCTGATGTCCTCGTCGAGGTCCTTAACAATCCGCACGACACCCGATTGTGAGTACGACGAGATGGCCATGAAGTCGACGACCACGTCGATGTCCATCGCCCTTATGAGATCGGCGAGAAACAGAAAGGAGCCCTTCAACACGCCAACGAACACGGGGGGCCGCTCGTCACGAAAGAGGTCGGCGAGCTCTTCGCCCAGCGCACCGACGCGCTGAGCCACCTCGGTGCGCCCAATGAGCACATCGGCGGCCGGCCCGGAGCTGAAGCGCCCAGGGATCACCCGTCCGAGCTCGTCATCCGCCGTCCCCATGACACGACGGTAGCAAGTCCGCGTGCAATCCACGAGGCCTCTTGCTCCTCCAACTCGTTCGCAGCCGTTGCATCCATGCGATCGATGACGCGACCATGCCAACGGACGGTGACTCGGCCCACGACCTCGCCCACATCGACTGGAGGAGCGAAGTCGTCCACAGGTTCGAACGCCACATCGATGTCGTCGGCCGGGGCGAGGCCGCGCGCGACCCGCGCGCTAACCGCCGAGACCGAGCCGGCCGGATCGAGCACGATCGTCCCGACCGTCTCGCCCCGCCCGAGGAGCACGGTCTTGCGGAGCCTGCGGAAGCCATAGTCGAGCAGCGCCCTCGAGTCGGCGAACGAGTCGTCCGCCCGCAAGACGACGCCGATGAGCGTGCGACCTCCCCTCTCCGCGGCCGACACCAGAGCGTTGCCGGCGTCGAGCGTGTAGCCGGTCTTGACCCCGATCGCCCCCTGATAACTCTCAAGTAGAAGGTTACGGTTTTCTATGAGTAGTCGACCGCTCGGACCCTCGACGTTCACTTCCGCCTCGTCCACCATCCCCCTGAGGGTGGGCTCCTCGAGCAACAGCTCGGCGATCGTTACCAGATCCCTGGCCGAGGAGTAGTGCCCCGGCGTATCCAGGCCGTGGGGTGTCGCGAAGCGGGTGTGTTCCAGGCCCAGGGTGTCCGCCTCGTCGTTCATGTCCTCCACGAAGGCCGCGGTCGAGCCGGCGACGTGCTCGGCCAGCGCCACGGCCGCCCCGTTCGAAGACGCCAGCAGGAGGGCCTGCAACAAGGTCTCCGCAGACCACGACTCCCCCGCCGCAAAGGTGGGCGGCCCCCCTGGGATGCTTGCGGCCTCCTGCGAGATGATCACCGTGTCGCCCACGACGCCGGCGCGCTCCACGAGCAGCGCGGTCATCATCTTCGTGGTGCTGGCGTTGGGAATCTCGGCATCGGGCCGGCGCCGGAACAAGACGTCGCCTGCATCCGACACTACGATGCAGGCTTCGCAGCTCACCTCGGGTACCCGGTTCGCTCTCTCCGGTGCTTGCTCGACGCGGCCGGCCGGCGCCGGCGGGGCGACCAGGGCGACGAACAGCGCGGCCGTCACTAGGCGACTTATCGACAAATCGATGTACCTACTTAGAGAGAAGTGGCCTCAGAAGAGCTGTCTCATGCTGGACCTCAGCATGGCATCCCTGATCTGTCTCGACAGCCCGATGAGATCCTGCGACGACTGCGCCGCCTTCATCTGACTGGATGGGTCCTTACGCCGGACGAGCGGTGCGACGATCTGCTCGAAGAAAGAGGCTTCGCGCTCCGCCCACTGGCGGTACATGCGCAGATGACGGGGCTCGAGACCGTAGTCGAGCAGCCTCCTCGCGGCCTTGGCCACGGCGAGGTCGTTGCCGTCGTAGTAGTCGCCGGGAACCAGGAGACCAAACTCCTCGAGGCCCTGGAGTTCGCCTTCTGTGAGACCCGAGGCGTCGGCCAGCGAAGCCCTGTCGAGCTGGACGTCGGTCGCGATGCTCGAGGAGGCCGGCTTTGCGGTTCCATTGGCCTTCTGCGCAGAGGAGCTCGACGCCTTGGGCGCCGCCTCCTCAACCGGAAGGGATCCACTGGCGTCGGCCTCCGCAAGGCGTTCGCGGATGACTCTCAACGGCAGAAAATGCTCGCGCTGGAGCGAGAGGATGTATCGGAGGCGAGCGACGTCGACGTCGTAGAACTTTCGGTAGCCGGATCCGGTGCGCTCCGGGTTGATGAGTCCCTCCGACTCGAGAAAGCGAATCTTCGAGATGCTGACGTCGGGAAAATCGACCTTGATGGCGTCGAGCACCTCCCCGATGCTCAGGTAGTCACGTGACCTCGACAACGGCATGTGACTAGCCCCCCGTCAAGAACACGAGCTTGAACTTGCCTATCTGGACCTCGTCGCCGGAGCGGATGTCGGCGGACTCGACCCGCTCGCGATTGTTATAGGTCCCGTTGAGGCTTCCCACATCGTGGATCGAGAAGCGCTCACCCGCCCGCCGGATCTCCGCATGACGGCGGGACACGGTGATGTCGTCGAGGAAGATCTCGCTGTCGGGATGACGGCCGATCGAGGTCGTGTCCGAGTCCAGGAAGAACTTGCTGCCGGCGTTGGGGCCTCTCTTCACGATGAGCACACCGCGTCCGCCCTCGAGCTCGTCGGGCGAGACGTGCACCTCCTCTTCGAGGTCGGCCTCGAGCTCTCCCGGGCTGAAGGTGATCGTGGTATCCGCGCTCTTCGCGTCCTGCAGGGGTGCGCCGCAGGACGAACAGAAGTTGGCGCCCTCGGGATTCTTGTGGCCACACTTGGTGCAATACATGGCAGGAACCTATACCGCTACTTTAGGGTTAGTCAAGCGGGCGCGGGTCGCGTCCGAGCTTCTTGCGCGGCTTCGCCCTACTCCGTCAGCTTGCGATAGTCGTCGGCCGAGAGCAGGGCGCCCTCGTCCTTTCCAGAAGGCTCGATGACCACCAGCCATCCCTCGCCGTAGGGATCCGAGTTGATCAACTCGGGATTCTGCTCGACCTCGACGTTCTTCTTCGCGACCTTCCCGGTGACCGGACTGTAGACGTCGGAAACCGACTTCGTCGACTCGACCTCGCCGAGCGGCTCGCCGGCCGTGACCTCGGACCCCGGCTCGGGCAGCCCCACGAACACGACGTCGCCCAGCTGGTCCTGCGCATAGTCGGTGATCCCGACGACGACGCCCCCATCTTCGTCCTTGGCCCACTCGTGCTCGGCCGTGTAGCTCCTGTCGGTTGGCAACTCCGCCACGCTGAGCTCCCTTCTCGTCTCGACCTTCCGTCATGCATCTACTTGTCGACAAATCGCCTAACCTACTCGTCGACGGTTGTCCCCACGGGGGGTCTCGCGCCGTCAGCCTAGTGGGTTCGGGCGATCGTGTCGCTCACGATCCCGAGCCCGGAGGTGCTCCAGCCTGCGGAACGCCTCCCGCGCGTACAGGCCCGCCGCAACGTAGTACAGCACCGTCCCAGCAAGGACGAGCGCGAGCCCCACCGAGTCGTCCGGGGCCCACCAGAAGTCGGTCCGAGCAAGCGCAAGCCATGTGAGCCCGATGAGCAAGAAGGCGGTGGCCGTCTTTCCCGCGAAATTGACGGGAATGCGCCCGAGACCGCTCCGCTGCAGAAGTGGGAACAGTCCCAACATCAGAAGGTCCCTGACCACGATCAGCGCGGCCAGCCACCACGGGAGCGTTCCTGCGACGACCAGCGCCACGGCGAGAGCGACGATGAAGACACGATCCGCCATGGGGTCGAGCACTTTGCCCAGCTCCGAGATCTGGCCGAGCCGGCGGGCGATGAAGCCGTCCAAGAAGTCCGTGAACGCTCCCACTCCATAGAGGATCACCGCCGCCTCCTCGCGCCCTGAGATGAACAGGAACAAGAACACGGGCACGGACGCGAGCCTCAGCGCCGACAACACGTTCGGGACGGTGAGGATCCCATCGGTGCTCGAACGGCCGTCGGGCCTCTCGTCGCTCACGTCTCGGTCCCCGGATGGATAAAGAAGTCGGGACGGCCGGATTTGAACCGGCGACCCCTGGTCCCCCAGACCAGTGCGCTAACCAAGCTGCGCCACGTCCCGTCGTCGCCATCATACTCTCGGCGCGGGCGGGTCACGGGGGCGACGTCCGACCCGAATTCATAGTCGTCTTGTAGATGAATCCACCAAGCAACTCGTCGACATCTCGACTTAACGACGAGTAGGTTCGTAGCCATCCCGCTGCGCTTGGTCGACTCCGGCGGGGCACCCAGCCGCTGGCCTCGGTGAAACTCTACCTTAACTGTAACGTTCACGTCGAGCCTTAACCCTTACCTCGATGCGAAGGGGGCTCCCGGCGAACGGCTCGCTCTCCCTCAGTCGGTTCTCGAGGTAGCGCCTATAGTTCTCCTCGACCCTTCCGGTGGAGAACACGACGACCGTCGGCGGAGCCGACTCCGCCTGGACCGCGTACAGAATGCGGCTCGCCCGTCCCCCGACGCGCGGATGTGGCCGTTGCTGTTGAGCGTCTCGCACCAGACGATTGACGAGGGCGGTCGGCAGCCTGCGGCGGTGGGATTCGGTGGCCTCGACCAGTTTGGGCCCGAGCTTGTCGATGCCCCGGCCCGTGAGCGCACCGGTCCTCACGAAGGTCGCCCACGGGACGAAGCGTAGCTTCTCGGCGGTCGTGGTCTCGAGTCGTTTGCGATCGGTGTCCTCGGGGGGAATGAGGTCCCACTTGTTAAGCGCGACGACGCAGGCCCGTCCGTGCTCGACGATCTCGTTGGCGAGGTGTTGGTCGTGGCTCGTGACGCCCTCCCCCGCGTCGATGACAAGAAGGGCGACGTCGACGCGAGTGAGCGTGCGGCGAGATCGCAGGAAGCTGAAGTACTCGAGCGGATCCTTGATCTGGGTCTGGCGGCGCATCCCGGCCGTATCGACGATTCGAAGCACCCGACCGTCATCGAGCGCGATGCGCGCGTCCACCGGGTCGCGCGTCGTGCCGGGAATGGAGTCGACGATCGCTCGCTCCTCGCCGGTCAAGGCGTTGAGGATTGAGGACTTCCCGACGTTGGGGCGACCGATGATCGCCACCGATCCCCAGGAGTCGTCGGCGTCGCGCCGGACCTCGGGCAGGCTCTGGACGAGCGCCTGCAGGAAGTCACCGGAGCCTCGCCCGTGGAGAGCCGACAGCGCTCGGGGCTCGCCGAGACCGAGCCGGAAGAACGCAGCGGCAAGGGGTTCGTCGGCGGGATCGTCGACCTTGTTCGCAGCCACGACCACAGGCTTGTCGGACTTCCTCAACGTGTCCGCCACGGTCAGGTCATCCTGGGTCGGACCCACGGAGGCATCCACCACCAGGACGATGGCGTCCGCCGCCTCGATCGCCACTTGCGCCTGCTCTGCTACGCGCGCGTCGAGACCGTCGACGCCGGGTTCCAGGCCGCCGGTGTCGACGATCTCGAAGGCACGGCCGTTCCACTCCGCAACGAAGTGCTTGCGATCACGCGTCACTCCCGGCATGGCCTCGACGATCGCCTCGCGTCTGCCGAGGATGCGGTTGACCAAGGAAGACTTTCCGACGTTGGGGCGCCCGACTATCGCGACCACGGGCACACCCTCGGATGCGTCAGTCACTCCAGAGCGCTCCTGACCGCCACCGCGATCTCGTCGACGACCTCGTCGATATCCTTCGCGGTCGAATCGACGACGACGGCGCCGGGCGCCATCACGAACGGCGATGTCGAGCGCTCGGCGTCCGCCCGGTCCCGCCCGGCCATGGATTCCGACAGCTCCCGAAGCGAGCTCTCGTCCGTCGCCAGTCCAAGCTGGTGAGCGCGCCTGGCGGCGCGCTCCTCTATCCCCGCGGTCAGAAAGATCTTCACCGCGGCGTCGGGTGCCACGGCCGAGCCGATGTCCCGACCCTCCATGACGACGTCGCCGGCCTCCGCCCAGGCGCCCTGGCGTGCGGCCATCGCCCGTCGCACTCCGGGGACCGCCGCGACTTTCGACACGGCGGCCGTGACTCGTTCCTCGCGAATCCCTCGGCTCACGTCTCTTCCGTTCAGCAGGACGACGTTCTCACGAAGATCGATCTCGACCTCCTCGGTGAGTGCCGTCAGCCCGGTCTCGTCTTCGAGATCGATCCCCCGCTCGAGCGCCTCGAGGGCCACCGCCCTGTACATCGCTCCCGTATCCAGATAAGCGAAGCCCAGCTTGTGCGCGACGGCGCGCGCCACCGTGCTCTTGCCCGCGCCCGCAGGTCCGTCGATCGCGACGACGCTCACGATCGTGGCCCCGCACACGCCATCACGCGCGCCTGCCTTGCGCCCGCCCGAGGAGGTCGACGAACTCAGGGAACGACGTGTTTACGCAGCTCCAGCCCCGCACCCTCACCGGATCGTGAGTGCGCAATCCGGCCACGGCCAAAGACATCGCGACGCGATGATCGCCGCGCGAGTCGACCTCGCCTCCGGTCAGTTGAGCGGGCCCGCGAATCGCCATTCCATCGGGTCGCGCTTCGCAGTCGACGCCGAGGCGTTGCAGCCCTGAAACCATGGCTTCTATCCGATCAGATTCCTTGAGACGCAGCTCGGACGCATCGCTGATGACGCTCTCTCCCTCGGCGCAGGAGGCGAGGACTGCGAGGATGGGCAGTTCGTCGATGAGCGCGGGGATCTCATCTCCGCCCATGTTCGTCGCGGTCAGTCTCGAGGCTCGCACGGTGACCGTCCCGAGGGGCTCCCCGCAGCGCTCACCCGTTCGCTCGATGGTGAGTTCGGCCCCCATCCGCTCCATGACCCTGAGCGCCTGGGCGCGTCCGGGGTTGAGCCCGAGGTTGGTGATGCTCAGATGCGAATCCTCGATGATGGCGGCGGCCGCGAGGAGAAAAAGGCCCGAGGAGATGTCGCCGGGAACCTCCCACTTGCGCGCCTCGAGAGCGGGGCCGGGGCGTAGGACGACTCTCTCCGAGGTCGCGTCGACGTCGGCCCCCGCGGCGCGCAACATGCGCTCCGTGTGGTCTCGGGTGGGCGTGGGCTCGGACACAGTGGTCGGCCCCACGGCCCGAAGTCCGGCCAGCAGGACGGCGGTCTTGACCTGAGCGCTGGCAACGGGAAGATCAACCTCGATTCCATCGAGTGCTCCGCCGCGCACGACAAGCGGGGCTCGGTCACCGTGCGCCCGGCCATCGATCATGGCGCCCATCCGGCGGAGCGGGACCACCACCCGCAACATGGGACGGCGGCGCAGGCTCAAATCTCCGGTCAGCACGGAGAGGCCCTCGATTGCGGCGCAGACGCCGAGCATCATCCTCATCGTCGTGCCCGAGTTACCGGCGTCGAGAACCCCCTCGGCCTCCCGCAGACCGGCCGCCCCCCTTCCCTCAACCTCTACCTGAGCCTTGGCTTCGTCGACCTCGCAAGCGGCTCCGAGCGCGCTCAGGAGCGCCGCCGTCCCCAGGCAGTCGCGCCCCAGGTTCGCGTTGTCCACCGTTGAGCGACCCGCGCTAAGCGCAGCGATAATCAGCGCCCTGTGGGTGACCGACTTGTCGCCGGGCACTTCGAGCACCCCCCTCAACGGGGTCGGCGCGCCGGCGGTAGCCCAGTGTCTCCTCATCCGCTTAGCTTCTTGTCTACAAAGTTACTCATCTACTTCCCTACAAATCCATATCGTTGCGCTCGACCCGATAGCCGAGCTCCATGAGCGCTCCCACCAGGGCCTCCGCCTTGGCAGGCCCGGACACGATGATCTCGAGCCGGCCTTGGCCCCCCTCCGTGGAGTGGAAGATGCGCAGGTCCTCGATGTTCGCAGCGAGCTCGCCCGCTGCGGTCGTCACCTCCGCCAGCACTCCGGGACGGTCCGGGATCATGAGCGCGAGCCCGACCGGGGCGCCTCCAAGGTCGGGTTTTGCGAACAGTTCGAGCCGTGCGCGTCTAGAGCGGTCCAACCAGCTCCGCAACTCGTCCCAGTGCTGCTCCGCGATCATTGCGCCCACCGCATCAAGGCGCTCGGTCAGACCCGTCAAACCCTCGAGCACCGCCTCACGGTTCGAGCGGATGATTGCGACCCAGAGGTCGGGATTGCTGGCCGCGATGCGGGTAACGTCCCTGAAGCCCCCCGCCGCGAGCCCCAGCAGTGCTTCTCTGTCTCCGGCCGTGATCGCGACCTCGACCAGCGCGCTGGCGGTGAGTTGCGGAAGGTGGCTGAGCCGGGCGACCAGCGCGTCGTGCACCACCGGCTCGAGGGCCACCGAGCGCGCGCCGAGCGACGCCACCAGCGCGGTCACCGCGGCATAGGCCGCCGACGACGTCCGGGACGTCGGGGTGACGATCCACCACGCGTCGTCGAACAGTTCTGCATCGGCCGCGTCGATGCCGTGCCGCTCTGATCCCGCCATGGGATGACCGCCGACGAAACGGCCCCCAAAGCATCTCTCTCCGGCCTCGACGACCGCTTGCTTCGTGCTGCCGACGTCCGTGACGAGCGCCCCTTCGAGCGCGTACGGCGAGATTCTCTCGATCACCCCAGGAATGCGATCTACGGGGGTCGCCACCATCACGAGGTCCGCGGCAAGGACGGCATCCTCGAGCGTATCCGCGGCCGAGTCGATGGCGCCCGAATCGAGTGCTCCCTGGAGCGTAGAGGGATCCGGGTCGAAGCCCACGACCTTGATCGCCTCGTCGCCGGCGCGCAGAGCGAGTCCGACCGAACCTCCGATCAGCCCGAGACCGATGATGCCGACCCTCTGGATCTCACGCATCCCTATCCCTCACGTTGAGGCTTAGCCTCATTACAGGTCGGCGCGGAGATGTTGGGCCCCTCTCAGGTAGACGTGGCGGAGAAGCTCGTGGTTCCTATCGGTGTGGAGATGCATAAGCACCCGCACGCAGCGCTCGACCGCGCCGGGGACGTCGATCTCCGTGGCGCAGAGAAGCGGTACCGTCGAGATCCCCAGTCGCCGGGCCGCGGCGGCGGGAAACTCGGCGGAGAGGTCCTTCGTCGTGGTGAAGATCACGCTGACCAGATCCTCGTGCGCGGCGCCGTTGTGACTCATCATGGCCTCGAGCAGCTCCGCGGTGGCCTCGACGATCGCCTCCGCGTCGTCCCGCTCGACGGTCGTGGCTCCCCGAAGGGCGCGTAGCCTCTCCTTCACCTGACTCCTCGTGTTCAGTCCCTATATCGACAAATTCCTGTGTCGACATATCTCTCTGTCGACCCCTCGCCCACCGTCTATGAATCGTGAACAGAGCTGGTCAGGCACTTCAAGCCCATCGTTGTCGACTCAACTACTAATCGCCTTATCGACAAGTCTCTGTCTCTACAATCCGGCCGCTCGATAGAGGCTCATAACCTCGTCCGGCCTCAGCTTCCTGTAGGTGGCCGGCTTGAGGCGTCCCAGCATAAGCGGGCCGATGGCGGTGCGGACGAGGCGCCGCACGGGGTGGCCCACTGCATCGAACATCCGCCTGATCTGCCGGTTCCGGCCCTCGGTGATGGACATCTCGACCAGGGTCCCCCTGGGATTCTTCTCTACCAGCCGAACCTCGGCGGGCGCGGTCACGCCGTCATCGAGCTCCACTCCCCTGGCCAGGGCTCGCAGGCTCTTCTCCTTGACGCTTCCACTCGCCTCGACGAGATAGGTCTTGGGGACCCCGAAGCTGGGATGAGTGAGGCGTTGCGCGAGCTCGCCGTCGTTGGTCAGCAGCACGACCCCCTCGCTGTCCATGTCTAACCGCCCCACCGGGTAGACCCGCACCTCGACCTCGAGCAGATCCATGACCGTCTCTCTGCCCTCCTCGTCGTGGGCGGTCGTGACGACCCCGACCGGCTTGTTCACGAGGTAGTAGGCGAGGTCGGTGCTCAGGGGCACGCGTGAACCATCAACTTCAACTATATCCTTCGACGCGTCGATGCGGCGGCCGAGCGCAACCCTCTCGCCGTTGACCCTGATCCGGCCCCTGACGATCATCTCCTCCACGGCGCGTCGCGACGCCACCCCCGCTCTCGCCAGCACCTTCTGGATCCGCTCTCCGGTGGGGGTCTCAGGACCGTCGCTCATACGTTGGGAGACAGCTTGGCCTCCATGTCCCCCACTTCTTCGGCGTTCGGCATGAACTCGACCAGAGGAGGAAGATCCTCGACCGACCTGAGGCCCATCCGCTCGAGGAACTCATCGCTGACACAGAAGAGTGCGGGCCCGCCGGGGCTCGAGCCGTGTCCCTGCTCGCGGATGAGAGCGCGCTGCAGCAGCGTCTTGACCACCCCGTCCGAGTCCACTCCCCTTAACTCGCTGATCTGCGTCCGGGACAGCGGACCCCTGTAGGCGACCACTGCGAGGACCTCGAGCGCGGCGCCGGTAAGACGAGAGTGCGAATGTCGCAGCACGAAGCGCTCGAGCCAGGGCGCGCACTCTGGGCTCGTGTAGAGCCTCCAGCCGCCCGCCGTGGCCCGCAGTAGCCAGCCACGGTCGTCGTCCTCGTAATCGTTCGCCAGTTCCTCCAGCAGACCCTCGACCTCTGCTCGAGGGCGCTCGAGAACCTCCCCTATGACCCCGGCCGGCACCGGTTCGTCGGCGAGCAACAGGATGGACTCGATGATCTTGCGCTCGGGAACGATCACGATGGCCTCTCTTTCTGGAGGTCGACGGTGTACTCCTCGGCGTCCTCGACGACGTCCTGCGCGGCCACTTCGTTGGTCCACGACGCCTTGATCTCGCCAAAGCGATCGTCCTGAGAGAGCTCGACCGCCCCCGCCTTGAACAGTTCGAGGAGGGCCAGAAACCGCACGACCACGTCGATGCGCTCCATGCGGGCCGCGCATAGATCACTGAAGGCAACAGGGCCGGCGAGTTGCAGGGCCGCTGCGATGTCGTTGATGGCGTCCTTCACGGATGCCGTGATGGGCGTGAAGTGAGATGTATCGAGTACCGGTTGAGGCTTGAGTGCCAGCACCAGCGCAGCCGTGGCAGCCAGGCGTTCCGATGTGACGCGCGCCAGGAGGTCGGGGGCCAGCCCGACGAATCGAGGCTCGAGCCCCGCGCTGCGGGCGAAGAACACGGCACCCTTCTCGAGCTCCACAGCCAGCCACCCGCCCGCCTCACGGAATGTCGACAGCTCGACGAGCCGCGCCAGGAGCATGTCTCTGGCCTCGAGCAGTCCACCCTCCTCGTCGTCGTCGTCCCTCACCGGCAGCAGCCGGGCGGACTTGAGCTCGAGCAGAGTCGCCGCTACCACGAGAAAGCCGGTGGCGGCCTCGAGATCGAGATCGTCGAGCGCGCCGACGGCCTTGAGGTACTCCTCGGTGATGGTCGAGATCGAGACCTCGTAGATGTCGACGCGCTGCCTGGTGATCAGATGAAGCAACAGATCGATGGGGCCTTCGAAGACCTCCAGCTTGACCTCGTAGCCCATCCGCAGCCCTTCTCTCACCCCTTGTGCGGGGGGCGACACCGCCTGCTCCTGGCTGAAATCTGAGGTCGATTCGACCTCAAGACCTCTCCCGGATTCACCTTCGCTAATGCTACATCGACTTATCGACAAATCTACTTGTGTCGGCCCTGACCGCCTGCTTCAGCTTATAGCCGGACGCCTGACGGTCCCCGCTTTTGAGCCGCTTTACGGACGCCGCCCGAGCCCCGCTCGGGCGCGGACGTCGACCATCGTGGCCTCCGCCACGTCCGACGCCCGCTTCGCGCCGCCTCCCAGCAGACGGTCCAGCTCGGCCGGGTCGTCGCTGAGATCCTCGTAGCGCTCTCGAATGGGACGAAGGTGCTCAACGACCGCCTCCGCGAGGGCTGCCTTGAAGGGAGCGTAGCCCCCCTCCCCGAAGCGCTCCTCGAGGTCGGCCACGGGCGTGCCCTCGACGAGGGAGAAGATCGTGAGGAGATTCGTCAGCGCTGGCTTGTCTTCGCCGCCCGCGACTTCCCGACCCGAGTCCGTGACCGCGGAGCGAATCTTCTTGGCCACCAGCGCGGGAGCGTCGGTGAGAGAGAGCACCGAGTTGGGGCGGGTAGAGGACTTGCTCATCTTCTCGCGGGGCGCGTCCAGGGCCATGATCCGGGCGCCCTGCGGGGAGATCAGCGGCTCGGGGATCACGAAAGTGCGCCCCAAGGACTTGTTGAAGCGCGCTCCCAGATCCCGCATGAGCTCGATGTGCTGCCGCTGATCCTCTCCGACCGGCACGCCGTGGGCCCGGTAGAGCAGGACGTCGGCGGCCTGGAGCACCGGATAGGTGAACACCCCGGTCCCCACCGACTCCGTATCCCCTTTGGACTTCTCCTTGAACTGCACCATCCTCCTCAGCTCCCCCATGCGAGCGAGGCAGGTGAGGATCCACGCGAGCTCCGTGTGCTGGGCGACCTGAGACTGGCGAAAGAGCACTGCGCGCTCGGGATCGATGCCGCAGGCGATCAGCATGGCCGCCGTGTTCAGCGTCTGGGAGCTCAGCTTCTGTGGGTCCCACGGCAGGGTGATGGCGTGAAGGTCGACGAGACAGAAGAACGAGTCGTACTCGTGCTGCAACTCCACCCAGCGGCGGATGGCCCCGATGTAGTTGCCGAGGTGAGGCTCCCCGGTCGGCTGGATGCCGCTGAAGATGCGCTTTCTCGAGCTTTTCCTAACGTTCATGTATACCCTTACTTTCGTGGTTTTCGCGAACAGAACCCGGTGGGGCCCTACAATACCGGGCCTATGACCTCTCCCCTCGAACTACTCCGTTCCGAACCACTGGCTTTCGCCATGCTTGCCCTGTCTCTGGTGCTGGCACTCTCATTGCACGAGTTCGCCCATGCGTGGACCGCCGACCTTCTCGGGGATCGTCTGCCCCGGGCCATGGGACGAGTGAGCCTTAATCCGGTTCGTCATCTCGACCCACTCGGCACCATTCTGCTGTTGCTCGCCGGGTTCGGCTGGGCCAAGCCCGTCGAGTTCAGGCCCACCGCGCTGCGCTCCAAGCGCTTCGGGGCGGCGCTCGTCGCCCTCGCCGGACCGGGCATGAACCTCATTCTTGCCGTCGTGGGTCTGATCGGTCTCAGACTTACTGGATTTGACCCCCTCCTTGGTGGGCCCGAGGGCTTCGCCGGCCAGGTCGCGTTGTTCTGGGAACGCTTCGCCGCGATCAACATCCTCCTCGCGGTCTTCAACCTCATCCCGCTCCCGCCTCTGGACGGCTCTCGCCTGCTGACCATCTTTCTCCCTCCGAGCAAGCAGAGGATCATCTACTTCCTCGATCGCTACGGGTTCCTCATTCTCATCGGGCTGGTCTTCTTCGGTGGGCTCAGCTTTCTCGGCCCGGTCATTCAGGCCGTGGGTGGCTTCCTCGCCCGCCTTGTCTTCTGACCGACAAGACTAACCCTACGGTGACGCTTTAGACTTC
>JALZIB010000022.1 GCA_030860505.1 Actinomycetota bacterium
CGGAGGAAGTCAGGCGCGAGTTCGTCTTCGGGGGCGGGGAAACGCTCCAGCAGACGGTCGCAGGCGAGTCTTACTTCGGCGCCGTCGCCCCTTTGAGCGACGCGCTCGGAAACCCAACCTCCGCGACTCTTTCGCTCTCGGCGCCATCTTCGGTCGTTGCCAATACGCGCGAAGACGTCATCAGAGTGCTGTTCCTGGTTGCACTCGCGGTAACGATCGTCGTGCTCATCCTTGCGTGGTTGTCCGGGCGTCGCATTACGCGCCCGATCCGACAGTTGACGCGCGTAGCAGCGGCGGTGCGCGAGGGAGATCTCGAGGCCAGCGCTCCGGTTGCGGGGGAGGATGAGGTTGGTCGTCTGGGGGTGACGTTCAACGAGATGACCTCAGCAATCAGAAGCATGACGGGCGACTTACGCGCGGCCGCGCGCGAGGAACACGATCTGCGCGAGCGTATCGAGACGATCATTCAGTCGATGGCCGACGCCCTCGTTGCGGTCGATGCCGAGGGCAGGATCGTCGCCTTCAACGCCGAAGCCGAGGTGATGATGGGCCGGGACGCTTCGGATGTGCTCGGGTGCCACATCACTGAGGTCTTGTCCGTCGTCGACTCGCAAGGCTCGGTCGTCCGACTGCCCATCTATTCGTTGAGCGAGGGTTCCGTAGGCGGAGTCTTCCTTCAGCGAAGGCGTCGCGACCCCGTGCCCGTCGCAGTTACCAGCGCCGCCCTCCGCGACGAGGCAGGCGACGTGGCCGGTGGCGTTGCGGTCCTGCGAGACATGACGCGCGAGCGCGAGGTCGAACGCCTCAAGTCCGAGTTCTTGTCGAACATCTCTCATGAGTTGCGCACCCCGCTTACACCGATCAAAGGTTACGCGGGGATTCTCGCCCACAGCGACGTCCCGGTCGAGAAGCAGCGACACTTCGCCTCAGGAATTCTGGAATCGTCCGTTCGCCTCGAGCGCATCGTCGGTTTGCTCGTCGACTTCGCCTCCCTCGAGGCGGGACGCGTCTCGCCCCACACGAAGGTTGTCGACGTTTCCGTGCTGCTCGAGAGGCTCAAGGACGAGTGGTCGACGCGTACCAAGCTCCACGACATCGAGACCGAGATCGAGTCGGACCTCTTCAAGGTCGTTGGCGACGAGAGGTTGCTCCGACGTTCGGTCGAGGAGATCATCGACAACGCAGTGAAGTTCTCGCCTGAGGGCGGCTCCATCCGACTGTGCGCTCGCAACGCGCCGCCCAACGGATCCGGCGCGCCCCACCGGATAGAGGTTTCTGTCGTCGACCAGGGGATCGGGATCGGGCCCGAGGATCTGGAACGAGTGTTCAGCGACTTCCACCAGATCGATGGTTCCCAGACGCGCACCTTCGGGGGCCTGGGCCTCGGGCTGGCGTTCGTGCGACGCATCGTCGAGGCGCACGACGGGACCGTCGAGGCCGAGAGCAACCCGGAGCGGGGCACTCGCATGGTCGTGCGGCTGCCGTCCACCGACTCGTGAATTTGTACTTGCGCCGGCGACGAGGGACAATGAAGGGGTCGGGTGCTGTTCAACGCGCTCCTTTAGCGGCGGTCGAGCGCCTCAGTAGTACGAGAAGGATCACATGAAGAAGATTGCGATAGCCCTCTCCGTCGTTCTTCTGGCGGCCACGGCCTACATCCTCGGCGGCGGCGATGACGGCCTCGGGGAGATGACGCTCAAACGTCTTCGGGGAGACGTGACGGTGGAGCGCGCCGGTGAGACCATCGAGCTGGACGACGAAGCCGGGATCGAGCCCGGCGATCGAGTCACCACCGGCTCTCAGGGTCGAGCTGAGCTGCGACTGCGGGGCGGGCGCGTGGTCGAGATGGCCCCAGGCACGATCCTCACGGTGGTGAGCTCGACGTCTGTTGACGGTCTCGCAGGTTCCCTTCTGGTCTCGTCCGAGGGGCGAGACGAGGTCGCGGTCGGGTTCGGAGGCGTGGCCGCGACCACCAGCGAGGGGATGTTTCGTGTCGACCTGGGTACCGGGTCGTCGCGTGTGGGCGTCTACGACGGGACGACCTCGGTCTCGTCCGCCGGAGACTCGGACGCCACGATCGAGCGCTTCTTCGAGGCTGCCGTGGCGGGCAACAAGCGGGTGCTCCAGCCCGGCCCCCTGCAGATCGACGAAGGCGATGCCTGGGACCAGATCCACCTCAGCGATGTCCTCGCTCTCGACGCTCGCATCACGAAGCTCGGCAACGGGCTCGCCAGCCAGCTCGGCGGCTCCCGTCCGGGCGTCGATTACTTCTCCACCCTGGCGGACGGACCCGTCGGGTTCGTCAAGCCCTATCTCTCGGACGAGCGCGTGCCGGATCTCCTCATCGGATTCACGATCGCCCGCAACTCCGACTCCGCAATCCGCAGCGCCTTCGTTCGATCCTTCGATCTGCGGGGGGACGACGGCAGATGGGGCGTCATCGCCCGCATCATGAGCGCGCCCGAACGACGACTCGTGGCCCAGCTCGGCCGCACCATCGTCGGAACGGGAATCCTCACCGCCGACGCCGCCAAGGAGACGAGCTTTGGCCCGACCTCGGAAGCCGTTGGTTCACCCGCCTCGGGCGGCGGCTCGACGGGCGGGACTCCGGCGGCCGCTCCGCCGCCTGCGACGGGGGGTAGCGGTGGCGGAGATGGTGGCGGAGATGGTGGCGGAGGTGGTGGCGGAGATGGTGGCGGTGGCGCACCACCACCGGGTGGTGACGGAGGCGGCGATTCCGCCGGGGAGCCCGAGCCACCGCCGAAAGAGCCCGGCTGTCCCGAGAATCCGCTGGCGTGTCTCGAGGATCCTCCGATAGGCGACGGCGGGCTGCTGGACGAGGTGCCCGAGAGCCCGCTCGACGGCGCCAAGAGCCCGCTGGACTGATGGAGCGTCCCCTAGTGCTCATCGCGGAGGACGACGCCGGTGTCCGCATGACCCTCGAGTTCGTGCTCGAGGATGAGGGCTTCGACGTGGTGGCGGCCGCCGACGGGGAACAGGCGTTGAGCGTCGCTCTCGATCGCCGGCCCGACGCGATTCTGCTCGACCAGAGGATGCCCAAGATGACCGGCAAACAGGTGCTCCGCGCCCTGCGCGCTTCCGACACCATGGCGGACACACCCGTGTTCGTGCTATCAGGTATGGACCCTACTCTCGATGGCGAGGGTGCGGCGGTCGAATGGTCCGGGGCTCACTTCGTCGGAAAGCCTTTCGACCCCGACACCTTGATCGCCGACATCCGACGCGCTCTCGACGAGTCGCGCTAGCGACGCAATCCGACTACGCTTCCGACCATGGCGACTCCCATTAGACGAAGAACCTCGAGCCGCGGTCCACTGATTTTCGGAGTGGTTGCGGCGATTGCGCTCCTATTGTTCTCATCGACTGCCTTTTACACCGATGTGCTGTGGTTCCGAGAGATCGGCATCACCTCGGTGTTGTGGACCACGATCTCTGCGCAGCTCGCGACCGGAGCGGTGGTCGGCCTCTTCGTCGGCCTCGTGGTCTACGTCAACCTCGTCATCGCGGGCCGCATGGCCTCGGCCTACAACCTCTTTCGCGTCGAGGAGACGGAGCGGCCCGATCCGATGGATCGCTACCGCATGCTGCTCAATCCGTACGTCAAGTGGCTTCGCTTGGCGGCCGGGATCGCTCTCGGTCTGCTGGCCGGGTTCGGCGCCAGCAGCGCATGGCAGACCTTCACCCTCTATCTCAACCGCGTCTCGTTCGGTCAGACGGACCCGCAGTTCGGGCGTGACATCGGTTTCTACTTTTTCGAGCTGCCGTTCTTCGACCTGGTGCTCGACTGGGCCTGGTTTGCGATCGTCGCCGCTCTCGTCGTTTCGCTCGTCGCTCACTACTTCCACGGCTCTATCCAGCCAGAGGCCGGCCTGTCGGGCATCTCGTCCGGGGTCATGGCCCACGTTTCCGTGTTGCTTGGTCTGCTCGCTCTGGTCAAGGCCGCGCAGTACTACCTCGGCACCTTTGAGCTCAACTTCTCGCCGCGAGGAACGGTAACGGGGGCGAGTTACACAGACGTCAATGCGCAGCTTCCCGCGCTTCGTCTTCTGGCGATCATCTCTGTCATCTCGGCCATTTTGTTCATCGCGAACATTCGCTTTCGCCGTCTCTCCCTGCCGCTCGCCGCGGTCGGGATCTGGGTGCTGACGGCGGTCCTTGCGGGGGCCGCATGGCCCGCATGGGTGCAGCGTTTCTCGGTCGAACCTCAGGAGGCAAGCCGGGAGAGACCGTTCATCGAACGCAACATCGAGGCCACTCGAGAGGGTTACGGGCTCGACGTCGACTCGCGTCCCATCGCCGGAACCGACGATCTCGACACGGAGGCGATCGAGGCGAACGAAACCCTGCTCAGCAACGTGAGGGTCTGGGATCCCGACGTGCTGCAGCGCGTCTACAACCAGTTGCAGGCCATCACGCCCTTCTATGCGTTCCCCGACGTTGACATCGACCGCTACGAAGTCGACGGGGAGATGCGCCAGGTGTTGTTGTCCGGCCGAGAGCTGTCGGTCGAGGACCTCACCGAGGGCCGCTCGTGGCAGAACGAACATCTCATCTACACCCACGGTTACGGCGTCGTCGCGAGCCTCGCGAACGAGTCGACCGTGTCGGGGCAGCCCTCTTTTCTGGTGAGCGAGCTCCCCGGCTCGGTCACCCGGGATGCGCCCGACTTCGAGCTCGACCAGCCCGGCATCTACTACGGCGAGAACTACGAAGACTCCGAGTACTCCATCGTCAACACGGAGCAGGCCGAGATCGACTATCAGGGCGAGGGCGAGGAGGCGACGGTCCGCAGCAACTACGAGGGCGAGGGCGGCATTGAGATGGGCGGGTTCTTCCGCAAGCTCGCCTTTGCGGTGCGGGAGCGCGACTTCAACATGGTCCTGTCCGACGACATCCGACCGGACAGCCGCATCATGCTCTACAAGGACGTACGCGACCGGGTACGCCGCGCCGCGCCCTTCCTGGCGCTCGACGACGATCCCTACATCGCAGCGGTCGACGGAGGTCTCAAGTGGATCCTCGACGGCTACACAACCAGCAACTTCTATCCCTACTCCCAGCGCACGGACCTCGCAGAGATCGTTCAGAGCCCGGAGAACGGTTCGCTGCAGGTCGAGGCGAACTACATCAGGAACTCCGTCAAAGTCGTCGTGGACGCTTACGACGGGACCATGGACTTCCACATCGTCGACGACGACGATCCCCTCATGGAGGCGTGGCGCAGGACCTTCCCCGATCTGTTTACACAAGAGGAGCCGTCGGAGGGGTTGCAGGAGCACTTCCGCTACCCGGAGGACCTGCTCTTGGTGCAGTCGGAGCTGTACCTGCGCTATCACGTTAGCGATCCCCTGACCTTCTACTCGGGCAACGACGAATGGGCCATCGCACGAACGTCGAGCACGTCTGAGGAGGCCGTGACGCCCACCTACCTGCTCATTTCGCTTCCCGGCGAGACGGGCGAGGAGTTCGTGCTGACCCGTCCCTTTACGCCGCGCGGACGCAACAACATGAACGCCATCTTGGTCGCGCGCAGCGACCCCGAGAACTACGGCGAGCTTTTGACCCTCGACTTCCCGAGCAACAGCGTCGTCGAGGGTCCGGCTCAGATCAACAACCTAATCAACCAGAACGAAGAGATCTCCCAGCAGATCACGCTCCTGAGTGACAGGGGCTCTAACATCATCTTCGGCTCGCTCGTGAACCTGCCCATCGGCGATTCGATCCTGTACGTGCAGCCGTTGTTTATCGAGGCCGCGTCGGCCACCGGTGTCGAGGGCGGCGGCATCCCCGAGCTCCAGACCGTCATCCTGGTGTACGGCAATGAGGTCGTGCAGGGCGACAGCTTCGACTTGGCTCTGGCCGAGCTGTTCGACCTCGATGCGCCCGAGGACGAGGAAGCTCCTCCGCCCGAGGACGGCGACGATCCGGGGGCCGAGGAGGAGCCGGCAGATCCCGGCGCTCCGGCCGACGACCTTCAGGCGATCGTCGACGAGGCCGGTCAGGTCTATGCAGACGCCCAGGAGGCTCTCAGCGACGGCGACTTCGAGGCCTACGGACGGCTCATCGAGGAGCTGGGGCAGCTTCTGGAGCAGGCCGACGCCCTCTCGGGCGGGGGCGGTGGGGGAGCCGGCGACTAAGGACCGAGCCCCCCGGGCCGAACTGGGTGTAGGACGCCCGAGGTGAGCCCTTCGCCCTGAGAGGTGAGCCCTGCCCCTTGAATCGAGTGGGGCGAGCCCTTCGCCCTGAGAGGTGAGCCCTGCCCCTTGAATCGAGTGTGGCGAGCCGTCTGTTATCTTCGAGGGGCAGGGTGGAGCAGTCTGGTAGCTCGCCGGGCTCATAACCCGGAGGTCGTAGGTTCAAATCCTACCCCTGCAACCACAAAGGCCCTCTGACGAGGGCCTTTGCTCTTGACTTACCCAACGCCCACAAATGCCGTGACCTACGAGTAACTCGACGCCGGAGGGGTGCTGCCCGGCCCTTTCCGATGCCCCTGCGTAGGAGAATCTAACTTTCTGTTTGTAGGAATGTCGACTATGATTCTGGCTCGAGCAAAGGAGATGTGGATGCCGGGTACCAGAATGAGAGCAAAGGGACAGGTCACCATTCCGCAGGAGATTCGCGAGCGAGCTCACCTCGAGGAGGGCGACCCGGTCGAGGTGGAGATGGTTCCCGAGGGCATCCTGTTGAAGCCTCAAAAAGTCGTGGACGCGACTCAGGCCTGGTTTTGGACGCCCGCTTGGCAGGCTGGAGAGCGCGAGGCGTCTCGTGATATCGCCGAGGGGCGCGTCGAGATATTCAGGACCGACGATGACTTTCTCGCCTCCTTCGACGAGTAGATCCTGAGATCGAGCTTTGCCCACCTACTCGAGGACCGCCCGGTTCGCAAGGGATCACGCTTCGCTCTCTTCGAAGGAGAAAGCGCGTTTCAAGGCTGCGGTTGCCAAGTTCGTGGAAGACTTGAGGGCGGGGCGGCCTTTCCGCAAAGGTTTGCGCGTCAAAGGTGTGAAGGGTGCTGAGGGGATCTTCGAGATGACGTGGGCCGACGACGGGCGAGCGACCTTCGAGTACGGCGAAGAGCAGATCGAAGGCGAGGCCCATGTGATCTGGAGGCGCGTTGGTGCACACGATGTTTTCGGCAGCCCTTGATCCTAGGCGACCGGCCTACGAGGCTCTGGGGCGTAGCAACTTCTCGACGGCCTTGTTGGTTCACTTACCCAACGCCCCACAAATGCCGTGGCCTCCGGGTAACTCGACGCCCGGGGCAGCCGGCCAGAGCGCTCGCCGGGTGGGTTGTGCCTCGGATACGGAAGCGACGGCCTCGAGCTCGTTTCGCTCAGGTGGGTATCCAAACTCTTCCTTGGCTGCGCTGCACAGTTCGGGCGACTAACGGCATATGCCCGAGTTTCGCGGGTAGGAGTGCGAAGCCTGGCACGGGTGGAAGTACGTCATGACTGTGAGGCCGCCGGGCAGGTGGTCTCGGGGCGCAATCTGCGTTCCGAAACAAAGCAGGGGGTAAATCTTTGAGCAAGATCCGAGTTATTGCAACGCTGCTCGCGGCCGCAATGGTGGCATCGCTGATGCTGTTGCCGTCGTCGTCGGCAGAGAAGGCCGAGGTCTCTTCCAGCCAAAAGACCAAGGCTACGGACACCGCGACGGTTCCGGTAGAGGGATTCCACAAGAACGGCAACAAGTCGTTCGAGGGCGACCTGACCGTCAAGCGCTTCGTGAAGCGCAACGGGGAACTGAAGGCGGTTGGTGACCTGAATGGTGCCGTCTTCGGAAAGAGGGGCGGCGAAAAGGGCCTCGTCGAGGGCGAGAGAGTTGTAGCTCCCGTAAGGATTCGCGCTGCGAGCTGCGACATCTTGAACCTCGTGCTGGGGCCGCTGGACCTCAACCTGCTGGGTCTGCGGATTCAGCTCAACAGGGTCGTCTTGGACATCACCGGGGAACCGGGTCCGGGCAACCTCCTCGGCAACCTCCTTTGCGCCATCGCCGGTCTGCTCGACCGCGGAGGGCTGCTGAGCGTCATCAGGAACATCCTCAACGCCATTCTCGAGGTGCTGAATCTCCCGTAGGACCTAGAACAAACGTAACCAGGTCAGAAGGATCGACGCGGGGAGGGCCAGCGCTCTCCCCGCCGTCGCGCCGCGACCACACGGCTGAAAGACTTCGGCCCCCGAGGCGGTACTCTGGGTTCTCCCCTTTTACGAGTGGTTTTCGTTGTTATTCGAGATCATGAGGTGCACACCGTGGAACCAGGAGAGCTGATTTGGCAGGGCAGAGTGGGCAAGACGCCGCTTCGAGTGGGCGTGTCCCATGCCGAGCGGATCGTGGCGGAATGGGATTCACCCACAGGCCCCCGTCACAAGGTCGCGTCCTCGGTCGCCGAATTCGAACGTAGCGTCCTCTTCCAGCTGCTGCTGAACGCCGGCGCAACCGACGATTCGTCCACTAAAGAGGTCATCGAGGCCATCGAGCAGGCCCAGGCTCAGCGACCGGCCCCCCCATCTGCGCCCAAACGGCGCAAAAACGCCAAGGCGAAGTTCCACCGCCGCTCCCGCAGGGCTCCGCGCAGGCGCTAACCGCCCGGCTACCAGAAAGAGGAAAGATAAGTCTTTCTGCGTATACAACTGCGCGCCCCAAGTGCCGAGTATTGGAGTACGGAAACGAATCGACCGCACAAGGGGGCGGAGCA
>JALZIB010000033.1 GCA_030860505.1 Actinomycetota bacterium
GTACGCGTCGTGGTAGTTCCACCACTGATAGGGCGGGGTCTGCGGATAGCCCTCGGGCGAGTCCTCCCACTCCTCCTGGCGACCAAGGGCAGTGATGTCGAGATAGCTCCAGGTGCTCCCCATCGCCTCGTCGCCGCGGCTCTCGATGAGGTAGGTGCGGAAGACCCGATCGCCATCGCGAATGAAGGCGTTGGTCCCGTGCCACTGGTCCACGTCGAAATCGGCATCGAAATCGTCGGTGAGTGTGTACCAGGGGACGTCCCACTTCATGCGTTCCTTCAAGCCCCGGATCTCGGCCTGGGGTGCACGCGAGACGAACGCGAGGGTGGTATCGCGCGCGTTCAGGTGGGCAGGGTGCGCAACCTGGTCGCCGACCAAGGAGCAGCCCTCGCAGGCCCGCTCCGGGTAAGCGCCGCCCGCCTCCGCGTAAGTGGTGACCTCTGGCCCGTAGAAGAAGCGATACACGATGAGCTGGCGTCGCCCCTCGAACAGGTCGAGCAGGCCGGCCGGGCCATTCGGTCCTTCGAAGCGGTAGTCCTTCTCAACCGCCATCCACGGCATCCGGCGGCGCTGTGCGGCAAGTGCGTCGCGCGCCCGCGTCAGCTCCTTCTCCTTAACCAGCAGCTTCTGTCGCGCGGTCTCCCATTCCTTCGGCGACACGATCGGGGGTCTGTTCATGGCGAACCTCCTACCTCTTCCTTAGCCTCATGCCCACGAGTTTGCCGGGTCTCGCCGCTCGACACCTAAGCGAGTCCTGCTTCGGAATCGCCAATATCTCTGTGACCGTTGGGAGGTCCGAAACTCATCGCCGGACCGGCACATAAGGACTCGCTGTCTTGCTCTCCCACGATACGGGTCATGCCAACATCTTCCAGGCGGTAGCACGCATGTAGCGATGAGTCCTGGCGCCGTGTCCCGTCTATATGAAGGAGCCGTCGAGAAAGGACATGCCATGACCGAGGCAAGAACCGACGCCCTTCGCGCGGTATCCACCCACGTCGTCCTTGCTGCTGGAGTTGAGTCCCAGGGCGAGTTGGCTCACCGCGGTGCGCATGCAGTTGCAGAAAGGCTCGGGCAGACCCCGGTAATGTTCCCGAGTGACCATGGTGGCTTCCTCGGCGGTGAGTATGGACAGACGGGCGACCCGGACGCCTTGCCGTGAAGCTGTGAGACCACTCCTCCGAGCCCTGATGATCCGATCCGTATGACGCAGAACGGACGTGCCGAAGAAATCGTCGTGATCGAGGACCGCGAGGTCAGGGTCAGCAATCCGGACAAGATCCTCTTTCCGGAGCGGGATGAATCGAAGCTCGACCTCGTCAGGCACTATCTGCATTTCGCAGAACCCGTTATGAGAACCATGGGCGGCCGGCCTCTGCTCATGCAGCGCTTCCCGCATGGCGCGACGGGTTCGTCCTTCTATCAGAAACGCGTGCCCGGCTCCGCTCCGTCATGGCTGCAGGCGACGACCGTCACCACACCGAACGGAACAGAGTCCCGTGCGCTCGTCGCGGCCGACATCGCGCACATCGTGTGGGCTGCCAACCTGGGCTGCCTCGGCTTCCATGTCTGGCCCTATCTCGCCGCCAAGCCTGAGTTCACGGACGAGCTTCGGCTGGACCTGGATCCGCAGCCGGGAACCGACTTCTCCCGCATCCGCGACGCGGCCCGCGAGCTTCGAGGCCTTCTCGATGAATTGGAGATCGTCGGCTACCCGAAGACGACTGGAAACAGAGGGCTCCACGTGTACGTCCGGCTCGAAGCGAGGTGGGACTCCTACCAGGTTCGATCCGCAGCGGTCGCCGTCGCGCGAGAGCTCGAGCGACGCCGCCCCGACATCCTGACCGCTCAGTGGTGGAAAGAAGATCGAGGCGCGCGGGTGTTCGTCGACTTCAATCAGAACGCTCCACACAAGACAGTCTTCGGCGCATGGTGCGTACGCGCTCGCGCGGGAGCCCAGGTGTCGACACCTATCACGTGGGACGAGATCGACGTGATACATCCCGACGAGTTGTCGATAGCCTCGCTGCCCGCGCGAATCGAAGCTCGCGGCGATCCGTGGTTGGAGATGAACGCGAACCCGCAGACACTCGAGCCGTTACTCGCGATGCATGAGCGCGACCGAGCGAACGGCCTTATGGACGCACCGTGGCCTCCGGTCTACCCGAAGCAGCCCGGCGAGCCGCCCCGAGTATCACGGAGCCGCGCGAAGAAGGTCTGACCTGCTGGTGCCGGGAGGACTCAGCGTCCTGTCGCGGATGGCTCGCGGCCTTAAGAGCAGCTGTCCCAAAACCGTTGTCACAGATCATGTCCTATTGGAGGGGTCGCCGATGGCCGCTGTTTCGGATCATGTCAAGCCGAGTTAGTAGTGATCGGGCACAGCCTCGATCGCGACCGCGATCCTCATTAAGCAGGTGACGCCGCCGCTATGCGCGGACACTGCTCCGTTCCCGCTCGGGCCAGTTCACCAACCCAACTCCCGCGGTCACGGTCGCAAAGCTGAGCAAAAAGACCGGCGTGACCCGCTCCGAGAGCAACAGCACCCCGAGCATCGCTGCAACGATGGGATTCAAGTTGACGTAGACGGCCACCTGTGTCGGCGATAGACGCGCCAGTGCCGCAGTCCACATGCCGAAGGCGACTGCACCCCCCGGAATGCCAAGGAACAGCACGATCAGTGCAAGTGATGAACTGAGTTGTCCGAACTCTTCGAGGATGCCCTCCCACAGCGCGATGGGAAGGAGAAAGAGTGTCCCAATCAGCATTGCGTAAGAAACCACCGTGAGCGGGTGTTGGTGGTGGAGGGCCCGCTTTGCCAGAACGCCATACAGCGCCCCCAAAAAGGCAGTAAGGAGCACCAGAGCATCTCCCAACAACGCCCGGCCCTCGGTCTCCAAGTTGAGGCCCCGTTCGCTTACTGCGATCAGCACCCCGCACAGAGACAAGCCGACTCCCACCGTTCGCCGGGCACCAAGTCGTTCCCCGATGAACCACCGCGCCAGCAACATGCTCCATACCGGCATTGTGGCGAGCATCAGCGCACCACGTGTTGCCTGGGTGAATTGCAGACCTGCGTTGAAGCTGAGAGGAAATAGAGAGAAGAAGATCGCGCCCAGGAGTGCGGAAACGCGAAGGCTTCGGAGGTCCACGCGCAATAGTGCTGGTCTTATTACCGCAGTCGCAACGAACAGAACCAGCGCTCCCTGTCCGAAACGGAAAACCGCTAGGGTTGTGGGTGGGATGTCACGAACCGCAACGCGCACCGCCACGACCGAGGCTCCGAACAAGAGGGCCGCGGCGAATGCGCTGGCATTGGCAGCGAGGTCCTCACGACCCGGCAATCGGCTGGTCACGAGCGGGGTGCGACCTCGTTTCGAACGGCCCAGGGCCTGAGAATCGCGTAGATCGTCTCTGAGACGGGAACCGAAAGTTCGTGGTGGTGCGCCCGCCGTACGACCGTGCCGTGCAGCGCCTCCAGCTCCATACGCCGTCCGTTTGTGAGGTCGTCGTACAAAGAAGAGTAGCCGGTGGGCTCGAGTCGTTCGGCAAAGCTCGCGTGCCGCTTCACGGTATCACTCGGAAGTTCGACGCCCTCGGCCGCGGCAACCGCGCAGACCTCCTCGACAACCCTTCTAAACGCCGTCCAACTCTGGTCGACCGTTCTCACATCGCCGATGGGAAGGCGGACGGCGGCGGTTAACCCCGCCTGTGCACAAATGAAAGCAAACTTGTCCCACAACACCCGGTGAATTTCATCGGAGAGATCGGCATCTATGCCCGACTTTCGGCACATGTCCAAGAAGCGCTCCGCGCGTTGGCTGCGCGACCCATCCATTTCTCCAAACATAATGCGCGCCGGCCCACCAGTGTGAGCGACGACCCCCGGCTCAACAATCGTAGAAAAGATGTAGGCAGCCCCGCCCATGACGTGCTCACGTCCAAGCACGCGAGCAATCTTCTCTTCGTTGTCGACTCCATTCTGAAACGAGATGATCGCGGTTTCGTCCCCCATCAAGGTGGAAAGGTGCTCGGCGGCATCGTCTGTGTCGAACGACTTCACCGAGAAGAGCACGTAGTCGCACGGACCAACCTGCGAAGGATCATCGGTCGCCGGCAGATCGACTTGGAAGTCGCCCTTGGGGCTCGTTACCCTCAACCCGCTCGTCCTCAGCGCTTCCAAGTGTGCACCCCGAGCGATTAGGTGCACCTCAGTGCCGGCAAGTGCCAGCCGCCCACCGAAGTATCCGCCGACTCCACCAGTGCCGAAAACGGCCACCTTCATGTAGCGATCCCCTCCATTCAATCCAGCTGCGGTATGCCCAGCCCAAACCCGTCATCCAAAATTGACCTACTACCTGCAGCGCGCGCCTCCGTAACCCCCATCATGAGTCAGTGCGTCGCTATGCCTCACCCCAGCCGGCTTCTCCGACGAACCGGCTTTGATGCTCCATCGAACATCCGTGTGGCCACTCCTCCTTCCGGCATCGTGACCGCTCCGATCATCGGTCGCGGTCACTTCACCGACGACGTCAGGATGAAACTCAAGATCAAGCACCACGGCACCAAGCCCGTCGTGGTCTCGATGGAGGACCCCTCAGAGGTCGTGGCCCAGCAAATCACGCTCGCGCCCGGCGGACACACAGGTTGGCACACGCATCCGGGACCGGCGGTGGTCGTGGTAAGTCGGGGCCATGACCCTGACGATGGCCGATCGGGCGTGCTCCACTCACAACTACAGCACTGGTGAGGCCTTCGTTGACGTGGGCCGTGGCAACGTACACATAAGGACGGAACGCGAGCTCGACCGAGCCACTGGAACTACACGTGACCTATTTCGACGTCCCCACGGGAGAATCTCCGCGTCTCGACGCAGAGGAACCCACCCGCTGCCGCTAGCACCCTTGGGGTAGAAGGAAGCAAGGTGGACGGAAGTGTGGAAGCACTCAAGCCACCGGCCCCAAGGCGCACCACCCATGATCGGACGTCTGCGTTCGGAACGGCGACAAGTGGCCGTTGCCCGAACTCGGGCAGAACGTGCGCGCAGAATCACATCAGACGAGCGCGGCTCGACGCCCGCAAGTCGACCTTGGAATCGAGCCAAACCTGCCCCCAATCGCGAAGGAGAATCCTGACGCTAGAGAATCTCGATGACACGACACCCTGGTCGTGGCGATTTGCCCTGAAGCTACCGAATTCGACAACTACCACCACCAGGCCATGCAATCGGAGGGCGATATCGTGGAGGGAGTGCGACGTCGCATGGAGAAAGGAGCCTTTGCCCGAGGCGGTAGCCAACCGCCCACGATCAGGGAGCGGGATCGCGCTGAGCCCCGGCGTCGCGACAGAACCTGGCGCGTCGCGAGCGGACGCCAATCTGATACGGAAGGAGGAGTTTTATGGCTAAGTTGAACGTCGCCGAGATGAACGAGGCAATCGAGGCGAAGCTAAAGGACCTGAAGGGCGGCCGGGCCAAAACTGCGCGCGCTCAGAAGAAAGTGAGCAAAGTCGACGCGCGGGTGGACGAGCTACGCGACGAGCTGAAGCAGATTCGGTTGGAGCTGGACCATCGACGCGCCGTGGT
Organism: Actinomycetota bacterium; assembly: GCA_030860505.1. Taxonomy (GTDB): domain Bacteria; phylum Actinomycetota; class CADDZG01; order CADDZG01; family WHSQ01; genus WHSV01. Next base: position 5,582 of record JALZIB010000033.1, read on the forward strand.
TAAGGAAGTCCGAGAGGATCTGCACGTAGCCGAGCTCGAGGAGGAGGTTGAACGGCTTCGAGCCGCAGCCGGGGAGGTTCCCGAAGGCCTAGTCGGAGGAGATACAGACGGCGACGCTGAGCAGATCTCCCGACTTGGGGCGCGCCTCGAAAACCTCTCCGGACTGATCGAGGAGGGACTTGCAACTCGAGACCGGCTGATCGACAGGCTCGACAGGCTTAGGGACCGCGAAACCGAGGCGGAAAGGGTCTTGGACGAGACGATCAACGAGCGCGAGGAGGATCGCGAGGCGTTGAAGCGGATGCGCGCGCGCCGGCAGAAGATCCATGACCGCATGGACCGTCCCTCCTCCCATTTCGCCTACGCTGAATTTGACTGCCGGAACGGGAAGTCCCTACCTAAAGCGGCCGAGTCCGCCGTTAAAGAATGGTGCGAGCGGATCGGCGAACCCCTGCGCAAGAAGTTCGGCCCGGTGCACATCAACTCGGGATACCGGCCCGCTGATTACAACGCTTCGGTGGGCGGCGAGCGGAACTCGGTCCACATCTACGACTATCCCGGACGCAATTTCGGCGCCGTCGCTGTCGATGTCACGTGTGAGACCGGCTCTCCGGAAGAGTGGTACGCCTTCACCGCGGGCAAGGCTGACGGTCGCGGGATCTACGCGAGCTTCCATCATGCTGACACCCGTGGCCGGATCGGCTGGTCGGACGCGACTTGGTCAGGCTAGGTATGCGCCACACACCGAAGTCGGCGCTTGGTCTATATCTGACCAGCGCGGTAACGGTGCCGCGGCTATTCAATGGCTGACGGCACCCTGGGTCGCGCACAATCAAGGAACGTCGCTGCAAAGATTCCTGGTCGGAGTGCCTGAAGGCCCTTCCACTTCCACGCCGTGTTGTCCGACCCCGAGCGATCCTGCATCACGCCTCGAGGCGCCCACTGGATGTGTGGCAGGCTGCCGATCAGTTCCGCCGACGTAACGTTATCCTCTGGAGCCACTGGACGGCAAAGGAGAGAGCCCCATCATGGAATGGAAGCTCGAAGTCGTGACGATCCCGGTTTCCGACTTAGACCGATCGAGGGACTTCTACGCCGAAAAGGTTGGGTTCAACGTCGACATCGACCACACCGTCAATGACTTTCGCTTTCTCCAGTTGACTCCTCGCGGATCGGGCTGCTCGATCCATTTGCGGAGAGGAAGCGCCGACAGGCCGGCGGGCTCCGTTCAGGACTTGTTCCTTGTAGTAGGAGACGTGCGTGCGGCGCGCGATCATCTCGTCGAGCGAGGTGTAGACGTCGGTGAAGTCCAGGTGTTCGAGTCGGGAGAATATCGACCCGCCCGTGTAGGAGAGTCACTCGATATGGTCGGATGTGCTCTCTTCGATGATCCGGACGGAAACGGTTGGTGCGTTCAGCAGATTCCTCCGCGTGAGTGAGTGACCCAGTTCAATGTGCCTGCCCTAACTGTTGGTTCTCGGCGTCGCCTCGTCGGGGCCGCGGGGTTCGTCCGGATGTCCCACACGTTGCGCCTCCCAGTCGAGCAGTGCGGCGGGCGGCAGGCCCCCGAGCTGCTGGCTGTCACGCGTGAGGTGCGCGTGGTCGAGCCGTCCGTAAGCGCGGAGCGTCATGAGCGCCTCGATCGTGAGGATCGCGCGCCATTCCTGAGTCGTCGCTTCGTTCCAGGTCTGCCAGTTGAACATCCAGCCACCGTCGTCCTTCTGTGCCTCGGCGAGATGGTCGAGGTGGCCGTGAACGATGTCGTCGTCGAACAGGGGTCGCGCGATGCTGTCGGGACTGGGCGCGAAGTCCAGCGGCGTGTGGATTTCGCCCGGCGCCTGCGGGTCCAGCTCCGCCAGGCCCTGCTCGTGGATCATCGGTCCTATCCGGGCGAACGACTCCTCCGCTCTTGCCCGGTCGTCAACGTTCTCGAGGAACTGCAACACCATCATCACCTCGTAGGGACTCGTCTTCTCGAGACCATCGATGTTGCGCCAGCAGAAATCCGTCGCGACCTCAACCCACGGATGGTCGACCGCGTGCTTGTGGAGAATCGCGGCGAGGCCCACGGTGGGTAGCAACGAACTCGCCGGGTTCTCCTCCGTCTTCCACCACGGCGCGCGTGGATAGGGGCCGGCCGAGGGCAGCACGAAAGGCACGCCGCCGTCGGATCGCGCGATGCTCTGGATATAGATCGACCCCTGTTCGGCGGTAACCAGGCCGGCGCGCGCGCCGGAGGCGCCACTTAGTGCAAGGGCACCGTTGTCGTTAACGAGCACCGCACGAAGCGCCTCACCCTAAGCTTCGGCCTCTCGACGCGCGCCCGCGAGCTGGAGGCTCATCACCAAGACACCGATAAGAAGGGCGATGAAGAGAGCTGCGGGGGCGAGCCATGGAGTAGACGTCCGGCGAGGGCGACGGCGCTTGGCTTGGGTGCTGCTAAGCACCGATCCCCGAATCCTTCTGGGAGCTTCAACTCCTCGCGTTCTCGCTCTGAGGATGCGATGACCTGGTCCGCCGCGACGTTGATCTTCTTCTTCAGGTCTTCAGCCCGCGCTTGAAGGATCTGTAGCGCTTCGTCGGCACTACGAGAATCCCTCTCCATCAGAATGCCTCCAGCACGACCGATCACCTCCTGAGCGGACAAAGCCTCGCCCAACTCC